>QMSI01000043.1 GCA_003649615.1 Thermoprotei archaeon | reverse complement strand
CAAAGCCTCCTCATTCAACCCTTTAGGCTCGCCTGGAACCTCCGTTGAACCTATGACGGCCAACACAGCTAACTGAGGGTCTGCGATGCCTAATGCTTTGGAGAAAGCATAGCATACTGTAGCACCTGAAGCATAGGTTTCCCCGCTTACGCCATGCAACTCAGGGTTAAGGTTAAGTACTAAGTGACTAGGTGATGGTACCGCGTCGTGGTGGTCTAAGATTAAGGTTAAGTTACGATCTTCGTTAAGCCTAGCTATCAGCTCAGCGTGCGCCGAGCCTATATCAACGTAGAGTATAAGACCCCCTTCACCAGCCTGTATGAGTTCTAAAGCTTCAGGGAAGGCCTTCTCAAGACATATTAGCTCTGCCTCTAAGCCTAAATGCTGGATGGCCTTGTAGGTTATGGATGCTGCAGTCACGCCGTCAGCGTCATCGTGAAAAATGATCTTAACCCATTTAGGCTCGTAACTGCTCAGTCTTCGCGCAGCTTCAACAAGCTGTTCCTTAAATGAAAGCAATCCCTCAGGGCTAAAAGAAGACATGGAGTTAACCCAGCACCTCATTAAGCGTAGCTATCTCAAGGCTTTCAGGCTTCTTAGCTATGTCCCCGACCCTCGCGCACACCAAGAGCGACACTCCTTTACGTTCAGCTATATCCACCAACCTTTGAGTAGCCACACCGTCATACACCACGTATTTAACTCCGTCCAAGCTTTGGAGAGTCTCAGCAAGATCTCTTACAGGCACTTTTTGTAGGAGGTTCCAGTCACCATCAAAGAGAAGAGCTTCAAGCGTGCCTAGTAGCTCCTTAGCTTCATCGATAACATGGCTTGGAAGCTCCAGCTTCTTAGTAGGTTCCTTAGGAACATGTGGTTTCTCAAGAACTAGGTGTGCTTGGTCTACAGGTACCTTATCACGCAGACACTTAGCTATCTCCTTGCCAGTTAACTCCTCTACTTCTCTGCCCGGTGGAGCTCTAGCTATGAAATCTATATCGGCTAGTTGTAACAGCTCCTTTAATACTAGTTCTCCTCCACGGTCCCCGTCTACGAAGGCTATGACAGTCTTCTCCTTGGTCAAATCTATGATCGTTTGCGGCACCACAGCCCCCTCCATGGCTATAACGTTCCTATAATCATGTCTTAGAAGGTTGATCACGTCAGCTCTACCCTCAACCACGATTATAGTATCGCTACTATCAATGTCAGGGCCTGCCGGCAATCTATCTGGACCATAGAAAGTCAACTGAGCTTCCCTTACAGCTTTAAGCACCTCTTCTAAAAGCTCCTTAGATTCAGGAGCTCCCTCGCTCCTCCACTTCAATAAGAGCTCCTTAGCCCTTTCCACTATTTTCTTACGCTTCTCTTCACGTACATCCTCTATCCTCGTTACCTTAATCCTGGCGTCGCAAGGCCCCACCTTATCCACAGACTCTATGGCAGCTGCTATGAGAGCAGTCTCTACCTTATCTAGGCTCGAAGGAATTTCCATGGTCCCCTTAGACTTACCACCCTTAGACTCTATGTTTACCTGAACCCTCCCTATTCTTCCAGCTTTCTGAAGCTCTCTCAGGTCGAGTTTATCGCCAAGTAAGCCTTCAGTTTGTCCAAAGATTGCACCTATCACGTCAGACTTCTCGATCACACCATCCACTTCAATAGTAGCATAGATCAAGTACTTAGGTGTAACCGCAACACCTCCCATTCAATTCACCTCAAATCATGTTCTCCCATATACAAGTGAACTACAAACCTTCTCTAGCAGAGAGGCTACCCTTAACCTTTCCCCCTATTGCATCCATCATAACATGCTTTCAGGAAAAAGCCACACAGTGCTCCTCGCCCCTTCTTTTCCATGCAACGACAAAGCAAAATGTCCTTGAACCCGCACTTGGGTAGAGCTTTTGTTTCAAGCTTAAGGTTTATATAGCCTTGAAGTAGCTTAGCGGGTGCTGGGGGATCGGTATTTACCGAGATGAGGCTAAACTTAGTCTTAAGGAACACCGAGGAAGTGATCTCACAAGAGGAGCTTAAGAAACTTCTCGAGGAGAAACCCAGGCCTAAGGCGTATTGGGGTTTTGAGTGTTCAGGGCTCATGCATATAGGGATGGGGCTCATTACAGGGTCTAAGATCAAAGACCTAGTCGATGCAGGCTTCGACTATGTCATCTTCCTGGCCGACTGGCACTCTTGGATTAACAATAAGCTTGGAGGAGACATGGAGAAGATTAGACTTGTAGGAGAATACTTCAAACACTGCTTCACAGCTCTAGGTATCCCACCAGATAAGGTACGCTACATCTGGTCTTCGGAGCTCACAAGCGATTCCAGGTACTGGGAGATCGTGATAAAGGTCGCTAAGAACTCCACGTTGAACCGTATTAGAAGGTCTTTACCAATCATGGGCAGAGGGTTAACGGAGGGAGGTGACATAGAAGCAGCTTGGCTAATCTATCCATGTATGCAGGTGGCTGATATTTTCTACATGGATCTTGACGTGGCCTGTGGAGGCATAGATCAACGCAAAGCTCACATGTTAGCTAGAGACGTAGCTGATAAGCTAGGGTTTAAGAAGCCTATATGCGTCCATACCCCTCTCCTCATGGGTCTAGAGGGACCTGGTGAAGTTAAAGGAGAGTTCGATGAAGACCAAAAGACAGACTTGAACATAGCATCTAAAATGTCTAAGAGCCTCCCCGAGCGCTGTATCTTCATCCACGACGAGCCAGAGGAAATCAAGTTAAAGCTTAGAAAAGCATACTGTCCTCCACGAGAAAGCACAGGCAACCCTGTGATGGAGCTGGCAAGGCTGGTGGTCTACCCAAAACTAGGTAAACTGATGGTTAAGAGACCAAGCGGCGAAGTAGAGTTTGTGAGTTATGGAGAGCTTGAAGCTGCATATCTTAAAGGAGAAGTTCATCCTCTAGATCTTAAAGAAGCCATAGCAGAGGCTTTAATCGAAATCTTGAAGCCTGTAAGAGAGTACTTCAAGGGTCGAAGTAAGCTACTAGAAAAGGTTAAGGCGATCGAGGCGACGCGTTGAGGAAACCCTTTATCTTTGAGATCTTAATTGTATAGATGGGGCTGCCCCTGCCGAGAAAGACCGTGTACGAGAGTCCTCGCTGAGGGGGCCTTAAGGCCTGTCGAGGAAGCTGGGTGAGTCAATGCACGGTTACAGGCAGGGCCGCCCCCTTCTTTTAACCGTCGACTGGGGTTGGTGTGCCGTAGCTGGGTAAGGCCTAACTCATCGCGCGGGGCCTAAGCCCCGCCTACTCGTTAAGGCCCCTGTCACTACGGCCTCTTCTCCCCCGACGGTTAAGAGAAAAACCGCACACGTGCTCTTATCCTTAACCTCGCTTAAGCTCTAAAAGCTTAGAAACATCAAGCTCGAAAGCCGCTACAGGGTTTTCCAATCTAAACGAAGACAAGACTGCTGGATTAATCTCCCCGAGCAAAGCCACCTTGGATCCCTTCACGACCAGCCAGGCTACCCTCCCCTTAATGAAGGAAGGATGGTCTTCAGCCTCCACCGACCATTCTTCGAAGCCTAGGTTCCTGAGCAACGAGTATAACACCGCCTGCACGTCCTCGTAACCTACCTCACGGTCGCAGATGGCGCAGGCAATCTTTCTTATCATCCTAGTTTTCGTAGGCTTATCCTCATCTATCACTACGACGTCTCCACACTCGAAAATACGTTGAGGAAGCGGAGCATGTCTATTATGGCTTAGAAACTCGAGAAGCAAAGGTAGGAGCCAATTTCGTAGACAAGTATAGTCACGCGACACCGGGTTTTCAAGGATAACCGCTGAGCCAGGGTTAAGTAACATGTTATGGAAAAGTACCTCCTCAGACGTTAATACGTAGCTCAGTACCTCTTGAAAGCCGAAGCCTATCATCAACTCCCTGATCTTCGATGAAAAGACCGTCACCTCAAGCTCTTTTCCGACCTGAGTTGAAGGGGGGATTAATGGTGATAGTTTATCGTAGCCGTAGCCTATGGCTATGTCCTCTATTATATCTACAGCGTGAAGTATGTCACATCGGTAAGGTGGAGCCCACGCACGTATTGAACGGTCATCGACCTTCTCTACGAAGTACCCCATCTTAGTTAAACAGGCCTCAGCCTCCTTAACGTTCACCTCAATACCTATGAGCTTAGATGCCTCAACTAGATCAACTTCAACCCCTATAGGAGAGAGGAAAGGAGGGTTGAGAAGCCTGTCAGGATAAGCCACTTCTACGCTCTCTATTACTCCACCGCGCTCAGCCAGGTTTAAGGCCATGACGTTTAGGACCTTACTCACCGCCTCCATATCCACACCGGTTACGTCGAGAAGGATATCGGTGGTCGAAGAGGACACTCTTGTAAGGTTTCCGTTTATGATAGGCGGCATCGATAACACCCTGCCCTCAGAGTCGTAGAGGAGAGGATACCTTTGAAAACCTCGTAAAAGATGAGCATACTCCCTCCCCTTCTCGGTCTTTGTTAAAATCTCGTCACCGCTCATCTCCTCCACTTCATCGAGAGGAGTGAACCTGATCTGCGATGGAGGTAGGGCTGCATAGATTATCTCGTTGCCTACCGCCTTTAAGTCGTGGACACCGATGGACACCTTCATCCTTCTCCTACAGTAAGTCAAATGAAGTTTTTCCTGCAACATCATTACTTGCCTAACCGCCTCTTCAGAAAGCTTAACCCCCCTGACCACCGCGCATAGAATGAAGGGCCTAACCTCCAAGACAGAGGAGTCAACCTTAACCTTCACGGGCCCCCTGATAGCTGAATAACCTCGAGGACCTTCGAGCCCCATAAAGAGCCTTAAAGCCCTAGCGATACCTTCAGCACTCAGCATGTCAGGTCTATCAGCATTGACCTCTATGGTAACCTCGTCATCGACCACAGACTCCACCAAACACTTATGTAGGAAAAGACATTCGCTCAGCTCCTCTATAGTCACTTCCTTGCCTATCAAGGAGGTTAAATCGTCATAGCTTGTAGTGATAGTGGGCATCTACCTCACCTCCCTTAGGTATAGGGGCCTCGATCTAAGCCATTCCAATCTTCTAGTATGTAGTTCTCTTATGTCGTCTATGTCTAGGACCACCATCGCCAGCCGCTCTATGCCAATGCCCCAGGCAGCTACAGGGAAATCTATTCCTAAAGGTTTAAGGACCTCAGGCCTAAACATGCCTGCCCCGACGAACTCCACCCATCCAAGCTTAGGGTGTTTAATGAAGCCCTCCACGCTGGGCTCAGTGAAGGGGAAGTAACCTGGTTTGAATTTAACTTCCCCAAGCCCCAACGCTGAAGCAAGGCCCTCTATAACCCCTAGTAGGTGGCGTAAGCTTACACCAACGTCACCGTAAATGCCCTCAAGTTGCATGAACTCCATGGAGTGCTTAGCGTCTAAAACATCAGGCCTAAACACCTTAGACAGACAGAACATACGTACAGGCGGTGTAGGATGAGTGGCTAAGTATCTCATAGACACAGCGGTGGTTTGAGTCCTCAGTACCAGCCTCCTAGCCACTTCAGGGTCCCAACGATATCTCCACCCTGTCGATCCAGTTATCCAGCCATCCTCATGTACTCTTTGAACCTTCTCCTCAAGCTCCTTTATCTCGATACAGCCTCGATTAGGTTTCTTCACCCTGAAGCTATCATGTATTTCACGGGCAGGATGATCTTGTGCCTGAAAGAGTACATCAAAGTTCCAGAACTCGGTTTCAACGAAAGGTCCATCCTGCTCCTCGAAGCCCATAGCAAGCAAAACTTTCCTAACTTCCTCTAGGAACATCAAGTACGGATGTTTCTTTCCAGGGTATATGATGGGGGGTTCAGCCATTACATTGTACGGCTTAAACCTAACAGAGGACCAAAGCCCTGATTTAAGGAGATCAGGAGTTAAAGCTGTAACCTCTAATGGTACCTCAGCCAATTCTTCGAGAAACCTCTTACCATGTTCTGTGAGCTTAGCCTTAAAGGTCGATCGACACTTAGCCTGAACAAGCTTTCTTTCCTTCAACCTGCTTAGGCTACTTACATAGGCATTAAGCTCGGAGGCTGGCGTTAATCCTCTCCTTGAAAGTTCGCGTAAAACTCGATGATCTTCATCCTCCTCAGGATTCGCCTTCTTAGCTTTGACTAGTCTTCCTTCGATGCTCACCCATCCTTTACGACGCGCCCAGCCTAGAGCTATGGTTAGGCTCCTCTCATCAACCTTGAGCCTAGCTGAGAGCTCTTGAGGCGTAGCTGCGCCTCCAAGTGCTGTAAGTTCTTCATACAAGCGTTGCTCAGGAAGCTTCTGCTCAGCGTAGACCCTACCTTCACTAGTTAGGTCGAAAAGCTCCTCCTCAGTCTTCTCAAGTTCCAATAGGTCTCTACTTGAAAGCCTATTGAGAGCTGACATTAATGAGCTCCTATCAATCTGACAGGCATGAGTCAGGTCATCAGCTGAGGCCATCCCCCCTAGCTCACTGAGCTTCCTCAATACCTTGAGCTCAAGAGAGCTTAGCCCAGCCTCCACCGCACTCACCTTCTCATCGAAGGAATACCCTTGCAGATACATCTCCGTGATAATATAAATCTTAGAGTTGCCAAGGATATCAACTCACAGAGCTTAGGAGCTTCATCAACGTATTGGCCGCCTTCATAGAGTCTATGAGGAAACTTGGAGAGTTTCGAGGCCATGAATCCTCCAGGGATGTGAATATACGTTAAACCTCTTACCCCTAACAAAGCCAATCAGCGTGACCTTATTCTGGTCGGCTGCCTCTATTCCTAAGCTAGTGGGGGCTGATATCGAGGAGACTATAGGGATACCCACCCTGATGGCTTTTAGGACGACTTCTAAAGAGAGCCTACCACTACAGAATAGAAAGGAGCTCTCTAGATCTATGTTCCTTAAAACCGCCGAGCCTATCGCTTTATCCACAGCATTGTGTCTACCTATATCCTCAGCGAACGATAGGAGCTCAGCCTCGGAGTTAAAGATGGCTGCAGAATGCGTACCACCAGTTTTCCTGTAGATCTTCGAGTATCCACGTAGCTTAGAAGCTGCTTCGAGTATTGATTCCTGGTTTACCTTTAGGTTAGAGGGTATAGGTTTAACGGTCAAGGAATCTAAAGCTCTAAGTTTAAAGCCTACGTTAAGCCCTCCACCACAAGTCGGCTTTGAAGGCTTTAGCTTACGGTATGACCTTAACCTCGATTCAATGGAATGAGAAGCTTGCACGTATATCTTTTTATCCTCAATATCTACTGACTCTAGATCGCTCAGCTTCTCCAAGATCCCCTCAGATAAAAGAAGACCCACAGCGAGCTCCTTCAATTCTTCAGGAGTAGCCGTGAAGCTGAAAAGAAGCTCGTCGTTAACGTAAAGCTCAATAAAAGCCTCTACTACCACTTCATCATCCTTAACCTCTCGAAAATCTTTCGAAAGGTTTATCTTCAATATTCTCCTTGACGAGGTCCCCATGTCACTCTAAGAGGAAAACCCCTGCATCCTTTAATGTCTACCTATCATAAACCAACCAGGCAGTTCAACATTTATGCTATGCCTAAAACTTTTAGAAGCTCTGAAAAGATCTGTCACAAGAAAGAGGCAGGGAACAGCTTGACCTACAACGAGAAGTCTCAGCGTTTCACGCTTGACCCTTGGAGCAGCGACTTAAAGGTAGAGGACTACGAGAGGTTATGTCAAGAATTTGGTATTAAACCTCTGAAGCCTCTCCTACCCATGATTGAGAACCCTCCCCACTTCCTTAGACGAGGCATAATCTTCGGTCACCGAGACTTAGAATTGATCCTAGAGGCTGCGAAGAAAAATGAGCCCTTCGCAGTCATGAGCGGCATTAAACCCACAGGCGACTTCCACCTAGGCACCCTGCTCACCATGAGAGAGATCATATATTTCCAGAAAGCCGGAGGATTAGCGGTCTACTGCATCGCCGATATTGAGGCTTACGAAGATAACAACATACCCTTCGATGAAAGCAGGCAGATAGCCATAGGCAACATAGCCGATGCCCTAGCACTAGGCTTAGATCCTAAGCGGGCCTACATCTATCGGCAGTCCAAGGAACGTAGAGTTAAAGACCTTGCCTACCTCTTCGGGCGTGGGATAACGCTATCCACTATAACCGCTATCTATGGTGAACGCCACCTAGGCTTATACATGTCAGCCTTAATACAGGTAGCCGACATACTCCTCCCCCAGCTCAAGGACCTTGGAGGGCCGAAACCGACAGTTGTCCCCGTAGGAATAGACCAAGACCCCCACATCAGGTTCGCCAGGGACGTAGCGCACCGTTTCCATGAGAAGCTTGGCTTCATTCCTCCTTCATCCACGTACCATAGAATAATGAGGGGGTTGGACGGATCCCCAAAGATGAGCAAGCGAAACCCCATGAGCTACTTCACCCTCAATGAGGACCTAGAGAGCATAAAGTGGAAGCTCATGAATGCTTACACAGGTGGTAGAGCGACAGCCAAAGAACAACGTGAGCTTGGAGGGATACCAGAACAGTGTTGTATCTATGAGCTATGCGTCTTCTACTTCGTCGAGGACGACAAGGAACTCCTAGACATGTATATGAAGTGTAGGCGAGGAGAAGTCCTATGCGGCGACTGTAAAATTAAGGTAGTAGAGAAAGTGATTAAGTTTATAGAGGAGCACCAGCGACGAAGAAATCGCTTCATAGACACAGCGAGGAGCCTGATCGAAGAGGAAGACCAGAAACCTAGCTATCTATAAACTGAACTTGGCCTCTACATCACCTCTCCATCAAAGCGAAACCCTCTTATAGGATACGTAGGCCCGAGTACTCTTTGAAGACTAAGGTGTTCACTTTATGGACCCAAACACTAAAGCCTTTGACGCAGCACTAGCTGAGCTTTCAAGTTTCATCTCTCAGTTATCATCCTCCATAGATAGAGAGCAAGTGGAGAAAATGCTGGGCATGTTGATAGAGGCGTGGAGCTGGGGCAAAGTAGTGCTCGTTGTAGGCGCAGGCAGGAGTGGGCTTGTCGGTAGAGCTTTCGCCATGAGGTTGATGCACCTCGGCTTCAGGACCTATGTGGTCGGTGAAACCATTACTCCAGGTGTGGGGGTAAACGACCTACTTCTCGCTATTTCAGGCTCAGGCACCACAGGAGTGGTGGTAGCTGCTGCTGAAGCAGCTAAGCGTGTAGAGGCGAAAGTGATAGCTATCACTACCTTCTCCGACAGCCCTCTCGCTAAATTGGCGGATCACGTAGTGATAATTCCTGGAAGGGCCAAGACCAGCGAAGAAACCGACTATTTCTCTAGACAAATCTTAGGGATGCATGAACCCTTAGCTCCGCTAGGTACATTATTTGAGATTGCCACCATGATTTTCCTAGACAGCGTCATTGCCGAACTCATGCACAGGCTAGGGAAAACAGAAAGGGAAATGCGGAGCCGACACGCCATAATAGAGTAGCATGTAGGAAAATCTATTTATATCAGAGCAAGTAAGCAGCCTCCACCTAGGAGGGCGCTGTAGTGAGGGATCGACAAATTCGACCTAGCGTTGAAACAAGTAGAGGTCTACGACACCACGCTTAGAGATGGCGCTCAAGGTAGAGGAGTAAGCTTCTCGCTTCAAGATAAGATTAGCTTGACGCTTAAGCTAGACGAATTCGGCGTCCATTTCATTGAAGGTGGATGGCCCAGCTCAAACCCTAAAGACCTAGAGTATTTTAGAGTAATTAGCGGCTATAGATTATCCAATGCTAAGGTAGTAGCCTTTACAAGTACACGTAGGAAAGACATTAAGGTTGAGGAAGACCCCAACCTAAACGAGGTGCTTCGTAGCGGAGTGGAAGTAGCCACTGTTGTCGGTAGTAGTTCTCAGTTCCACGTTGAGAAAGTCCTTAGAACCAGCTTAGAAAACAACCTTGAAATGATCTACGATACCATAAAGTACCTTGAAAGTCATGGACTTAAAGTGGTGTTCGACGCCGAGCACTTCTATGATGGCTTTAAGGCCAACCCCTTCTATGCCTTAAAGGCCGTTAAAGCCGCTGAGGAAGCTGGAGCCTTCAGAATAGTGCTCTGCGATACAAATGGTGGAAGCCTACCTCACGAAGTACAAGAAGTGACTAGGAAAGTAAAGGGGGAGGTTAAAGCGGCTCTAGGGGTTCACTGCCACAACGACGCAGGGATGGCTGTAGCCAATACTTTAGCCGCAGTCATGGCAGGTGCCATACAGGTTCAAGGAACCATAAACGGCTTCGGTGAACGTTGCGGTAATGCAGACCTATGCCAGGTCATACCCGCGCTCGAGCTTAAATTAGGGATTAAAGCATTAGCGGTGGATAAGCCAATAGATGAAAGACTTAAAGGATTAACTAAGCTCTCTGCATATGTCTATGAGCTAGCTCATGTCCCACCAAACCCCTACCAGCCTTACGTGGGCGAGTACGCCTTTGCCCATAAAGCAGGAATACACATAGATGCTGTGATGAAAGCTTTCAGTGCATATGAACATGTTAACCCAGAGCTTGTGGGCAACCGCCGTTTAATAACCGCCTCTGAAGTAGTTGGCAAGGCAGGCGTGGTGAGCAAGGCTAGAGAGATGGGGCTTCCTCTAAGCGAGAACGATCCAGCAGCACTAAGTATCCTTAAGGAAATCAAGGATCTAGAATATCAAGGATACCAGTTAGAGAACGCTGACGCTACTCTCTATCTCATAATGCTCAAACATATGGGAAT
>QMSI01000042.1 GCA_003649615.1 Thermoprotei archaeon | reverse complement strand
GCACAATATACTTCTGCATATTCTTCACAGTTCAACATCATCGTAGAGATTCTATCGCCTTTTTGCAGCCCCAGCTTAAGGAGAGCGTTCGCTAGCCTATTGACCCTTTCATTAAAGTCCTTATAGTTGAAGGCCTTACCTCTCCAATCCTTAACCGCCAGCTTGTTTGAGAACTTCCTAACGTTGACATCGAGCTGTTCACCCATCGTAAGCCATCCTGTACCCCTTTCATACCATGGAGGAACCGTCTCTGGAATTTCCACTTTTTCTGACATGTACTTATCCCCCCATATCTATAGATTAGTAGTGGTTAAAAACCATTACTTAGATCTTCAAAGCTGTTTATTTATAACTTTCGTGAAGAGAATATATGTTTCTCTATAAAGAGACGTGAGAATGAAAAAATTATTTCCGAGGCCTCGTCGCCTTAGCTGCTTCCATAGCTTCTACGAAGCCTTCAATCCTAACTTTAGCCTGCTCCTCCGAGAAGAGGCGCCAGTCGGTGGCGTCTAAGTCCAATATGAGGCTAGGTATGCCGTGCCGTTCATAGAGCATGTTCCTTAAGTCGATGTTGCCAATAGACATGAAGCGGCAGCCCCAGTTGGTGGGAAGCATAAAGCCATCGAGGCTGTACTCAGCGACTAGCCTATCCATGAGTCTTATGCGGAAAGGCATGGTGGAGTTGGAGTAGATAACCAACTCTCTTCGAGCTAAGCTCTCAAGCGGCTTAGAAGCGTCCAGCCTGCCGGACCATGTGATGCTAGGTATCTCTATGACAACGACAACGCCCAAGCTCTTCAAGTAGTCGTAGAAGCCAAGGTTGAACCAGGGTGGTAGGTTGTCCCATGCCACTCTATACTTCTCCTCCGGAACTACGCCTTGACCTTCCTTAACCTTCGCCGCCACCTCATCCTTAAGCTTCGTGTAGAAGTCTACGGCCAGTTGGCTGCCTGGACAAGCTAGCACAAAGAAGACTGCCGACCATGCATCTTCGGCGCCCATAGGGCAGGGTATTGCCTTGCGTAGGTCCATAATGTCCATCCAGAGATCGTTGGCCTTAATGGAGGTCTCCATGGTCCTTCTAAGCTTGTTCTTGTCCAGCCTTGTATCCAGCTGCTTCTCGAGGAACTCGATGAGACGTTCAAGTTCGGCCACATAGATCTCCACGTACTCCTTCTCTAAGTCCTGCGAGTCAGCACCTGAGACGTTGTAAGGTACATCTAGATAGAAGTATGGGACCTTGAACATCCTGCTCAGTACCTGGCTCCACTTAAGGTGAGTATCGCAGGCAGTGGACGCTGCGAAGATAAAGTCTGGCTTAGGCATCCCGCCAAGTGGAGCCTCCTTAGGGTCTAGAATGCTGCCTATCGTGTTCCTAGCGTAAGAGCATAAATCCTTAGAGAAACCCTTACCCTCCGCTACCTCACAGTACTTCACGGATACTTGGAGAGCCCCTTGAAGACAAGCGTACTGCTCCGGCCATATAGGGTATACATCGAAGGCTTGAGCTATCTCTACGGGGAAAGTGGAGAAGAACCAGCCGACGGGCTTACCCTCTTCCTTGGCTCTATGTCCCTCTTCAAAGTAGGGCCTCACGTAGTTTCTAAAGAAGCCTTTCGTCGTCTCTAAGCCTCTTGCACGTGAAGGTTTAGACATGGTTCTTCACCTCAAAGACTCTATGAAAGCCTCCACCCTTGTTTTGAGTGGAGACCAATCCAACTCTGTGTGGCTCCAGTCCAGGAAAATGCAGGGTATGCCCATTTCTCTGAGCTCCTCCATTAACATAGGGGCGTCGAAGAGGTGGACGTCACAGAACTTCACGCAGTAATAGATGACCCCCTGGACGTTATATCGTTTAATCAGGTCTTTGACGTGCTTAAACCTGTCTTCATAGTGCTCCATGAATGGGCAGGGGACCTTATTGAGGTACCTCTCAGCAATAGCTTGCAGTGATGGTTTAGCCTCCTCAACGATGTCTTTGAAGTACCTCATCCCGCAGCATGAGTCATCAACGACCACCACTCCGCCCGACTCCTCAATTAGATTGACTAGTTTAGCTTCATCATCTATGAAGCTGCAAGACACAAGTATCCTAGGCCTATCTTTAAGGTCTTGGAGAGGTTTAGGAGGTTCCTCTAGAAGCTTCCTCAAAAGCTCTATGCTCTCTTCCTTGGGTAAGGTCATGGCTGAGGCAACTACGAAAAAGGCGTCTGTCCCCGTGAGCGGCGGAGGGTTCTCAGCTCTGAGCTCATATAGCTTTGTCAAGAGCTCGCGCTCCTCGTTAAGGAGCCTAATTGCGTTCCGTATAGCTTCGTCAGTTATGTTTACGTTAAGGAGGGCTTCAAGGCTCACCTTAAACCTCTCCAGCTCATAAAGGTATAGTCTGAAAGCGTTCTTGCTCCTAGAGTGCGGAGTGTTGAAGAAGTGTAGGTAAGAGTAGCCGCTATGGTTTCGCCATATATCGAAGCACCTCCCCATGTTGTCGCAGCTATTAGAGAACACTACTCCTTCAAGGTAGTCGTAAGTCTTCGCTAACGCTGCGTCTAGACAGCTCCTCATGGTCGAGCACGTGTTAGATGGAAGATAAGAGTTGGCTCTAGGGGTGTCGCCGAGGGGACCAGTGACTCTTACAGGTATAGCGCCGGCAGCCATTATCAGCTCTTCGGGAACATAGGTACAAATCCACCCCAAAAGGCGCTTACCCTTCGCTTTCAGCTCCCTGCCTTTCTCGTGTCTCTTAATGAAGGCTTCCTTAAAGAGCTGGAGTCGAGTATCCAACTACATCAACCACCCAAACTGGTTCAATCGCCAATAACGAAGATACCCTTAAAAGGCTTTCATAAAAGTTGAGGAAGCTTTTTCGCAGGCAACGTGGCTCTTTAAAAGGGATTTAAAGTGAAGCGGTGGGTCAGCGCCGTATTGGTCACGTTGGCCTTATTTATGGTAGCCGCCTCTCTTAACGTAGAGGGAGGGGGTTACAAGTATTCCTATATTGTGGACTCTGATGGAACAGCCAATGTAACAATAACCTTTTCCTCACCTACGCCAGGAAGCTCTTGGCTATTAGTTCCTAAGAACTTCACTCATTGGATATGTGAGGTTGTTAAGGGCAATATAACGCAGTCAAACCTGAGTGAAGCCTATCCCATAAGCTATGCCTTCTATGAAAACTTCTCATTTACCTACATCCCTGGGAAGGAAGGGTTCGAGCTTAAGATAACTTACAATGCCAGCTACGTAGCTTTCATAGAAGAACCCTTCGGATTCTTCTTCTCCACGCAGATCAGCTCTAATCCTCAAGATGACTTAGAGATAGTCGTAGCGCTACCGCTGGGAAGCAGCTTAGACGCAAGTGTGTACGGTGTTGATGGAGGTTACACCATAAGGGAAGTAGGGGGCAGAGTATGGGTTGAAGTAGAAGATCCACCGAGCTCTGGAAGATTAGCGATCGAGTTTACCCTACCTAACCTACAAGCGAACCTCATAACCTTAACTGAGGGTTGTTTTAGGGTCGAAGCCGCCAGCCGTTACATGGATCTAGCTCAACACTACCTATCACTCTACAGCGAGGTCTACCCTTCACTACAAGAAATCTTTGAAGTTGAACTCGAGGAAATCGAAGTGAAACTTTACGTACCCAGTATGGAGGACGTGGCTTCAGGGGTAGGAGGCTTTGTGCCGTTTAGGGCTGGAAGGCCTGGAGCGATAAACTTGAACCTCTTCTATGTCAGAGCCGTGGAGGGCACAATGGAGCTCATAGCCCTACACGAGCTTGTACATCACTTCCTCTGGAAGGTAGGTATACAGCCTTCAAGGCTCTGGGTACATGAAGGGCTAGCTGAATACATTAGCATAGAGCTAGGTAAAAACATGGGCCTAGGTGAAGGCGTAGAGGAACACGAAGAAGAAATTGTGGAGATCGCCTCCAACCTAAACAATTTAGGCTTTATACAGGACTGGAGCTTCGAACAACAAGGAGACCTAACTCCTTACTACGCTGCCTCATACCATATCTTCAAGACGCTAGGCGACGAGTTTGGAGGCCTCAATTTTTACCACGATTTCTTTAACTACGTAGCTGCTAAGGGTGAAGTTTCAGACGACGTAACTGTCATAGAGTGCCTAAGCTTAGCCGCTAACCAAAGCCTCTTTGAAAGGTTCAGAGAGTGGGGCTTCGAGCTACCCCCCATGGACCTATCAGAGGCAAGATTACTAGCTGAGAGACAGGCAGAGGGACTGCCTTCATGGTGTCAGCCAGCTAGAATGATAGCCCGCCTGTTCCTAAAGATCTCTTACCAGCTAGAGGAGGCTGGTTTCTTCGCGCTGGCTGAAGCCTCCGTGAAAGTCGCTACTTGGATCTCGAAGAACGCATCTGTCCTCTCGTTGTTCATTTATTCATTAATAGTAGCTTCCTTAGTGACCTCCATCTGGTTCTTCAAACACTATCAAGCTCTAAAGTGAGCTTTTAAAGACTGAGTGACGAATATTACCAAAGGGATAGCAAGTAAGGCTAGAGAAGTAGGATAAGCAAGAGCGATGGTATATCCATAGGAGTCGGCTAGCCAGCCCATGATGAACGGGGTTACACCGGCACCCATGACAGCGCCAGGCGCCAACATAACGCTGAACATCATGCTCCTTTCGCTGGAAGGGGTCACGTCAGATAAGAAAGCGAAGAACACTGGGAAGAAAGCGTTATGGGAGGCTGCCATGAGTAATAGCGTCCCTATTAAAGGAGTACCGTAGGGTAGTAGGGAGAAGGCTAAGGTAGATCCAGCGGTTAAGACTACGCTTGCTGCTAAAAGTCTTCTCCTACCCAGCTTGTCAGATAGATGACCACCGACGAGCTGTCCTAGTATGCCTGTGATTCTTGAAAAACCAACAATAAAGGCAGCGGCGGCTGCTGAGAGGCCGAAGGAAACCGAGAGGTAGAGAGGTACCATAGATATGAGGCCAGTCCCAGAGGTCATGCAGAGGTAGGTGGCTAACGCGAGGAGGTAAAACTCTAGGGGGATAGGTATGGAACGCCCATGTATTCGCTTGAGGCTTGGCTCGGGTCCACTTGTTAGAAAAGGAAGAGATAACGTTAGTAGCAGTGGAGGCCAGATGAGGGCACACTGCCTCCATGTATAGCCTTGAGATAATAGGAACCAAGCTACCATGGGCCCCAGTACCTGACCCGTGGGCGCAGCTGTTTCATGTATACCTATGATCTTACCTCTATGTCTAGGCTCTGAGAGGTCGGAGAGCAGAGATAGGGCTGATGGAAGATACAAGCCTAACCCCACGCCTGCGATGAATAAGAGGAAAGCCAGTACAGGCAGTGAGGATGAAAAAGGAACTAGGAAGGAGGATAACGAGGATACCATGAGCGAGAGGCCTATAGTACGCCGTCTACCAAACTTAAATGCAAGTAAACCTGAAAGCGCTACAGCTAAGGAGTAACCGGCTAAGAGACAGGTTAAGAGAAGAGAGCATAGGAAGTCGCTAAGCTTAAGCTCATCTTTTAAGGCTGGGAGAATCGTCGGTACGAACATCCTATAGGAGAAGTTCAGTAGCCATGAAAGCCAGCAGGCTGCTAAGACCCTGCTTATGCTCACCATAAATCCCTAAGACTTAGCTAAGGCCCCTTCCACCCTTTTTAAGTATAGATTTAACCCTCTCCACAGAAATCGGTATACCAGCCTTCCTAGCTGGTTTAGGCCCTACATACTTCATCAGCTTTTCGAGGGAAAGCGTCCTAACAGGTTTCTCTGGGATAAGCCCTTCAGGCCTGTATAGGAGGATGAAGAGCAAGGCAATACCTAGAAGCAACATATCTAACCACACAACATCAAAAGGTAGGAAGGGGCTTAGCTGATACTTGTAACGTATTATAAGTTTCCTTACGGCTACAAATGTAAACGTGCCGAGTACTACGCCCACGTTATTAGCTGCGCCGCCAAGTATCACCATGACCCAAGGCCAGAAAGTCCAGCTCACCCTATTATATGCAATGGCTATCACGCTACCGGTATAAAAAGCGTAGAGAGCTCCTCCCAGGGAGGCTATGGCCGATGACGTCACAAACGCCTTCATCCTAATCTTGGTCACGTCCTTGCCAAAGGCCAGAGCAGCGTTCTCGTCGTCTCTGACCGCCTTTAACAACCTGCCTAGCGGGGACTTCATTAGTTTATGGACGTAAAGAAAAACAGCGACAGCCATGATGAGGAGGAAAATGGTCACAGCCACGAATCTATATTCTCCTGCCCATATGAATGGGTCAGGTAGGCTAACCCCCAAGGTACCTCCAACGAGAGGAGGATAATTGTATCCTATTAAGAGGAGGACCTCAGCTGCGGCGAGAAGGACCATGGCTAAGAACTCTGCTCGAAGCTTAACGAAAGAGTAGAACACTACTAGACCTAGCAGCGCACCTATAACTATAGCTAAAATAAGGGTTAACGTAAGTAGACCAGCCCCAAACAAGGCATCACTTGCAAGTACTCGGTTTATCTCCGTGACCACGATGGAGTTCTCTCTAATGTAACGCATAGGGTCAAAACCTGCCCCAAGATTCAATAATTCAGCAGCAAGCCTGCCAGGAAAGAAGCCTGCTACAAAAGCTCCACAGGCCACAGCTAGCGCCTTACCAAAGTTCGGAATACCTCCATAACCATACTCGAGGTTCAAGCTAAGCGTAATGATAATATAGGGGGCAAAGGTGCCCGCTAGGTCAAGCAAGAATAGGTATTCAGGGGGGATCAATGGCTAGACCACCTCTTAACGATTTCTTTCAACCTCATTGACCACTTAACCCCAGACAATAGACCTGTTATGCCTTGAGGAAAGACCATCAAGACTATGGCCATGGCCATCAACGGAATTACCGGGCGGTAGGGGATTATCCATGGACCGACGGTCTTAGCTAGGAAGTTGGTGCCCAATACCTCAGCTAAGCCTACTACATAGCCTCCCACAAAACCGCCGTAAATGCTATAGAAACCGCCCGCCACGCTAGCGGCGAAGATGCTTATTAAGAGGAAGGAGCCCGTATCAGGGTTCCCTATAAACCAGAGAGGCATTAAACCTCCGGCTAGACCAGCTAATCCTCCAGCAAGTATCCAAGAAACCTGGTAAACTAGATCCACGTTAATCCCTAACGTACCGGCTAGGGAAGGATTCTCTATAGCTGCCCTCATAGCAACACCAAACTTAGTTTTAGTCAAACAGAGATGGAGAGTTATAGCCACGACTAAGACTAGGAAGGGCGCTACCAACAAGAGGCCCCTTACATTGAAGAGGATGAAGTCCTCTATCCTAAGGTTAAAGTACCTGGCTTTAATTTCAAGCACCCTCGTGAGGTAGTCTGCATATATATTCAAGCTGGCTAGGAGTATGAAGTCGAAGGCTATCGTAGCTACCATCAATGTGATAATAGAAGCCCCCCGCCGGGTCAAAGGTCGCAGGATGGCTATGTATTGGGTCAATGCAGTCAAGGCTCCGAAGACGAAAGCTAGCGACGAACCTATGTAAGGGCTAATACCGTACACCTTAGAAAAAGTGAGGGTTACGTACATACCTACCGTGGCGAAGCTGCCGTGAGCAAAGTTAGGTACCTTAGTGGTAAGAAAAGTGAGGGTTAAGCCAAGACTGAGTAGAGTAAGGAGGCTGGCAAAGACCAGGGCATCGCCGTAGATGGGATCAATAACCATGAAAGACCAGTCAGAGCTTACACATAGGAGACTTTAAAAAGCTTCGCTCCCCCACATCGAGAATTAAGTTCCCGCAGCGAGACTTAGATAAGTCTTATAAAACCTTAGTAAAGAAACTTTTATTACATTAAGGGTGGACTTAAAATGGAAGGGAAAGCCGTCTTAGCTGTATTGTTTATAGTGGGTCTACTAGTAGGCGCTGGCATAGGCTACGCAGCAGCTCCACCGAGGGTTGAAGTCGTAACCGAGGAGGTTGAGGTACCCGCGCTTTCAGGCACCATCAAGATAGGGGCTATACTCAGCTTAACCGGCGGTTTAGCCACCTACGCTGAAAACGAGAAGGTGGCATTAGAGATAGCAGAGGAGGAGATAAACGCCATGTTGGAAGCCTGCGACTCACCCGTCAGGATTGAAGTGCTCTTCATGGATAGCGAGACGAAGCCAGACGTTGCCTTAAGCAAGCTTCAAGACCTAGCTGCTCAAGGAGTACAAGTAGTCATAGGACTAATGTCCAGCGCTGAGGTTAGAAACTGTAAGACTTATGCAGATACCAACAAGATACTCGTTATAAGCCCGTCTTCAACGGCACCCGACTTAGCAATAGCTGACGACTATGTCTTCAGGTTCTGTCCCGACGATACCAAGCAGGGTCCCGCCATGGCTAGGGTGATCTGGGACAGCGGAGTTAGGTACGTGATACCGGTCTATAGAGGCGATGCTTGGGGTGTTGGCCTAGTAGAGGCGGCTATGGCAAGGTTCGAAGAACTTGGAGGGACCGTCGCAGAGGGCATCATGTACTCACCTGAGGCTAGAGAGTTCACGGCTGAGGTAAGCACCCTAGCGGACATGGTGGAGGAGGCTGTGAAATACCTACGGCGCAGATCAGGTGGGCGTCTACTTCGTAGCGTTCGAGGAAGCAGCCACATTCTTTGACCAGGCAGACCAGTACCCTATACTTAAGCAGGTGAGGTGGTTCGGCAGTGATGGAACAGCTCTATCAAGCGCTATACTCGAAGACCCTGTAGCAGCCCAGTTCGCCATCGAGACGAAGTTCGTGAACACGTATTTCGCGCCAGTGGAGTCGGAGAAGCTAACAGAGCTGAAGGAGGCCATAGAGGCGGAACTACAAAGAATCCCTGACCCCTACGCTTACAATGCCTACGATGCGCTCTGGGTAGTATTTAAGAGCATCATGATTGCTGGCGAGTACGATGCCGACGCCATCAAGGCTATATTACCGACGGTAGCTGAATCTACATTCGGAGCGAGCGGCTGGATAAAGCTAAACGAAGCCGGCGACAGAGAGATAGGCGATTACAACCTATGGGTCATCATGGAGGTTGACGGAGAACCTCAGTGGGTGCTCGCAGGCACCTATACAGCAGCAACAGATAGCGTTGCTTGGCTCGTTCAACTTTAAAAACCCTTAATTTTTTGATCTTAAAAAGCTTTATAAGTTGATAGAAAGCTCAGCTTCTAAGGCTGCTTGAAAGGAGGGAAAATGGACGACTGGTAACCCCATCCTAGTCGTCAAGAAGCTGAAGAAGAGGTTTGGAGGCCTTTTAGCCCTTAATGGCGTAGACCTAGAAGTAGGAAAAGGCAGCCTAACCATGCTTATAGGGCCTAATGGTAGTGGGAAGACCACCCTCATAAACGTGGTGTCTGGCTTCTATAAGCCTGATGAAGGCAAGGTTATGTTTAATGGCAAAGACATAACAGGCTTTCCACCACATAAAGTATTCAAACTAGGATTGGTTAGGACCTTCCAGATCCCCTCTCCCTTCATCAAGCTTACAGTCCTTGAAAACTTGCTGCTAGCACATCCAGATAATCCTGGAGAGACCTTCTTGAAGGCACCTTTCAGAAAAACGTGGGTCAAGGAGGAGGAGGAGGCTGTAGAGAAAGCGTTCAAGCTATTGAAGATCCTCGAGCTCAGCGATTTATGGGATCAACCTTCTAATGAGCTCAGCGGAGGACAGTTGAAGTTACTCGAGATGGGCAGGGCGCTGATGACAGGGGCTAACATGATATTGATGGACGAACCTGCTTCAGGTGTAAACCCAGCTTTAGCGCATAGACTATTCTCTCACCTAGTCAAGATAAAGAATGAGCTTGGGGTTACCTTCTTAATAGTTGAACATAGGTTAGAGGTTGCAACCAAGTACGTGGACTACGTTTACGCCATGGTTCAAGGAAAGGTAGTGTCGAAAGGCTCAGCTGAAGAGGTCTTAACCGACCCAAACGTAATAGAGGGTTACCTAGGGGGGTAGCCCATGCTTAACATCGAGAAAGTTAACGCAGGTTATGGAAAGTTTCACGTGCTTTTTGACGTCACCACGTTGGTGGAGCCTAAGAAGCTTACAGTAATAGTTGGCCCTAATGGCAGCGGGAAAAGCACTTTCCTTAAGACCATCTTCGGGTTGACTAACGTGTACTCGGGCAGGATAGTCTTCGAAGGTGAGGATATCACAGGCTCGCCTCCACATAGAGTAGCTAAAAAGGGTATCGCCTATTTACCGCAAATAGGCAACGTCTTCCTAAACCTAAGTGTGAAAGAGAATCTTTTGATGGCTAGCTATACATTAAACAGGGAGGAGACGAAAGATAGACTTGAAGAGGTTCTTAGCTACTACCCCTTATTGAAGGAGTACTATGATAGAAAGGCAGACACGCTAAGCGGTGGGGAAAGGCAGTTGTTGGCTATGGCTATGGCCATGATGAGGAGGCCTAGAGTAATGTTGTTCGATGAGCCCACCGCTAACCTCTCACCGAAGATGGCACTTCAAGTGTTGAAGGAGATAACCAGGCTGAGAGACGAGCAAGGAATAACAATCGTCCTAGTGGAGCAGAACGCTAAGCGAGCCCTTGAGTGTGGTGATAAAGCCGTCCTATTCGTAGGAGGGAGAATAGCGTTTGAAGGAAATTGCCATGAACTCTTAAGCCACCCTGAACTGGGCTCCCTATACCTCGGTTTAGGGCAGTAAACACACCCTAACTCTTATATTGACTAAAAGTTGAAGTAAGCTGGATCAAGTATGTCAACCATAGCTGTCCTAGGAGGAGGACATGGAGCACACGCGGTTGCAGCTGACCTTGCATTAGCAGGGTTTAAAGTGAGACTATGTGAACACCCAAACTTTGAAGCAACTTTCAAACCCACGCTGGATAAAGGAGAAGTCGAGATCTTAGGCAAAGCTAGACAAGGGGTAGCTAAACTCGATAAAGCTACCACTAACTTTAAGGAAGCCTTAGATGGTGCTGAAATAATATTCTTGGTTGTCCCTTCTTTTGGACATAGCCTCTTTGCGGAAAGCTTTGCTCCTTACCTACATGATGGCCAACTAGTGGTCTTAATGCCAGGCAACGCAGGGTCTCTGGAGGTAGCGAAACTATTGAAGGAAAAAGGGGTGAAAAAGAGGATTACTATAGCGG
>QMSI01000041.1 GCA_003649615.1 Thermoprotei archaeon | reverse complement strand
TTTGACTTCAGCACGAATACGCTCCCTAAACCGTTTAAAGATGGTCTCGCTAAGATCCAAGGCTTTTAGCCCCCTATGTGTTAAGGCTTAAGCCTTATAACGTCCTCTATTTGGTCACATGAGATATTAAGGTTTTCCCTAAGGGGGTTCCACCATGAGAGAAACCTTGGCTGTAAAGGCTCGAAGCTCCGGCAGTAAATGGTTGAGGTAGACGGGGTAAAAGACCCTGTAACCATCGGTGAACTCTACAACCCAGTAAGCCTGTAGTTCCTTAACCATGTCCTTGAATGGCTCCTCCACAACCTCCTCTCCATATAGTAGCTTGTAATTCTCACGGAGCCTTGAAAGCTCATGTGAAAAGCTTGGCTTAGCCAACCCCCTCTCCACGAGAAGATAGAGGAGTTTAGAGGTTGGAAAAGACGGTTTGGGTCTCTCGCTTAAACGTTGAACGATTAGAGGTACGAACAAAGCTAGGAAAGGCCTAGCCACCGCTGCATAGAGATCCTCCCCTGTATCCTCAGTTCTAATGTAAAGTTGGCTCTGCGAGGCTTCAAGGCCTATAGAAGCCAGGTCCCCTAAAGCCTCATCTAGCGCCGATACGCTGCCATATCTCGAATAAAGAGCTTCAGCTACGACCCCTCTATTGACCCTTCTAAGCAAGAGATAGACGGCTTCAGCCTTATCTAACTCCTTCGAATCGCTATAAGACGTCAACAGGCGTTCTAAGTCCACCGCCTTAACCATGACGCATCACCCTCTCCCTCTACATATAAGCTTAGCTTAAACCTTAACTTCCTGGGAAAAACTTTATTAATTCAGTTAAGAAAGGAGGCGTTGGTCAGGATTGGCTTACCGTTCAAAAGCTGATAACTTGGAACTGACCGTCGTGATGGACAACTATGTAGACGTCATCCTTAAGGATGAAGATCCCGTTAAGAGGTGGGGGGTTAAATCGGCTTTATCGTCGCCTAGACAGCTGATAGCTGAACATGGACTTTCCCTGCTCGTAGAGGTGAGTAAAGGAGAGCTTAAGCGCAAGGTGTTGATGGATTTCGGCTATACGGAGGAGGGAGTGTTACGCAACTTGGAGCTTCTAGGCGTGAATTTAAAATCAATAGATATGCTCTTCTTAAGTCATGGGCATCGAGATCACTACGCCGCACTAATAAACGTATTGAAGAGTATAGGTAGGCCTATCCCCGTTTACGTACATCCTGACGCCTTCAACGAGAGGCTTTTCACCTTCCCTGATGGAGACACCATAGGTCCCTGGCAGCTTAAACCCAAAGACATAGAGGAGGCTGGCGGAGTAGTCGTAGCCTCCAAGAACCCTATTCCACTAGCACCAGGACTCTTCACTAGTGGAGAAGTAAAGCGCGTCACGGACTTCGAGAAGCCCATGGAGGTATCTAAGAGGGTAAAAGATGGGTTGTATGAAGATGACCCCATACTTGACGATCAAGCTTTAATAGTTAACTTAGAGGGTAAAGGACTCGTAGTTATTGCTGGCTGTGCACACGCAGGCATTATCAACACCATCCGCCACGCTATGGAAATAACAGGTGAGAATAAACTCTACGCAGTCGTTGGAGGCTTTCATCTATCAGGAGCTGAGGCGAGCATACTAGACAAGACCTTGGAGGAGCTGCGAAAACTTAGCCCTGAGCTAATAATGCCCATGCACTGTACAGGTTTTCAGGCGACCTTGAAGATAGCCTTAGCCATGCCTAAAGCATTTAAATTAAGCTCCGTGGGCACGAAGCTGGTCTTGAAAGGTGGCTAAGCTTGATGAGAGTAGGTCTTGCACTGCTATCAATAATATTAGCGCTCGGGCCCCTAGCCTATGGCTTGTATTTGTATCAAAATAATGTGCAAGCCTACGTGACACCATCCCTCCAAAACCTTGAAGAAGTATTCATACCTCAAATGCCTCAGCTCAGCTTCGTAGCTTACGAAGTGGTTGACGTCGATATACAGGAAGGAGTATTTCAAGCTGTTATAACTCTGTCCATCCATAATCCTCTTCCATACACCTTAACCCTTGAAGACGTAAGCTTTAACCTCGTATGTGCCTCTCCAGGCCATGGAAACCTTCTTGGTGAAGGACATCTACGGCAACCAGTCAGCGTAGAGCCAGGGGGCACAGCAGAGGCTTATATAGATCTTTCCATTAGCCAGGAGGGCATGGCACACATCCAAGCCTATCATCTCACGATAACCCCTACTGGACCGAACACCGCCCTAGTAACAGTTAGCTGCACGGCCAGAATGGAGGACGCTGTCATAAGAATTAGAGCTGCCAACATCTCGATGGAGTTGGAAGGAGAGATGGGAGAGGTACCTATTTATTATGAGGAGGAGGTTAGCCTATGACGGTCCGAGTTAATCCTTTAGGCTTAGCCGCTGCAGCCTCTCTATTCATCCTAGCATACTTTAGGGAGGCTGCTTGGTGGACAGTGAACATAGGAGACATAGCCATCCTCAACGCCTCTCCCTTCAAAGTCACCTTTAACATCACGAACATCAATATACTACCACCCATAATCGACTACCTGACCCTAGGAGCTTGGCTGGCAGTGATCGTCGGTGCTGGGCTTATGATCCTAGGCTCTCTCACCGATAAGAAATGGTCTAAGAGCTTAGTGTCCTTCGGACTCTCTAAGATAACGTGGGAGCTAATAGGCCTAGTTGTCGTAGCAGTACTGCTTTATGTCGCGCTAGGACCCATGTTTAACACCTTAGTTAATACCTTCACCGGAGGCCTACCTGAAGGGTTACAGATACTGGAACATAAAGCTCCCTTTTTGGTGGGAGAAGGCCTAATCCAGATGAGGATGCCGCAGGGTGGCGGAGCAGTTGTGATATCAGTGCCTTTGAAGGCTAACATTACCGAGTACTTCATGATGGCGGTAGTGGCGTTAGCACTATCTATAGCCGCCAGGATTTATCAAGGGAGGTTCGTAGGTAAGGCGCATTAGAGGAGCCTCCACATAGTCATGGGGGTAAGCTGGCTAAAGTCAAACTTAGGCTCAAGAAAACCTTCTCTCACTCTTTTAATCGCTTTAAGCCCTGGCTCCGCGTCAGTTACTATTGTAGTAAAGAAAGCGAAAAGCCCACCCCATTCATGCCACCGTTGCTTTATGAAGGCTTCCGCTTCGCTTAGACCTTTAAGGCTTTGACCATAAGCCTCCGAGACCACCTTAACTAGCCATCTATCAACAGGTGGCTCCTCATACCTCCTCGCTCCAAATAGCAACGCAACCCTCAATGTATAGGTACCTATACCCTTAACTTGTTCCTTTAAAGCAAGAATAGAGGCTTCATCAGGTTCCTCTCCTCTAAGATAATCCATCAACCAGTTGGCCGCCATAAACAAAGTCTCAGCCCTATACCCCAGCCTAGCTGCTTTAAGTTGCTTAAGTCCAGCCTCAACCACCTCCATAGGGGTAGGGGGTAAAGGGACTATACGCCCATCAACTTCCACTCTTAAACCTAACAGCTCCAATACATGATATACCATCGACCATCCCTGTCTAAAACTAGCATTCTGCTGACATAGCGCTATGAGGAGAGCAAGCCATGGAGAGCAACATCTTAAATGCATCCCTTTAAGCTTAAGAGGGACGTAGCGTAGAAGAGGGTCATTGAAAGCAATCTCGTAGAAGCTTGATAATTCTTCCTGTAAGCCTAAAGCGAAGACCACCTTATCCTCAACTTCATCTTTACTCATAGAAACCTTCGAGAAAACCTTGACCACCAGTTCTTTATCCACCGGCTCTATCTTGGCTACTACATCAGGTTTTCTGGAGAGGGGGAGGTAGAGGCTTTGGCCATTGTAAAACCAGTTGAAGTTATAGGCAGATGCTGTAAGGTGAAAGTTAAACGGCTGTGGAGAAAGAAAGGTAAAGCTGAAATTTTCATGAAGCTTAGCCAAGCTAAGCCCCTAATATCTAAGAGGAGGGGACTTTAAACTTCCTCAACACATAGTACACCAGCGAAGTTGAACGTCCCACCTTCCTAGCGATGGATGATATGCTTTCTCCTTTAGAGTTAAGTTCAAGTATAGACCTTATATCTTCGTCAGTGAGCCTCCTATACCTCCTAGCCTCCACACCTATCTCTACTCCCCTAATCCTAGCTCTCCACCTAGCTGCATGAGCCCTTCTACGGTCAGGGTTAAGAGCATAGTAAATAGTGGTCTTAGGAACTTCGAGCCTTCTGGAGATCTCGGCATAGTTTAGACCTTGAGACCTAAGTGTACGAGCTTTCTCGAGAAGGTCTGAGGGAAGGGGCATCATTAAGGCTTTAAGCGAGCCACCGGTAATATGCGTTGCGCACTCCGCTTTAAACCCTAGGACCTGATTTAAAAGGTGGAGAACATGCCGGGACGCGTAGAAATCCTTGGTAGTGGAGCTGCTGAGATGACTCCTGCGTTTAACTGTCACTGTGAAGCTTGCGAAGAAGCCAGGAGGGAGCATAGGTTGAGGAGGCGCTGCGCCTGCGTCCTCGTAGAGCTCGATGGAAGCAGGCTGCTAATAGACGTAGGGTCTCCTGAAGCAGTGGTAGAGGCTGGAGAGAAGGAGGTGAAGACCCTGCTACTTAGCCATGAACACGTCGATCACCTAGCTGGATTAAACCTACTGAAATGGTCGTCCACCAAGGTGAATGTATACTGCTCCAACCATGTCCTTAACTCATACTATGTATGGCCTTTCGCAGCTAAGAATCGAGACGTAGTGGAGTTCAATACGGTGGAAGCCTTCAAAACCTTTAAGGTCCCTGTAGCCATAACTCCCATCCCGCTTAACCACAGCGTACCCACTTTAGGTTTCATTATAGAGAACGCTGTGGCTTACCTACTGGACACAGTGAACCTACCTGAAGATAGTTTAAAGAGGCTTAGAGAGGCTAAGGTTCAAGTAATGCTGGTGGACGCGACCTATGGTCTTAGAGAGGACTACGTCAACCACAATAACCTAAGCCTAGCCTTAGAGCTTGTACGTAAGACAGAGCCTACCATAGCTGTCTTAACTCACATAGCTCACTATGCTGGGCGCTTCAAAGAACTGGAAAGAGCCGTTGAGGAGCTAAGCTGGGTGAAAATAGCGCTAGACCACTCCACGTTTACCTTAACATGAAAGCTTCATCCCTCGGCGTCTAGGCTACGTGGAATACATAGCAGTAAACGTCAACTTATTTATGCAGATAGTGAAGGTTGAAGTCCAGGCTTAAGGGAAATATATGGCGCTTAAAAGAGAGGTTATATTATTAGACGCAGGGTTTTAAGGTGTAGGTAGGTTGCTCTACGAGGTCTACGATGAAGCCTTATCAAGGGCAGAGGAGCTTCGAGCTAAGGCCTTTAAGGAGTGGGTGAGGAAGGAGGATGTCCTAAAGAAGTGGAGGAGCTATAGGGCTAAGGCGGAGGACTCCATAGAGCTTAAGGTATGCGGAGTCGATGGAGGAAGAAACTTCGAGGAGTATAGAGGGTTCGTGGTATACGTGGTGGATGCTGAGGCTGTAATCTATAAAGGGGCTGAGGCTGAAGAGCCTGTTAAGCTGTGCGAGATAGACATACTTTCTCCTTACCGGTTCGTAGAGGAGAGGGTGAGGACCTACGGGGAGATCCTAGAGGTTAAGGCGGCGCTTCAAGCCTTAGAGCGGCGGAACGTGAATCTAGCTTTGCTTGATGGCTCTCTCATAAGCTCCCTCATTAAACCTCTCTATGCTGAACGAAGAAGAGGGCTTCAAGGGATAGACGAGTTCGTCAAGAGGTTGGAGGCTATGAATCCATGGGAGGCCAACATACTTTCTAAGAGGCTTTGGGAAGAGCTGAAGGAGACCTATGGAGGAGAGGCCGGTAGGGCTTCAAGTTACCTTGAAGGGGTGGAGAAGCTGCTCCTTTATAAGAGGTTGCTGAGCTTACATAGGGATAAGCTTATCTTCATATCGAAGACAAGTAGAGGCATAGATTACTTCAGCTCGTTTAAGCCAGACTTAGCGATTTTTGAACACGCCTCTAAGACTTCAGGGTATTCTAAGCCTTTAGAGGTGATGGTGGGGGAGAAGGTTAAGAGGCGGCTCCCTGTTGATGGAGCCTTCTTCAAATCCCTACGTTTGACCCTCTTCTACGCTAGGTTAGAGGATGGAGGACCTGTATTGAGGTTTGAGGTACCTAGAAAGCTTGGAGAGGAAGAGGTGGAGAACCTCTTAAACCATCTAGCTATATACTCCGTAGCTGGCTATCCATACCCACTAGGGAAAGCGCACGTGGATGTAGAGGTGGAAGGTGCCGAGATCGAGAAGGTAGTTAAGATGCTTGGGGTTTACAGAGTAGAAGGTGTGGAGACCTATGGCTGAGGTCATAGGCTACATCATAGGTGAAGCCACCCCCTTTGAAGCCACCTTCCTCTCCATAAAGCCACCTAAACTAGGGCAGTACGTACTGGTGGAGCATGAAGAAGGCGACGTGCTTGGAATGGTACAAGCTTTGATAAGCGGAAGTGTATCATTAAGCATGGATATCCATGATCCTAGAGTCGTAGAGAGAGTAAAGAAGCTAGGCGATGCGAGGGACATCTACGTTAAGGGTAAGGTGAAGGTGCTAGGCGACATAGAAAATCTTAACATGCCTAGGTCTCCTCCTCAGCCGGGAGCTGAGGTTAAGGTAGCCAGCACGGAAGTCCTCGTGAAGGTTTTTAGCCATGAAGGCGCTAGCTCCGTCAAGATTGGCAATCTCATCTCCCACCCTGAGGTTCCCGTTCACGTAGACGTAAACTGCATGGTTACTAGGCACCTCGCCATACTAGCCATGACCGGGGCAGGGAAATCCAACGCTGTAGCAGTGATAGTTGACCGTGTAGTTAGGCTAGGGGGTACAGTGGTCATTTTTGATATGCATTCCGAATATGTTAAGTCTAGGCTGGGAGGGCCGATCAACGTATTAAAGGCTGTAGTCAACCCATCCTTCATGACAGCCTCGGAGCTCATGCAGTTAATGAGGGTTGAAGCACATTACCACGTCCAGGAAAGGTACTTTAGGAAAGCTTACAAGGAAGCTTTAAAGAGAGCGTCCATGGAGCCTGGCAGTTTCGTGGAACACATGGAGAAATATCTAGAAAGCTTAGAAGACGCCAAACTACCTTCACGGGAAAGAAGTGTTATCGCCTCCATCATAAATAAGATGGAGGCGTTCAAGGATAGGTACGAGGGCGTCATCGACTCAACAGCAGAAGATGTAATCTCTAGGCTTAAGCCTAGAGCAGCCAACGTAGTTGACCTTGGACATGTAGACGAGGAAGCCGCAGACGTGATAGTTAGCCACACCTTGAGGAGGGTATTAAGTGAACGTAAGAAACAGGTCCTGGAAGGTAAAGGGAGGCTTAAACAGCCCTTATTCATGGTGCTTGAGGAAGCACATATACTTGCCCCAGCATATCGTGAGACCTTATCGAAGTACTGGGTAAGCCGCATAGCCAGGGAAGGACGAAAGTTTGGGGTGGGGCTATGCCTTGTTAGTCAAAGACCGAAAGCCTTAGACCCTGATGCACTGTCCCAGGCCAATAATATGATAGTGCTGAGAATCGTAGAGCCCACCGATCAACGCCACGTACAGCAAGCGAGCGAAGCTTTAAGCGACGATCTCATAGCCCAGCTTCCATCCCTTAATGTAGGGGAAGCCGTGGTGCTTGGAATGATGGTTAAGGCTCCAGCCCTCGTTAAGATAGACCTCTATCCATCCAAGCCTGTAGGCGGAGACATCAACGTGGTCGAGGAGTGGTCTAGGAAATTAGAAGAAGACCTAGAGGAGTTTAAGGGTCTAATAGAGTATCCTTCCTAACGTGGTGAAACCTAAAGTGTTACTCGCTCACCTATCTGATACGCATCTAGGTTATCGTCAGTACAACATGGACGAGAGGGAGCAGGATTTTTATGAGGTCTTTGAGGAGGCCGTAGGGGAAATTCTTCGAGAACACGTAGATGTCTTAATACATACAGGAGATTTCTTCGAGGCCCCTCGACCACCAGTAAAAGCGTTATACGTGGCTAAAGAACAGCTTTCCAAGCTTCGTGACCGTGGAGTAAAGGTATATGCAGTCCTAGGGGACCACGATCTTCCCAAGAGGAGGGGAATGCCCCCTCATAGCCTCTTTACCGAGTACCTTACGGCTTTAGGCCTAACTAAGGATCACGATGTAGTGAGGTCTGAAGGTGTAGAAGTCTTCATAGGAGGAGTTCACCACATACCTAAGAGGTATAAGGAAGGCTTAAAGGAGAAGCTACGTCGACTAGCCAAGTCAGCTGAAGGCTACGGTAAAAGCGTTTTAGCCCTTCACCAATCCATCAACAAATTTCTACCTTTTGAGTACGAGCTGTCTTTCGATGAGCTGCCTCCATCCTTTAGTTACATCGCCTTGGGGCACTTACATCGACGCGAAAAAGCGTGGAGAGGGAACACGCTGGTAGCCTATGCTGGCTCCTTGGAGATTACGAGGAGGGATGAAGTGGAGGAGTGGAAGAAGACAGGTAAAGGTTTCTTCATTGTGGATCTGAGTGGCGATCAACCCTACTTGCACCCCGTGAGCCTAACCCGTATTAGACCTCAGCTTGAAGTAAAAGTAGACGTCTCCAAGCTTATGGAGGAGCTTAATAGAGTAGAGGAGAAGGTAAAGGCTTTAACGAAAAAACCGATACTTCACCTCTACGTTGAAGGCTTAAGGATAGATAGGCGTAGGCTTTTCGAAACCGTTCAGTCTAAGCTAGCTCCTTACCTCCTGACTTGGAGGCCTGAAGTGGTAGAAAAGGCCGAGCCTGAAAAAATAAAGGCTAAGGAGGGGCTTGACTGGATCAGCTTATTTAAGGAGGTCTTCAACGGAGATGAGGAGCTGGCTTACTTCGCTTATGAACTCTTTAAGCTCTTGAAGACCGGTAGTGAAGGAGTGGAGGAGGCAAGGAAGCTAGTGGAGGAGTTCTACCTGAAAGGTGGGTGGCTTGATCGTAAATCAGGTGGAGCTTAGAAACTTCATATCACATAGGAACACTTCGCTCAGTTTTGACCTCGGTGTAACAGCCATAGTTGGCCCTAATGGGGCAGGCAAGACCAGCATCCTAGATGCCATAAGCTACTCCCTCTTTAAGGTACACTCTAGAGGAAGAGAGGAGTACGTGGTTAATAGAGGGGAGAAGGAGGCTTCAGTAAGGCTTACATTCACGTCTGGCGGTAGACGATTCCTCATTGAATGGAATATAGAGAAGGGTAAAAGGACAAGGGGAAGGCTCTATGAGCTGTATGGGGAAGAGAAGAAGCTGTTGATAGCTGACGGAGAGAAGGCCATAGTACCCGAAGTAGAAAAAATCCTCGAGATAGATAGAGACCTTTTCCTCCAAGCAGTATACGTGAGGCAAGGAGAGATAGAGAGCTTAGTGGAGGCTAAGCCAGCGGAACGTAAACGAATGATGGCTAGGCTGCTGGGTATCGAAGACCTCGAGGAAGCTTGGGATAGGATGAGGGAGGTCATAGAGGTACAGCGTACGCGCTTAGCGTGGCTTGAAGCTGAAGTAAAGAAGATGGACGAAACACGAAGTAAGCTGAAGGAGTTGGAGAGGAAGGTAGGGGAGGCTGAAAACGACTATAAAATGCTTGAAGGAAAAGTAGTGGAAGCAAAAGTTAAGTCGGAAGGCCTCAAAGCCATCTTAAAGAAGCTTGATGATGAGAAGGCTAAGTTTGAGGAGTTAGAAAGAGAGAAGCTCAAAGTGAGAGGAGATATTGCACTGGCTTCCCTCGATGTGGAGAGAATAGAGAAGGAGCTTAAAAAGCTGGAACAAGCCTATCGACGCTTAGAGGAGGTAAGAGAAGGTTATGAAGCTTACCAGAAAAACTCTGCTAAGTTGGAGGAACTTCAAGTAAAGGCGGCTAAGCTGGAAGGCCTAGAGAGACAGGTTAACTTGATTGAGGAGCGCATCAGGGGTGTCGAAGACAGGTTAAAGACAGTCCAGAGGAGGCTGACCGATAAATTAAGACAGTACTCAGGGCTCCTCGGCGTGGAGGCTACTTCGGAGGACCTACCTTCCTTAAAGTGGGAGGTTCTAGATAGGCTTAGACGTACAAAAACTCACCTGGAGGAAGAGAGGGTTAGGGCTAGGAGAGAGGTAGAGAAGCTGGGAGGAAGGCTTGGAGAGGTAGAGAGGCTCTTAGAGGAACTTACACTCTCACCAGAACAATGCCCTATCTGCGGAAGACAGTTAACAATCGAGCACTTCTCTAGGATTACCTTGAACTTAAGGAAGGAGGCTGAGGAGTTAAAGGATAAGGTAAAGGTTGCCCAACACGAAGCAGAAAGGTTAGAGGGGGAGGTTAAAAAGGTAGAAAGGCTGATCATAGAGGTAGAGGCTATAGACCTATCCGAGGTAGAGGAGCTTAGCGACGAAGCTTTGTCATTGAACAATGAACTAGAGAGGCTTAGACAGGAAAAGGAAAGGTACGTGGATGAAGTTAAGGGTCTAAGGAGCGACTTAGAGGAGCTTAACGAGGTTAAGAGAAAGGTTGAGAAGCTCAAGCCTTTCTATGAAGCTTACCTTGAAGCTCAAGGAGTTATACGAGCCTCCATCGATAAATGGGAGCTTGAGAGAAAATTAGGCGTTAAGCGCGCTGAGCGAGATGCCTTAAAAGATAGGTTAAGGCAGGTCGAAGAAGAGCTAAATCGGCTTAGCTATAACCCAGCTGTACATGATAGGTTAAAGGGAGAGGTTGAGGAGGCTGAAAGGAAACTAACTCTACTCGAAAGCCAAGCAGCTTCGAGGAAAGCTGAGGTTGAAACCCTTAGAAAACTCATCGAGGAGATTAAAGGGGAGCTGCAGGAGCTTGAAGCTAAGCGAGCTGAGCTTGAAAGGAGAAGAAGGTTCGTAGAGTTATTGGAGAAGGTTAGAAGATGCTTTAGTAAAGATGGTTTACAAAGAGTAATTAGGGCTAGGGCTAAACCTCTTATAGAAAGATGCGCGAAGGAATACCTTGAGAAGTTTAACCTAGAGTATAGCGACCTTAAACTGGATGAGGACTTCAACCCTACCGTCCTAGGTCCTCTAGGAGAACAACCTATTGAGACTATAAGCGGCGGAGAAAGGGTAGCCATAGCTATAGCGCTTAGGCTAGCCATTGCGAGAGCTCTGGCTGGACCTAGGCTTGAGCTTATGATGCTCGATGAGCCCACTGTCCACTTAGACGACGAGAGGCGAAGGGAGCTAGTCGAGGTGCTCAAGAAGTTCTTTAGAGA
>QMSI01000040.1 GCA_003649615.1 Thermoprotei archaeon | reverse complement strand
TAGACAGGATAGTTTCCTATGGTTCGAGTTTAGAAAGCTTCCTTACCGACGTGAAACGCATAGCTGAGCAAGGAGGAGGAAGCTTAGGGTTCAGGAAACAAAGCCTGATTAGAGGAGGTAATGCTGCCAACACTGCCTCAGCTCTAGCTAGGCTAGGCGCTAGGGTCAAGCTTTTCCTTAAAACGAGTCATATTGGACTAGAGCTACTGAAGATGTTAATGCCCATCGACGTGGATCTATCGAGAGTTAGAAGCGATGGCGAGCTCTCTATGACAGTTGCCATAGAGCTGGCCCACAGAGGAAGACTGTGCAACGTAATGATAAGCGATCCTGGATCCTTAGCTCACTACGGCCCAGGAGAGCTAAGCGAAGAAGACTATATAGAGCTCTCACGTTCAGACTACGTGTGCATATTCAATTGGACCTCTAATCTTGAAGGAACCAAGCTAGCTGAAGAGGTCTTCAGGAAAATCAAAGCAAAAGGTAAGGCTAAAACTTTCATGGATACCGCCGATCCTTCACAGCGACGTGAAGAAATCCCTGAGCTTGTTGAGAAGGTGTTTAAACCTACCTTGCTTGACGCCTTGGGCGTAAACGAAAATGAGGCACGCTGGTATGCCTCAGCTCTAGGATGCAGCGCAGAGGATCCCTTAGCCTGTGCTGAGGAGCTTCAGAGAAGCTTAGGCATAAGAGTAGATCTACACACCGTTGAGTATTCAGCTACCTTCAGCTCTTCAGAAAGATCATTAGTGCCCTGCTTTAAAGTAAAAACTCTAAGAGTAACAGGGGCAGGAGATGCCTGGAATGCAGGCAATATCTATGGCTGGGCGTTAGGGCTTAGCCCTAGAGAAAGGCTTATCTTAGCTAATGCTGTAGCAGCTTACTATATCTCAAGCCTGCATGGAGAACACCCTAAAATAGACGATGTAGCGCGGTTCCTGGAAGAGCAGGCGCGTCTACTTCGTTAAAGAAGTATGATGTAGCTGTGGTTTACCCATTAAACTTTTATGTCGCTTAATCCTTAACGACTTCAACTGAGCATAGATTAAAAGCTGAGCGGCGGTTACATGGCGGCGGAGGAGACTAAAGCAAGAAAAGCTCGAGAGAGGCCATTAATCCCCACGGGTATAGCTGCTTTTGATGCCATGATCGGAGGCGGGCTACCTAACGGTAGTGTCATAGCCATCATAGGGGACCCAGGCTCCGGACATAGACTCTTCGCTCAGCAGATTCTCTACTTTAAAGCTAGATACGAAGACGTAAAGGTATGCTACCTGACCATTGAAGACCCTCCCAGCGACGTAGCGTTTGAAATGGCTGGCTATGGATGGAACCTTGATGAAGTAGGGGATAAATGGGAGTTTATAGACGGATATACGCCTAGACTGGATGTTAGAAGAGGGGTAGCTGGAAGTAGAGTCATACTCGATTTAGCTACATTAAAGCTTCCCTCCATGCTTAAGGAAGGTAAATGGACTGTAATAGACACGTTTTCATACTACTTGCTGCTCTACGACCTAAAGGACGTGCTTGACATCATAGATGTCCTCACAGCTCACGCCAGGAAATATGGAGGACTACATTTTTTAATCCTAATCCACGGATTACATGAGCAAAAGTCAATCACCACGGTATCCCATTTCACTGATGGATTATTTGACTTCAATATTAGACATGAAGAGGCTGAGGCCACAGGAATTATAAGAATTAAGAAGCTCGCTCGAGCACACCATACTATGAGGAGCATACCTTATAGGATAACGAGCGAAGGTATTATGATAGAGACTGCGGTAAGAATAGCTTAAGCTGAGGTGTTTCCTCATCAAGAGAAAGACAGTCATGCATTTAGTCAATTTAGTAGCTGCAATTATTGGAGTGCTACTAGTAGTAGCAGCCATACCTGAAGCTTTTCTAGCTGGAGTACCAGAAGTAAGTAAACCGCTTCTTCGAAACTCATACTTCACTGAGGATCTTGAGCATTGGACGTTTAATTACAGAGGAAGAGGGCTTAGCTTCATCGTAATGCCGGTCCAAGTAGATGGAAAGCCAGCGCTCAAGGTGTCTTCTACTAAAGAAGCTGTGGGAGAAGTAGTAATGAGTCAAAGATTCATGTATAATACCTCCTGGACCCTTCTCTCACCAATGTTCGTAAAAACAGTCTTAAGGCTACAGTACGTCATCAACGGAGGGGCAATAAGAGTTGTAATCAAGGCCCCTCACGGCGCCGAACTCAAATCTGAAGTTATTCAGGCACCTAATGAACATGGAGTTTACGAGATCGAATTAGAGGACGCACTCTGGCCCTATACGATGAGGTATTTGACCGTTGAAATACACTTTATAGACGAAAACGAAGAAGTAGCCTGCGAGTGGTTGATGTATGAAGCTTCCATTACCTTAATCGATAAACGCGGAGTAGCGGTGCTAGCCTCCTTTATCGTTATTGTCTCAGTCATCGTTGTTGGCATCATCACCTACTTGAGAACGAGAGTCTAAGTCTTCGCAAAACGTTTAAACAAGATTCCTTATGCGTTACTAGGAGGAAAATATTGAGCGAAGAAGGAGTAAGAAGAGAGGAAGCTGGAAAACACTTCATAAGCGTTGCTCCAGTGTACGAGCCTTATGCCTACGTAGCTATATCTGTGGACCCTGAAACAAAGAGGCTTTACTACTTAACTATCGAGCCATTGTTACTAGAGGAGGAACGTAAAGACTTAGAAAAGATCAAGGAGATCTTGCTGGAGGAGCTAGACGTTGACCTCAATGCCTTGGAGGGCAGGCATAAGGCGGAAGAGTATCTAAAGAAAGCGTTGAAGAAAGTAGTTAAAAAGTATAAACTGAGAATTAGTGACGAAGCTTTGGGAAAAATTACTTACTATGTGATTAGAGATTTCGTGGGTTTTGGTAAGATAGACCCTATGATGAGAGATCACATGGTTGAGGATATAAGCTGCGACGGAGTAGGCGTACCTATATATGTGTGGCACCGAGAGTACGAGTCTCTGCCAAGCAACGTAATATTTAACTCTGCTGATGAGCTGGATTCCTTCGTTGCTAGATTAGCTTACAGAACTGGAAAACATGTTTCGATAGCCCAACCCATAGTTGATGCTGCACTCCCTGACGGTAGTAGAATCAACATAACTTTTAGCAGCGAAGTGTCTAGGAAGGGTTCCTCATTCACCATTAGAAAGTTTAGGGCTGATCCACTTACCGTGACCGATCTGATTATCTTCAACACTATAACCTCGGAGATGGCAGCTTATTTCTGGCTGGCCATGGAAAATAAAATGTCCATAGTAGTGGCTGGAGGGACTGCCACTGGAAAGACTACCCTGCTTAACTGCTTAGCGATGTTTATAAGACCTGAGCACAAAATAGTCACCGTTGAAGATACAGCGGAGCTAAACTTGCCTCATGAAAACTGGCTACCCATGGTAACTAGGTCAGGTTGGGGTACCCAGATAAGCGAAGTCACGTTATTCGACCTTCTCAAGGCAGCGATGAGGCAACGCCCTGATTACATAATAGTCGGTGAGGTTAGAGGTGAAGAAGCATATACGCTATTTCACGCTATTGCTACGGGGCATGGCGGACTATGTTCCATCCACGCAGATTCTGTGCCAGCTGTGATTCACAGGTTAGAGTCGGAGCCTATGAACGTGCCTAGACAACTTTTAACTTTGCTTAACGCCATCGTTGTGTTGTCGAGGACAAGGGTAGGCAAGAAGCCTGCAAGAAGGGTTAGCGTTTCCTCTGAAGTAGTAGCTTTAGATCCTAGAACGAAAGAGGTGCTGACAAACGATGTCTACAAATGGGATCCTAGAAACGATCAGTTCACCTTTACTGGTAGAAGCTACCTCTTAGATAGAATAGCCAAAGAATTCGGGTTTACGCCAGAATACATCAAGGAAGAGCTTGCCAGGCGCAAGACCGTGCTAGATTGGATGGTTAAGAAGAATATAAGAACTTATAGGGATGTAGGCAATGTAATAAGAGAGTACTACCTAAATCCTATTAGGACTTATAGGAGGGCTAAAATGGAGCTGGTAGGGTAGAGAATTGGAGGAAAACAAACAGAGCGTAGAAGTCCATAGACTTAAATGTGGCTTATGTGGTTTTGAAGGTACTCCTTATGCGCTTGGAGCGCATCTCGTAAAGGTCCATAACCTTGATTTAAGGTCAGTTATCATCGGTCTCAAGGAAGAAAGTAAGCGTTTAAACTTAGATCTCAGAGAGGATCTGAGAGCCCTAATAAGGGACCTCACTGGGAGAGAGCCCACCCCCAAACCTTCCTACCTAACAAGATTAAAGACAACTGTTCGCAAGATAAAGGTATCTAAAGCAATCAAAGAGGCGAAGGTTACTCCACCACCCCCTACCCCTAAACCTGCTCTGCCGCCTACACCCCGAGCTCCTCCAACACCATACAGATCGCCTCCCGCAATTCCAAAGATTACTCGACCGCCAGTTGCTCCACCACCCTCTAAACCCACTGTGCCGCCTACACCTCCCGCTCCTCCGATATCACATGAGCAACTACAAACACCTCCAGGAGAAACGCACCCCTCTGAGAGAGAAAAGAAAAAAGAAGGAGAGGAGGAAAGGGGGGAGAAAAAGTACCATGCCCTAGCTTATGCTATCTTTGGCCCCTTCACAGACAAACTACTACCACACACTGAAGATCTTAGAGTTAAGCTACGTAAAGCAGGGATGAAGATAAGCTTAAGAGCATACGTCAGCTTGATGTTCATGAACTCCTTCATAGTTATGGTCGCTACCTTCATATATCTTAACCTTATACTCAAGCTCTTCGCCTTCTCATCGATACAAGTTACTATGTTAAGCTTAGGTTTCGCCTTTATGTCATGGGCAATAACCTTCTACATGCATCATGCTTATCCGTCTATAAAAGCAGCTAGTAGGAAAGTGGCTATGGATGTCGAGTTACCTTACGCCGTCAGCTACATGGCTATCCTATCTTCAGCTGGCGTATCACCTGAAAAAATGTTTAGAGCGTTAGCTGAGCTAAAAATCCCAGCAATCTCCCAAGAGGCTAGAGATATTGTGAGAGACATCGAATTATTCGGCTATGATGTATTCACAGCGATCGAGGAAGCAATTAGACGATCACCTTCAGAAAAGTTCTCGGAGATCTTAGAAGGTATGGTTGCAACGGCTCGTTCAGGAGGAGAGCTCAGAAGATACTTGATAGAAGAGGCTAGGAGGTTAATGAGGCTAAGAAGAATAGAAAGCAGAAGAGTCACTACTAGCCTCGCTACAGCTGCAGAGTTATACATAGCAGCTGCTGTATTCGGTCCTCTAGTTTTCGTGGTTCTTCTTTCCGTTATGGCCATGATGGGTGGAACAGTCCTAGGGCTAAGCCCTAACATTTTGTTAATGATTGTAGTGTATCTACTACTTCCGATCGTAAACGCCATTATGCTTCTGGGGATAGATATCTATACAAAAGGGTGAGAAGCTGTGCCTCGATTTCCTGACTGGTTTAGAAAAAGTATCTGGGTTGCTTCCGCTGTCATAGGATTAACGCTAATCATATTCTCTTACGTGCACTACTTGGCCTCGTGGGAACAGCTCGATAACATGATAGTCTTATCGCTCATAATAGCTCTCTTCCCACCAGCCATAGTGGATTATATAGAGTTCAGGTGGAGAAGAAGCGCCGATGAACACTTACCTTACCTCTTGAGGGATATAGCTGAAGGCCAGAGAACCGGCATGACATTACTTAGAGCCTTAGAGGAGGCTGCTAAGAGGAAATATGGTCCTTTAACTAAAGAGCTCAGAAAAATGATCACTCAGATCTCATGGGGAAAGGACTTTAATGATGCCCTTGATAACTTTGCTCGAAGAATTGGTACACCACTTGCGGCTAGAACCGTCCTACTCATAAAAGAAACCGCTAGGACAGGAGGAAACGTAGCTGAGATTATGGATTTAGCTTCAGGCTACGTTAGAGGGATGCAACTAATAGAACAAGAGAAAATCTCTGAACTACGCGTTTACATGTTCATAATATATGCCACCTATTTCGTCTTCCTCTTCGCTGCCATCATGCTTCTCACGTCATTCTTCTTCCCCATGGCAGAGACGGCAGTAGGCCAAGTATCCATCATCAAAGCCACCATTACTCCAAGAGAGGCTAGGAGATTATTCTTCCACATGGCCATTATACAGGCCTTCTTAACAGGTATAACAGCCGGAAAGCTATCAGAAGGTAAGGCATCAGCCGGCCTTAAACACTCAGCCATTCTCTTAACCGCTGGGCTACTTACTTTCAACTGGTTCGTTCCGATGGTTACTTAAACTTTCAGAAGCATTTCCTCTCTTCTAACCATGTATTCATATATTATGATTGATACTATCAGTATCAACCCTATGACTAAACCTATGAAAACAATAAACTCCCAGAAACCTAAAGGATTACCCAATATCACCAGGTATACATCTATTTTCAACATGACCTCCAAGTCATGAGATACGTCGACGAGGTCGGAAATACTTCGTCCAAAGGTTATGGCTGTTACATTGTAGACACCAGAAGGTACCTCCACTACGATAACGCCCGACTCGTCGGTAGACGTCATTAACGATGGCCCAGCCAGAGGGGTGATCATAATGTCAGCGCGCAGCCCCTGACCTAGAGCTCCCACAACCTTAATCGTAAGCCTGTTCAACTCCAGAGCTTGAACTTCATAGGTATGTGTAGCCGTAACGTAAATAGAGCTAGGCTCAACCTCTATCCTTGACCCAAGCCATTCTACGCTATCGATCATGATTTCTCCTATAGGGACGTTGATAAGCTCTATAAAACCTTCATCATTAGTCGTTAAGGTAACAGATGAGCCATCAGGAAGATGTAATAGAAGTGTAGCTGCTGAAAGAGGATGGCCAGTTTCGCTTCTAAGTCTTACGGATATATCGTAGACGAGGCATTTCAGGCTCCTCCTTACCAATCCTGTTATGGATTCTACACCCTCATACACGATGATATTAGTACCTGGCCAATACGCTTTAACCACATAGCTACCAATAGGAGCTTGCTTCACCAGTATCGTACCGTTACCGAAGGTAACTACCTCGCAGTGATACATCTCCATGTCTTCTCTATAAACCACGACGGTTAAATCAGATAAGATACGCCCTGTATCGCTGATGAAAGTGAAGCTGGCATCGTAAACTTCGACCATAATCGTGGCGTGTGTATTAGATTGAAGATCCTCAGCAAAGCCCAGTATCATGTCTAAGCGTAATTGTCCGTCCTTCAACCATAACACCTTGACATCGTATAAGCCTCCAGGCGCAGGTACAGGGATTTGGGCTAATCCATTTTCATCTGCTTCAGCATAGATGGTTATCTCCCCTGTTGCTGGTCCAGTATTATTGACTAGGCATACTAAGGCGTCTCCGAAAGGTCTACCAAGCGTATCCCTCAGATCGGCTGCAATACAGCCTTCAAAGTTAAGGTTGACCCATGTATCATAGAGCCAGCCAGCGGCGAGGAAGTTATACTTGGTCATGGGGTACCTTATAATTCCATATGGATCAGGAGCATTACAGGAGATGGTGTACGTGTAATTGGACCAGTAGCAGAGACTTTGTGTAGAGCGGAAATCTATTAGCGGATTGTCTTCCACCAATTTTGAGTCCAGCAACACGTTGTTTATGGAAACATTTACGAGGAAACCTCTGAGAGGCTCTCCCCTATAATCATAAACAGTACATTTAAAGTCAAAGGCGGAAGTTAACAGGTGAAGTGTCACATCCCCTGTAACGTTATAACCGTCAAAGGGATACCATGAGGCATTATATACGCGTCTAGGCCATCCACTCCACACCACCATAACGGGGTCAACGGACGATGGAACGCCAGGAGTTTCGCCAGGAACCGTCCATGCCTCAAAGCAAGCCTTATTGCCGTAGAGGTAGTCCGTGTCCCATATAGGCATGTACACCGTCATTTCTTCGCTTCCCTCAAAGCTGAGGTTGTAAAGTACGATGTGGCGAGGAGTATATTGATCAGCAGAGATGTTCGTAAAGTAACCTATGTGACTCAAGATAGTGTTCTTGACCTCTAAGTCGTCTGCAAGGTTCACAGAGCTCGTATTCAGCGCTGGCCAGCTGACCCTTATGTTGAGGTTGGGAATTATGAAAGTTTTCAGAAAGTTGTAAGGTATGACCGTTACGTTGAATAAGGTTACGCTAACCTGTACAACTTCCTCCGGTGGAGATGGAAGGGTTAGGGTGCCATTATAACTTAATATACCGGCTATGTAAACCCTGAAAGGATAGGAGAAGCCTCCGACAAGAACCCTCCGTGAGGATTGATTTGAGTCAAACTGAACCTCTAGATTTGGTCCTAAAGTTTCAGTGAGGTTAATGAGAGGAGACGTTGTATTGCATTTTAAAACCAAAACTGTGTAGTTAATGTATGGCTCAGGTAGGCCTACTGGTTGAGCCCATATCATCACTATAGGATCGTAAATAAAACAACGAACCGTCACGTTGACGTCGCTGTCTGTGATCTCAACTTCATCCCAACCTATTATGCGTTCACTGGCTAAGGCTTCAAAACCCGGAGTGGAGCTAGATGCGTTCATGTAAATGGTAAGGGTACCATTAGGTATCTGTGACAACTTGACGCGAGAAGTGAGGCTAGAATAACCTGCTACCTGAGTTCCCCATGGACTAGGAAAGACTGCGTAGACTTCTATTCCTTCTATAAGGGATGAGAGGTTAAAGTACTTGGACACGTAAAGGTATACGTCGTAGACGGGGAACCTGAACCGCACGATCTTGTTGCTATCCATCACGAAGGTGCCGTTTATTAGCGGTGGGATAGTGAAGCCCTTATATGAGCAATCCACTACTTCATAGATCCCTCCCGGAACCCTATCGGAAATAGTACCATCATGTAAGGTGTAAGTTTGTTGACCACCGGTAGGGTCAGTGATCGTGACATAGCTACATCCCTGTAAAGGATCGTCGTGGCTGTCGAGCGCATAAAAAACCATCCTAAAGACGTCACAATAAGCATCCCATTTAACATAGTCTGTATCGCGCTCAAACTCTACGGGTTTAAAGTCACAGTCTAAGACAACCACGTTTTTCCATTCCACCGTCATATGATAGGTTAAGTCCTCTCCTTCATGTTTCACGGGCAGCATCTCACTGCCTAATAGGGAGTTGAGGTCTACATAGCCTGAACCATCACTAGAAACGGTGTATGTGGCAGCTGCCTGAGGGAAAGTGATGGTTACTGTTGCACCTATTAAAGGCTGTGGAGGCTCCTGTTTATCGTATAGCCTAATCTTGGTTTTATTGGCCCACACCACTATATGTCTGCTTAAGTTGCCGCTCCACAAAGCTTCCTCTCGATATATCCGGTACCAACAAGCCATATCAGAGTGCTTCCACTCGACATACAGTACTGCCTTTATCCCCCCTTCGCCACAATATTGCGGCGTATTGATGTTACCTTCAGCCTCGTCAACACATAAAGCCGCGTAGGTAATATTGAGCCAGCCAGCACTTGATGCAGGTGTTTGGGCTGTTATCTCCTTAGTTCCGTTCAGCATCCTACCGTATACCTCAACTTTATCCGTAGAACCGACAGTGTTGCCAAAACGATCCGTAAGCTTGAAAGCTGCTTTATACACGCTGCAGTTTAGCCAAATACCTTCAAGCCTTCTCGGGTGGGCAGTGCTAAGGTAGGTTATATTGTATGCTCTCCTTACGAAGCCTGGAATCTCAGTAAAGGGCCGTGTATGGTTAGCTGCGATCGTATGGTTGTAGACTAGCATTTCATTGTCAGGGGGCCAGTATACACGTAGTCCTAGAGTATAGTTTATGGAAGGATCCCTCACATCCGTCGTGTTTGGGAGAAGTAAGCTCACTATCCCGGCTAGAGGATCGGTGCTAGGAGGAGTCGTTACGTTATATAATATGGCTGGAGCTGAGCCATCTGCCCATCTGGTTCCGTTCCAATTTGTACCATTGAGGACAACTAGTCTGGCCAGTCCAAGCGGAGAAGTTTCCGAAGCGAGATTACCGTAGCTGTTACGCAGCATGAAAGTAACGTTGTAGACCTGACATTTTATCCTCCAAGCATTAGGATAAGTGGTATTTATGGGAGGGGAGAAATGACGGTTCCATATCTGTGAGCACCAAGTCAAGACGCAGGTCTGATTAACTATGAAGTCTACCCTCCTACCATCAGCAGCTGTGAAATTCCAGCAAACTATAACACGGTATTGCGTGCCATCATGCATGAAAGGCAAATACAGGGTGACGTTTCCCGTATCATCGGGTTTCCCCCTAAAAATAGCCACCAGGTCCTCGGTAGGGGTTGGAGTAGCGTTATAAAGCATTACCGTTACAAGTTGATCATACTTGAAGATCCCATTGGACTCGAAGAGTCCCCTTCTCCAAGGCTTCCAAGGAGCAGACGACACATTCATCGCATCGTAAGGTGCATGATCACTGTAAACAAGCCCTATCTGAACGTAAGGCTCAGCCTTAACGGAAACACTTATAAAAGATACTACAAATAAAAAAACGATTATAGTACTAGTTAACACATGCAATTTAATTTTTCTGTCACCTCGCAGTGATCCCCTTGATGCTCATTCAATCCTTGTCTTCGACAATATTATAACACTTACTCTCACTTGCTGATAAAAAAACACATTCTTACTCGGAAAAACTTATATGTAAATGCTGCTCAAAGGCCTTAAGGGACGATTAACATGAATAGGGATAAGAAAGGTGTATCTCCTATAATTGCAGTACTCCTATTAATAGTGATTGCCGTAGCTGCAGCTATAGTGCTATATAGTTATGTCATGGGGTTCATAGGGACTACAGGCACAGGGACCGAAATAGCTCAAGTTAGAATAGTCGTAGACGAAGCCAACATAACTAAGTGGGACAGCAGTGTGGTAGTAATAGCTTGGGTTCGTAACGTGGGTACGTTAGCAGCTAATATAACTACCATCTACCTTGTTGATGTAAATGGCAGCGTAGTGTATGCAAGTGGCATCATGGGTGGAGCGCTTCAACTATCTGCTGGGGGTGTAGCTAAGGTGACATCTTATAATACTAGTAGTAACATACTTCAGACTCATAGACGTTACGTCGTCAAAGTAGTAACAGCCGAAGGAGCCGTCGCCGTATCAACACCGATAAGCTTCTCCGGATAAAAATACTTATAGATTATCATTTTTATGTTCAACATCTATAATAGAAACTACATGCATG
>QMSI01000039.1 GCA_003649615.1 Thermoprotei archaeon | reverse complement strand
GGTAGGAGGTAGAGTTCTAGAGCTTAACGACGCATTGAGAGTGGCAGGCTTTTTCTTCGCCTACATGTTATTAGTCGCGATAGCTACCTTTATCGTGGCGGCTGATGGACACAGCTTAACTGCGGCTTTATCAGCAGCTTTATCTGCTCAGGGGAACGTTGGCCCAGCTTACATCTCTCTATTTTCGCTCGGCCCAGCCGCTAAGGCTACCTTGATAGTTTGCATGTGGGCAGGTAGACTTGAACTTATGCCAGTACTAACATTATTAACGCTTAAGATGTGGAGGGAAATTACTTAGCCAGCTCTATGACTATTCGTAATGACGAGGAGGGGGTTATGCTTGCTTAGACCCTTCAACGGTAAGCGTCCTGTTATACATCCTGAAGCCTACGTAGATCCTGAAGCCGTAGTGATAGGTGATGTAGAGGTAGGGGAAGGTTCAAGCATTTGGCCCTGCGTAGTGATACGAGGTGATCTAAGTAAGGTGGTTATAGGCCGCTTTACGGCCGTGGAGGACGGTGTGCTAATACATGGTGGAGGCGATCCTGCACAAGAACCCATAAAACCAATACCTGTCGTTATAGGAGACCACTGCACCATTGGTCACGGAGCTATATTACATAGCTGTAAACTTGAGAGCTTCGTACTAGTTGGAATGAACGCCGTCGTACATACCGAGTCAGTTATCGGTGAGGGCTCCATAGTCGCCATGGGCTCAGTAGTTACAAAAGGTTCAAGGATCCCTCCTAGAACTCTAGTAGCAGGAAACCCTGCTAAGCCAGTGAAGCAGCTTGGAGAAGAGGTTTATGAAAACCAGCGTAGAAGGACGTTGTTTTACAAGAGGTTGGCGGACCTACATAGGGAAGCTTTGAAGGTGATTGATTGAAGCGGTTAAAGGCCTACGTTAACCTGGTTAAACCTAAAATTCTCCTGGGAGTATTAGGCCTCTTCATCACTTCTACGCTCGCTTCAGCTGCACCGGCTAGGCTCTGGATCGTAGCTGAAACTAGGTATCATATGGGTGTCATGGCAGCTCTCTGCCTCGTTGCCGGCTCTAATGCTCTTAACAACTACCTGGACCGTGACCTTGACTCCCGCATGGGTAGGACAGGGCGTCGAGCACTACCTTTAGGGCTCATCGGCAGCAAGGAGGCTTTGACTTTTAGCATTCTTCTCCTAGCTCTTTCCTTAACTCTCTTAGTTTTCGCGGCGGGAGACGTGGTTTGGCTTGCAGCGCTCGCCCTACTAAGTTATATAATGTTATACACCGCCTTGTTTAAACGTAAAACAGGGTTTAATGTCGTTGCGGCCATGCCAGCTGTAGCTGCCCCTGTTATGGCTGGATGGCTTGTAGGACATGGAAGCCTCGATCCTGTCGGCCTCGTCTTCTCAGCTATCGCCATTACATGGGGGCTTGTCCACTTTTGGTCCTTAACTATCATCTTCAGGGAGGATTACAGGAGGGCTGGGGTACCCACGCTCCCCGGGAGTTTGGGTGTAAGGACTGCCTCTATGGTGGTGGCCTCGCTGTCATCATTCATGGCTGCTCTAAGTTTTCTTCCAGCATGGCTTGAAGGATGGGGTTTGACGTACCTTGCCGGAGCTACGATCCTCAACGCCGCGCTTTTAATTCTCTCAGCCCACCTCTTACGTCGACCCACGGCGGGACGTAGGGCTTGGAGGTTGTATAAGTTCTCCTCACCTTACATCTTGTTGCTGTTGTTACTAGTCTTCCTTGAAAAGATCGTATAGAACCTTGCATACAATTGAGCCTGTTGAGGGAGATGTGCTTTAGGCCCGGTCTGCCGCGAGTCTAAAAGACTAGCCTATAAGGCATACTAAAACTACCCTGACGTGTAGCGTCAAACTCAAGGGGATGGATAAACATGTCAACAAGCTTCTCTGAGCCCGGCTGCGCGGCTTCAACCGTACCGATGTCCTCTACCTGTTAGCCAACTATGGGTCGACGCAGCAAGCCTTGTAGTTGCTTCCTGAGCGTTAGTCTTAAATACACATTATGGACTATGAGCTACGGGGTTGAATCATGGAAGAGAAGGTTCCTTATGGCTACAGCGTAGAGGATATGGCACGTATAGCAAGGATGGAGTTTAAGGAGATCATATATGACAAGAAGTGGTATGACCACACAGCTCTAATCATGATAAACAGGCCCCACCGTCTCAATGCCTACACCGTGAACACGCTGCGTGAGCTCTGCAGGGCTATGGAGGACGCCATGTGGGACGACGATGTACAGGTCATCGTTATAACGGGAGCTGGTGATAAAGGGTTCTGCACTGGCGGCGACGTCATTGAGTACGCGGAAGTCTATACCAGGAAGCCAAGTGACTTCTATAAGTGGTTCGACCCGTACTTCAGGTTCTTCGATTTAATAAGGAAGTGCGGGAAGCCTGTGATAGCGAGGCTTAACGGAGTCGTGGCTGGAGGAGGCAACGAGATCCACTTGGCGTGCGACCTCTCTGTAGCCGCGGAGCATGCGAGGTTTATCCAGCCGGGTCCTAGGGTGGGGATGACCTCGATAGGCGGCTCCACTCAGTGGCTACCGATAACCGTCGGGATTAGGAGGGCTGCGTGGATGTGCTTCATAAGCGACTTCATCGACGCCAAGACTGCTCTAGAATGGGGGCTGGTCAATCAAGTAGTTCCATACGATCAGCTCGACGACGCTGTTAAAAAGGTATGTAGGACCCTTCTGAGCTTGTCGCCGTCAAGCTTGAGGAATGCCAAGATACACCTCAACCTCTGGAAGGAGTGGATCTGGGCCATAACCACGGAGCACTGCCGTGAATGGTTCTCTGTTCACGCAGGCTCAGTGGAGCCAGCTGTGGGCATGTGGCACTACTTTAAGGAGAAGAGAGGGCCAGATTACCTGGATGTGGGCGTAAGGAAGTTCATAGCGGAGAAGGGAGATACTCACATACCCTACGGCCCGTTAATGAAGACCTGTCCTAAGTGCGGAGCGAAGTACATGCCTGAGCGCTTCAAGTACTGCGGCATGTGCGGAGCTCCTCTAGAGTAGCATTATGAATTTTTGGTGCTAACGCTCCGCTCCGATTTTTTTGTGTAGTCGACCGCTATGCTCTATCCAATAGTACTTTGTAAACTCCATGGACCGCTACAGACCTCCTCAACGTAGAGAGGCGAAAGCTAGAACTAGCCCCTATCTTTGAGGGGTTAGGGGGTTAAGCTTTGGAGAGAAAGGTAGCAGTGGTCGGTGTAGGACAAAGCGCTTTCTCAAGAAGCTGCGGCATTTCCATCAGGGAGCTCTGCTTCGAAGCCTTTAAGGAAGCTATGGATGGGCTAAACCTCTCTCCTAAGGAGATAGATGCATCTATCGTCTGCTCTGCCCCAGAATACGACAAGCAACGTACACCTTCAGGGCTGATAGCTGAATACCTAGGCCTAACGCCTAAGCCAACCTTCCTCGTCGAGACTATCTGCGCCTCCAGCACGACAGGTGTAGGCGTAGCCTTCAGCTTCATAAAGGCAGGGATAAAGGACGTCGTGGCTGTGATAGGCTTCCAGAAGATGTCTGAGCTGACCTCCGCTGAGGCTCAAGAGCGTATGGGTAGAGGCGGAGACATCATGTGGGAGTCTCCCTTCGGGATCATGATGCCAGCCCAGTACGCCATGTATGCTAGAGCTCACATGAAGCAGTATGGCACCACGGAGGAGCAGTTAGCTAAGGTAAGGGAGAAGAACAGTAAGTACGGTGCTTTAAACCCGAAGGCGGTGTTCAGGAAGGAAGTAACCGTGGAGGATGTGTTGAAGTCTAGGGTTATCGCTAGCCCGCTTAAGCTGCTCGACTGCTGCGCTAATGCTGATGGTGCCTCCTGCATCATATTAGCTAGCGAGGAGAAGGCCAAGAAGATCACTGATACTCCGGTCTGGCTAGTGGGATGGGGTTCAGCTTCAGACACCATGACCTTAGCCAATAGGACATTATTAACTGGCCTTACCTGCGCTATCGAGGCGGCTAAAGATGCTTATAAAATGGCCGGCGTGGAACCTAAGGACATTGACGTCGCTGAAGTCCACGACTGCTTCACCATAGCTGAGATAATGGCCTATGAGAACCTAGGTTTCTGTAAGCCGGGTGAAGGGGGCAAGTTGATAGAGGAGGGGCAGACCTACGTTGGAGGCAAGATTCCAGTGAACGCGGATGGAGGTCTTCTCTCAAAGGGCCATCCCATAGGGGCTACGGGAGGCTCTCAGGTTAGAACCATCGTCCACCAGCTTAGAGGAGAGGCACACAAGATACATCCTAGTATTCAGGTTCAAGGCGCTGAGACTGGCCTGGTGCACAATGTCGGAGGAGTAGGTCTCTACGCCAATGTCCTCATCTTTAGGAGGTGAGGGAGTTGCCCAAAGGAATGGAAAGGTTCGGGAAGGTAACCTATACGAGCGAGGCTAAAGTCTCTGACTTTGTCAAATACCTAGAGGAAGGTAAGGTAATGGCTACTCGCTGCAAGAAATGCGGCCGCCTATACTTTCCTCCAAGAGCAGACTGCCCTGAATGTTTCTCTGAGGAGTATGAGTGGGTTCCGTTGAGCGGCAAGTGTAAGTTGATAACGTATACAGTAGCGCATTTCGCTCCGACAGGCTTTGAGTCCGATGTACCCTACGTGCTAGCCGTAGCTGAGTGCGAGGAGGGTGTTAAGGTCTTTACGAGGGTTAGCAAGGATATCAGTGTCGATGAGCTTAAGCCTGGCATGGAACTTAAGCTAGCGCCCATAAAGGTAAACGAAGATAAATATAGCTTCGAGCTGCAAAAACCATAACCTTTTTTATAGTCTAATTAGTAATTTTAACATAACGAGAAGATCCTGGTATTGAGGCTTTAAATACCAATAAGGAAGAAGTTGTTCGGTCAAAGTGGAAATGTCATGCAGGAAACCTATGCCTCTTTTTATCATAAACTTAAGCTTATGCTTAGGTGGCCGGGAAAATGTTGGACTTAAGCTCGATGTATGGGAAGGCTTTAGAAGTTATCAGGAAGTGTTGTCACAGAGATGGTTTCTTTGCAAGTACTGACAGCTACCGTGGGCAGCTTTGGCTGAGAGATCTATACTACAGCGTCCCTGGACTGTTAAGATTGGGCTATAAACGTACCGTGATCAGGCAGTATGTTCTTACCATGGAGAACGTGAAAGATGACGGGGAAGTACCTGATTTCATCTTTGCATATAGCCTTTTGAAGCATCTTAAGGTGAATCTTAAAACGCTTCATGGGAGGTTTCTTGATTTCCCGTATAGGCCATGGGTATGCGATACCCCCCTCCTTTTCATAATAGGCCTGAAGAACTTTATTGGTGAAGCGTCTTCTAGACCCTTAAGGGAGAAAATAGGTCTAGTTAGACGCTACATAGAAACCAAGAGAGATAGCTATACTGGATTGATATTAGGTGCTGATTACCGGGATAGCCTTCTCTTCAATAGCTACCTGCTCTCCAACCAAGCCGACCTATACATGGCCTTAAAGTTATTAGGAGAGGGGAAAGAGGCGGAACGAGTGAAAGAATCTATAGAGGAAGTTTACTGGGACAAGAAGTTAGGGCATTATAGGGATACTTCGAATGGGGAAAGGTTTGATACTTTAGCCCACGTCAAGTTAATCAAGTATGGCTTAATAGACGGTAAAAGAACGGAGCTTATAGTGGAGAAATTCAATAAAGTTTCCACAAGGTATGGCTTCGTGAACGTGTACCCACCGTACACTAGAAAGGAGCTTGAAGCCGATTGGAGGGAATGTGGGAGGCGGTATGATATAGGATTCGTGACGAGAGGCCTCTTCTCCTACGGTGTTAGAAGAAACATGAGAGGAGACTATCAAAACGGTACCATCTGGCCCTTCGTGCATAACATGGTAGTCGAGGTGCTATTAGACCTAGGCTATGAGAAAGAGGCGATGGAGCATTTCAAGAAGATTAAGGGCTTCTATGAGTACTATGACCCTGTGACGGGGAGAGGGATGGGGAGTGGTGGACAGTTATGGAGCGCTGCCACCTGGATCCATTTATACGAAAGATTCATGGAGGAAGGTTTCCTATAGAAGCCTTATCGGCGACCTTGCTCATCTTTGAGAACGTTTTTATAACGATGTTTCTCTAAGGCCGTTATGTGAAGTTATAAAAATAATCAAAAACGAAAGGCTGTTTATCCTTAGGCTTTACGGAAGTAGGCTATTACTTTTTCAGCGAAGAGCTGCACGGTTTCCTTGAGTATCTTCGGCGATACCTGGAAGTTCATGACGAAGTGTCTGCAGCCCGCCTTGATGTACTTGTCGAACCTCTCTATGAAGTCGTCAGGCGTCCCGTAGACTATAGGTGACTTCTCTACGACCTCGTCAGGGAGCTCCTTCGCTTTAGCTAGCCAGGCTTCAGCGTCGCGAGGAAACACTAGCTTGAAGGTCATCTCGAAGTCATAGGTTGGAGGAGTATAGCCTATGGCCTCAAGGATTCTAGGTCTAGTTAACAATAGCAGCTTAGCTGGTAGCATAACGCTCTTTCTTGCTTCATCTCTGTCTTTGGCGACCACTCCATACATGAAGTGCGCCATATCTATCTTGTCAGGATCTCTGCCAGCCTTCCTCGCAGCTTCCTTCACAGCCTCCACTCCATCCTTATAGCGCTCAACAGTTAGGTTGGCGGGAAGCCAGCCATCTCCATACCTACCTACAAGCTCCATGGTTCTCGGCGAGCTAGCAGCTATGTAGATGGGTACGTGAGGCTGCTGGACCGGTTTAGGCTGTAGGAAGGCTTTATTGAGCTTGTAGTAGTTCCCTTGAAAATCTACGAAGTCCTCGGTCCATAGCTTCTTTATCACCATCACGGCCTCCTCTGTCCTAGACACCGGTTTATCGTAAGGTATGCCGTAAGGTACTAGGTTCATGGCTTCTCCTATACCGATTCCAAGTATTGCTCTACCACCTGAGATGATATCGCAGGTGGTGGCTTTCTGAGCTAGCACAGCTGGATGGTATCGATAGGTGTCGCTCACTCCGCTCGCTAGCTTAATGTTTTTGGTCTTAAGGGCTAAGGCGCATAGCGTACCCCAGGCTTCAAGGGCATCCCATCTCCTAACCCCTGTCGCTACGGTATGGTCGGGCATCCAGTAGGAGTTAAAGCCTAGCTGCTCTGCCAGCACTGCTACTTCGCTTATGGTTTCCCAAGGATAGTTAGGTCCTTCAATCCCGAACTTTACTTCTTCAGCCATAGAGCCACCGTTCACGTCTAAGCGTATAAGGTTATATAACGCTTCTTCGACCGCGAGGCTGTATTATAAGCCAAGCTCAGAGGCCACCTCGCTTAGCCCTTCAAGAGCTATGTTGAAGAACTCTTGTCTCGAAAGCCCTAACTCTTCACATACCTGAATCCTAGCCCTATCCACGCCTCTGGCGAAGTCCTTTGACTTAAATTTCTTCTCCACGGTTTTAGCTGTGACTTCACTCAGCTTTTTATGAGGCATCACCAAGGCGCAGGCTATGAGGAGCCCTGAGACGGCGTCAGCGGCTATCAATGCTTTTTCAAGCGTGCTTTGAGGTTTAATCCCCGTATGTTCAAAGTTATGGGCCATAATAGCTCTTAAAACCTCCTCTGGGACCAGCCCTCTAAGCATCTCCGCTGCGACTATCCCGTGTCTCGAGGGATCGTTACGTGTATCCTCAAAGTCCAAGTCGTGTAGAAGCCCTGTAAGGCTCCAAAGCTCAGGTTCTCCTCCAAGTTTTTCCGCCAGCTTCCGCATGATAGCTTCCACCGCTAACATATGTTTCACGTACCTCTCATCGTTAACCTTTGTCCTGACCAGCGATAGTGCTTCATCCCTTGTCAACAAGCTTTAAACCCCCTCCTCCTCACTGACCCCTCAGTTTAGCGTATAGGTGCTTAAAGCTTGTACTTAACCAAAGATGAGGAAGCCCTCTTACGAGGAGAGGAAGGCGAGGCTAAGAGGCTGGCGATGGAGATACTGGTGGCGCTTGGTGACATTTATGGAGCAGAACGCATGGTTAAAGTAGACAGCGTCCACATCTCAGGTACGTCCTACACTTCATGTGGAGACGCTGGAATACACTTCCTTTCAAGGCTAGTCAGGAGTGGAGCTAAGCTCGCTGTGCCTTCAACGCTTAACCCTGTCTCTATACCCCTGAACAGATGGAGGGAACTTGGTTTTCCGGAAAGGTTAGCGGCAAAACAGCTTGAAATTCTGTCGCTCTATAAGTTGATGGGGGCTGCAGGAGGATATACCTGCCACCCCTACCTTGTCGGAAACGTCCCTAGGTATGGATCCCATATCTCCTGGGCTGAGTCTTCAGCCATAGTGTACGCCAACTCTATGCTTGGAGCTAGGACGAACCGTGAAGGGGGGATAGGCGCCCTTGCCTCAGCCCTTGTTGGCTTGACTCCGCTGTATGGTTATCACTTAGCTGAGAATAGGAGGGCTACGGTAAAGGTTGAAGTGGAGGCTGAGCTTATAGACGCTCTGGATTACTCGCTGCTGGGCTATGCTATCGGCGAGCTAATTATTGACGGTGTTCCTCTCATCGCTGGTCTGCCCTCACAGGCAGGCTTAGACGAGTTGAAGGCGATGGGGGCCTCTATGGCCACTTCAGGCTCTATAGCCCTCTTCCATGCCCTTAACCTTACACCTGAGGCAGGGTTGATGAAGGATGAAGGGCTACCTAAACTAACCATCGACTCTTCCATGCTTAAACAGGTGCGCGAGAAGCTTTCATCCAATGGTGGGTTAACGGTAGACTGCGTAGCGTTGGGGTGTCCTCACCTAAGCCTTAGCGAATTAAAGCGCATAGCAAGTTTCCTCGAGGGTAGGAAGGTTAAGGAAGGGGTGAGGCTTTGGCTCTTTACCTCAGAGGGTATTAAGAGGCTAGGTGAAGAAGCAGGGTATGTAGATATCATAGAGGCTGCGGGTGGACGGATATTGACGGGAGGCTGTGTGGTTCATACCCCCTTGGAGGAGATAGGTGTAGAGGTTCTAGCTACAAACTCAGCTAAGGCGGCTCATTATTGCCTTTCCCTGCATGAAGTAAAGGTGTGTATAGGAAGCTTGAAGGAATGTCTTGAAGCAGCGCTGACGGGGAGGTGGGTTTACTGAGCTTAGAACTTAGAGGAAGGGTGGTTTCTAAAGGAAGAGGAGTAGGGGAAGCTTTAGTGTCTAAGAAGCCTCTCTCCTTTTTCGGAGGAGTAAACCCTAAGACCGGGCTTGTTATAGAGGAAGGCCATTCATTAAAGGGTTACTCTGTGAAGGGTAAGGTACTCGTCCTCCCAAGAGGTAAGGGCTCCACGGTGGGTTCGTGGGTACTCTACGAGCTTTCTATCAACGGCTTAGCGCCTAGCGCCATAATTAACCTAGAGGCTGACCCTATCGTTGCCGTTGGAGCTATTATAGCCGGTATACCTTTGGTGGACAAGCTTAACGTGGATCCTTTCGAGGTGATCGAGAACGGGGATATGATTGAAGTTATGGCTGAGGGCAGGGTAGGGGTTGTGAGAGTGCATAAAGGGGGTTAGTGTTTATGGCTAGGCTCTTAACCCTCGTGGATAACTTTTCTCTTAAGCCTGAGCTTAAGGCGGTTTGGGGTCTTTCTATTCTGGTGGAACTTCCTAGCCTTAAACTGCTCTTTGACGTAGGTCCCTCCTTCGACATCTTACAGAGGAATGCTGAAGCTCTTTCCATCGATCTTTCGAAAGTAGATATGGTTTTCATAAGCCACCTTCACGCAGATCATGTGGGGGCTCTCAACGGTCTCCTAGCCTTCAACCCTGACTTAGAGATCTACCTACCTGACCCTAAACTGAGTTTGGCTTTTGTGAGGTCGGGGTTTAAGGCGAAGTACATGGAAGACGCGGGTGTACTGGCTGAGGGGGTTTACACCATAGGGGTGCTTCGAGGAGTTGTGGATGAGCAGGCTTTACTGGTCGTAGTTAATGATCGATCAGCGTTACTCACGGGGTGTGCTCATCCTGGTGTTAAGAGGATCCTCGAATCGGCGATCAAGATCTCACCAACAGGTAAAGTCCAATGTGTAGTTGGAGGTCTACACATAAGCAGTGCTTCAGAAGCTTTGGATGCGTGGTCTTACCTAAAGGAATCCGGAGTATCGTTGATATCCCCATGTCACTGTACAGGCCCGCTGGCTAGATCTGTGCTGGCTGATCTTTTCAGGGATGGTTTTATAACGAACGGCGTAGGCTGTGAAATAAGGCTTAACAGCTTATAGTCCCTGTAATGGTGAGGGATAGGCTTGAAGCTTAGATGGCTAGGTGTGTCTTGTTTTGAAGCCGAGGTCTCTGGAGTTAAGGTGTTAATGGATCCTTACCTGAATGCTAGGTCTTCATTCAACCCTCCTCCAGTAACCATCAATGATTTCAGAGAACTGGATTTAATAGCTGTGACTCATGGCCACTTCGACCACTTTTCTGACGCTCCTAGTCTTCTCAGCTTAACCGATGCTGTTCTCTTGGCTTCACGTGAGGTCTGCGAGTATGCTACAGCTAAATTAGGTATATCTGCCAATAAGGTTCTCCCATTAAACATAGGTGAAACCACGTTGTTCAAAGGAGTGAAGGTAACTGCTACTAAAGGGGAACACCTTTCTCCGTTAATGGTGATGCGGTGGTTCATAGGGGACTTCTCCTACCAGCCTTCCAGCCGCGATGAGCTTAGGAAGCTGTATATTGAGCTATTTCCGAGCGAAGTATTGAAGTTCTCCTCTGAAGTACCGGTAGGTCCCCTACAGGGCTATGTGTTTGAGGAAGCTAAAGGCCTCAAGCTCTGGAACCTAAGCGAGACTATGCCTATCGAGGAGATCAAAAAATACGTGGCTGAGCTGTCTCCTCAGATCGTTTTGGTAAGCGTAGCTGGTGGCTTTGAAAGAGAAGCAGCGAAAATGGTGGAGTGGATCAAACCTAAGGTGGCAGTAGCCCACTCCTTCGATAGAATTTTTGAGAAGCAGGCCCTCCTAGGGGATGTAGAGCTCTTCAAGGAGCTCGTCTCTACGACGTCTGGCGTAGAAGTCTTGGTACCTAGGCCTGGAGAATGGTACGCCTTCTAATCCAACGTGAACGCTACGTGGCCTAGTCCTCTAGAGGAAGGACGGTTTCAAACATGGAGCTGTCTGCCTACAGACTTGCTTTTCGTCCTCCTCGATAGTAAGACTAACATTGCGCTGATGCCAGCCATTAAGGATGCGAGCATGAAGAGCCAGAAAAAAGGTCTGTGTAACATCACGTATACACCCCATTATTGCTGAACTTAACGTGGCGCCTAGCCTGTAATTAATGGTTCAAAGCCCTACTACCATTCCAGCGGCTTGGCGTAAAAAAGATCTGCCGCATACGCGGCGTAAATAGGCCATATGGCGCTGTAAAAGGCTCCGTAGATCGCCGCTATGGCGATTAAAGCATAAATGTGGCACCCACGCTTACGAAGCCTGTCAACATAACCATCACCGCAAGGTTACATATAACTATGCTGATCTTCCTTCCCAAGTAGTCAGATAACGTAG
>QMSI01000038.1 GCA_003649615.1 Thermoprotei archaeon | reverse complement strand
GTGGCTAGCATCCATAAACTCTACCTCACCGTCATGTATCCATAGGTAAGTAGGCTTCTCAGCCCTACCCTTAATAACCAAGTGGTCAAACCCAGCTAAGCGAAGCTCAGGCGCAAAGAAACCCCCCATATTAGAACTACCAACAATACCAGTAAGAGGAGACTTACCACCAATATGCGTACGTCCAGCCGCTAAGGGCGTACCCACTAACAGGCCTGCGCTTACCAACAACACGTTTTCCGGGCTCAGTGGGTCTATACCCTTCTCTACGTGGTTGTAGAGCAGATACATATCGAGGCCGCGCCCACCGAGATACAGGCGCCTCATCTCCGATGGGATGTCCTTGACCTTAACCTCTCTCTTACTAAGGTCGATGTAAGCGATCTTGCGTTTAAGGACCATGAACCATCACCCCTCAGGCCACTTGGCAGGCCCTCTTATGAGTGGTTGGTCTGGGGATACCCATGCTATTCTATACTCAATGTTGCATCTAGGGCAAGTGGCGCGCTCAGTTTTAGGCTGTATAGGGATCCTGAGGAAGCAGTTGCAACACCTAACCGCTAACCTACTTTTCTCCCCCATAGCTTACACCTTTTTTGGAATTTAAGGAAGTTGGGGTTAAAAAGATTCCCCCTAGAATTATGATTTAGTGAGCTTTCTTCTAAATTAAAAAAGAGGTACATCGATGATACGATATTCTATAAGGTCTCTACTCTATCGACCCCCTACGACCTCCGAAGTTATCATTATGAGGTCTCCCTCTTTAAGTTCAAGGTCTGCTTTCTTTAGGCTCATTCCGTTAAGAAACAGTAATACGTCTTCGTTTACTTCGCCTGAAGGCGTCAAGACCTTATTAAACGCTCCTTGAAACCTTAAAGCAAGCTCGTGTAAAAGGTCGGCAAGCTTGAATCCTTCAGGTACTTCTTCTTCAAGCTCTTTCCTACCAGCGGCTTCTCTAAAGACGGAGGCTAAAAGGACCTTTACTTTCATCTAAGCCCTTCCATCAAGAGACTGTGAGTTTATTTAAGGCTGGTGCTTCGTGAAATTGAGGGTCTGCCTTGAGGAAGCTTAAAGCCACTTACGGTAGAGGCAAGTATAGGGTTGAAGCTTGTTACTTGGAAACAGGTAGAGGAATCGTTATGTGTTTAGTTGGTGGAGATAGGCCTCACGTAGGGGCTCTGGCACTTGCCATACCTAGGCCTAGCTTGAAAGATCCTTCTAAGCTCAGCTCCTCTACCTCGGTCCTTACCCTTATGGGCCATAAGGAGGATGAGATCGTTAAGCCAGTTGCTGAAAAGCTTGCTAAGGAGCTCAACCAGCCGGTTGTCGTGGTGGCGGGTCTTCATATAGATGAAGCTTCCGAAGAGGATATCAAGAGGTTAAAACGCGGCTCGTTTAAGGTGGCAGAAAGGGTCTTGAGGAGGCTGAGAGGGGATTTAAGGGACGTAACATAGGCTACGTTAGTATGGCTCTATCAGTGAAGTTACAGCCTTCACTACGTCAGCTAGCTCATTAACCACCATGTCTGCTCCAGCCTTCCTTAACTCTTCGCGGCTCCAGACCCCGCTGGTTACCCCGATGGTTTTCATGTAAGCTTTTCTTCCAGCCTCCATGTCTCTTGGGCTATCTCCCACCATTACACATCCCTTCGGCTCCACATTCAACCTCTGGGCAGCCATAAGTAATTGAGCTCTCGACGGCTTTATTGAAGGTGCGTCTTTAGCCGTGATGATCGTATCTACGCACTCATCCAATTTGAATTTCCTCAGTAAGAGTTCAATACCTCTGCTGTCTGGCCTAGCGCTGACGATTGCTACTTTAAACTTGGACGATAAGAAGCATAGCGCCTGTATATTGGAGGATGGAGCGAAGGTGAGGTTTATGTCCACTTCTGGGAAGATCTTCTTGTAGCCCTCAACTACTCTCTCTATCTTCTCGACATCCACTTCACCTACTAAAGGGCGAAGGAAAGCAGGAAGGCTTTTCCTTAAGGATACGTTAGACTCGCTGATCCTCACGAGCTTTACGAACTCATTTCTACTTAGTTCAGGTAAGCCTTGTTGAGCTAGTGACCTGTTAAGCGCTACGAAGTAAGACTCGAAGGAGTAGAAGAGAGTGTTATCAAAGTCGAAGAGCAGGGCTTTAATGTCTCTCCTCTTCGTCATGCCACTATAAGGTTGTAGGTTAGGGATTAAAAACTTCATTCAGGGTTGGATATATTTAGAGCCAGCCCGGAAATGCTTGTCGCCCATCAACTCCGGTTAACAGGATTTTTATCTTATTAAATGGTTTTAACGTTTAGATAAACTGGGAATCTCTTGTAGGTATTCATATTCATGTATTGCTTTTGCTGCCTCTTTCTTTAAAGCTTAGTTACGATATATGATTGATTTATCCTTTGAAGGTCTATGTAGCGATGTAGGCCTCCTTAATTTAGGCGTACGATAAAGCCAGCCTCATAATTATACCTAAACATATAGTATTCTCACTTTTTGTTTTGTAGGGCTTCAAAGTAGAGGTTTATGGTAGTGAGTTGTTTCGGAATGCTGGAAATAACGTTTCTTTTTTTAGATGTGTTTGAGGTAGTATGAGTAATAGGTCTTTGAACTGAAACGTAGCTGCTTTAAAGCTGGATTAGAAAATAAATACTTGCACTGTTAGCTCTGTAGGCGGTGGTAGAATGTCTATGGTTGAGTCGCGGAAGGTTCAAGTTGGCGCTGGTGGGAGTTATCTTCTAGTCTTACCTAAAGATTGGGCTAAGAAGATGGGTCTTAAGAAGGGAGATAGGCTTGATGTAGCTGTTGAGGAAGATGGGTCCCTTAGAGTAGCTCCTCCGATAGCTAAGAAGCTTATATTTAGGGAGGCTGAACTCGAATTAGACAGCTTAAGTAATCCTAAGTGGCTTGATCGCTGCATTAAGGCTGCATATATGCAGGGCTACGACGTGATAGCTATAACGTCAAAGGACAGGATACCTCAAGAAGTAAAAAAGACGGTTAGGGCCTCGATTCTAGACCTCGTTGGGATGGAGGTAGCTGACATTCAGTCGGGCAGGATGGTGCTCCGCATCCTAGTTGACCCGGTTAAGTTCCCTCTCACAGAGTTGAAGGAGAGGACGTTCTCCCTCCTTCTCTCCATGATCAACGACTTGATCCTTTCATTAGAGAAGAAGGAAGAAAGCTATATACATGACGTTATAGATAGAGAGGAGGAAGTAGCTAAGCTGTATAGACTCATGGTTCGCCAGTCTGTGCTGGCTATAAGGGACAAGGAAGTGGCCAAGGCGATAGGTGTCGAAAGACTTGAGGATAACATAACTAACGTCATGATAGCTAGAGATGTTTTAAGACTAGCCCTGCTAAGCTCGAGGCTGGCTAGGAGCATGTTGATCTTGAAGGACAAAGAGATCCCTAGCGAGGTAGTTAAGTACCTTTTAGAAATGTTTAAGGAAGTATCCTCCATGCTTAATGGAGCCTTCCATTCAGCCTCGGTGAATGATCAGGTGTTTGCTCATAGCGTAATCGACTCGATGGATAAGGTTAGGGCGTTAGACGATGAAATCATGAGGTCTCTACTCCATGTTTCAGGCGACATGGAGGTAGCGCTGGCTCTAAACATGGTGGTTAGGGACCTTAGAAGGATGGCTGGATGCGCTGTGGCTATAGCCGACAGCGTCATAACAGGCTCTACCCCATTAATAGCTAAGGTTAAATAAAGGGCTTAGAGGCTTCATCCAGGCCTCTTTGAGAGAAGCCCAAACCATTTTTTACGTCGAGGGGTGGGAGTTGAAGCTGGGAGCTTCGTCGCTCTTCGCTATCGCTAGGAGCTTCAAAAGTTTTCTCAACTATGTCAGGAAGACCAACAGCGTCAAGGTATGGGAAATTATAGATGAAGCTGAAACTAGGTTAACTCCGTTAAGGATCAGCGAGCTTAATGACCTTGCTAGAACCAAAGGCCTCGAGTTCACCCTTCACGCTCCTTTCCTAGACGTAAACTTCGCTTCACTAAGTCCCTATATGCGTAAGGCTTCGCTTAAACATCTAGAGAACTCGCTGTTCAAGGCTTACCTCCTTGGGTGCCGTGTTTTGGTGGTTCATGGCGGTTTCTACCCGCATGTAAGTGTTAAGGATAGAGCTTACGAGCTGAGCCGTAACTCTATAAGGAAGTTAGCTTTGAAGGCTGTGGACTATGGAGTTAAGATAGCCGTTGAGAATGGACCGGCTGGCTACAGCTTCCTCTACGTGGAGGCTGACGAAGTTTTAAAGCAGTTCTCCCTGCTCTCTGAGCTTGAAAACGTCGGGCTATGCCTCGATGTAGGCCACGCTAACACAAGCAGTGAACTAAAACACTTTTTACAGAAGGCTGGCGACCTGATACTGCATGTCCATATACATGACAACGACGGTAAGCGTGATTTACACCTGTATCCAGGTGAAGGTACCGTTGATTGGCATCTAGTGTTTGAGGGGCTGAAACAGACTAGCTTTGATGGCTATATCATAGTGGAGACCGCGTCCTCTCCGCTGCTAGGAGTAAAGACTGTTGAGAAATGGTTGAAGGCTCGTGGATAGAGTGCCAGCTAACAAATCCTTCCGGGAGGTCCATGAATATGACGGCAAACTAAAATAAGAGATTCTTCAATGTGCTTAAAGAGGTAAAAGTGGAGGTCATATAGTTTTGAAGCGAGTCAAGCTAGACGACGTGGATTGCATGATCCTAGCATGCCTCCAGGAGGACCCTTCAGCCTCCCAACTAGAGATAGCTAAGAAGGTGGGAATCTCGCAGCCAGCTGTCGGTATGAGAATTAAGAAGATGGTTAAAATGGGGATCCTAGAGAAAAGGATGGGCATACCTGCTCATAGATTTAACTTGAGGCTGGCTATGATAGGTGTTAAGACAAGGGAGCCCAACGCGTTAATAGAGAAGTTTAGGAATTGTCCTAGACTGGTGTTCATGTCAAAAGCGATGGGCGCCCATCAACTTATACTTCACTTCGTGGGAGCTTACGATAGGGTACTTCAAAACCTCATAGAGGAGAGGCTGAGCAGCGACGATAACGTGCTTGACTTCGACGTAAGCTTGGCTGATACCCCTGACTGCATTATCTTCATACCTATCAAGATACCCTTTGAAAAGAAACGTGTTGCACCCTGCGGCGCTGAATGCTCGAGATGCCGGAAATATGTTAATGGGAGGTGTCTAGGCTGCCCAGCCACGGAGCTTCGCAGAGAGGTTCAGCCTTCAGAGGCTGACGTGATTACGGTACTTATGGCTTAACTTTTCGCGGCTTAGTTATAGCGAGCAGCTGTTAAATTGCGTTTCGAAGAGGCTAAGCTTTTAGTTTCTCGATGCGTATTTCCTTATAATATAGATAAATATATAATCTTGCTTCGGTGCGCTTTATGAAGCTCGTGGTGGGTATCTCCGGAGCTACTGGAGGCGTGCTTGGTGTTAGGCTCCTAGAGTGTTTAAAGGAGAAAGAGGTTGAAACCCATGTAGTAATTACAAAAACGGCGGAGTACATATTGAGGGTTGAACATGGAATAGGGAGAGAGGAGGTAGCCAAACTTTCTTCGCGCTTATACGGAATCGATGATTTCACCGCCCCCATCGCTAGCGGGAGCTTCAAGTGGGATGGTATGGTAATCATACCTTGTAGCATGAAAACGCTCGCTGGCGTGGCACATGGCTACTCTGATAATCTTCTGCTGAGAGCAGCTGACGTAACGTTGAAGGAAGGTAGAAAGCTGGTGTTAGTGGTTCGTGAAGCGCCGTTGAACATTATCCATCTGAGAAACATGTTGACGGCTGCTGAAGCGGGAGCGGTGATCTTGCCACCTACTCTAGCTTTTTATCATAAGCCACGTACTGTCCAAGACCTCATCGACTTTGCGGTTGGAAAAGTTATGGACGTCCTAGGCCTGGAACACGGCCTGTACAGGAGGTGGGGCTAGGGTCAATAAAAGTAGCATGGAGACGAATCGATGTGGCCGTCATTAGCGGTTGGAAGTTATGGTTGGCGAGTAGATAGGCCATAGCCTGCTCACCAGGTGAGTGAAGCCTTGGTTTCCTACGAGAGCAGCCATGTAGAAGCCCATTATCGTCATCTCTATCCAGGCCTTGGTTAAAATAGGCACTAGCAGCGGTACTAAGTAGCCCGCGACAGGTGGGGGGGCAAACGCTGGGATTAAGACTAGGAAGAAGGCTATGGTGAAGAGGCATTCGGGTACGTATCCTATGAGTGTGAAGATCAATGCTAACAAGGCTTTCCTATTCCTATTCATGAGGTTAAAGGCCCTGCTCAGTAAGCCCACGGTGAACCCAGTTAATGCCTTACCTACCACGAAACCTGGCAAGTATAGAGTCGTTAGCCCGCTCATAGAGCCAAAGTATAGTCCTCCACCGAGCCCAGCGATGGCTCCTACGATTAAGCCAGCTGCGGGTCCTCCATACATGGAGGCTATGAGGGTCCCCATGTGCGATAGGTCTAAGGCGACCTGTCCCCAGTTAAATACGGTTATGGATACCACGAATAAGGCATTGCTCAGTGCCCCCATCATGCCTATGAACGCTACCCTACGCGCTCCCTGAGCGTACATCAATTGATCCCTCCGGTAGGGTTGACAGCTACTCTTTTTAACTCTTTCTACTCGTTTTTGAGTGAAAGTTCTCTGAGCTTTCCTTAAAAAGCCATGTGGATAACTAAGGATTCTATAGAATAACTCCTTAATATTTTGAGTTTCCTTAACTCTCCCAGGAAAAGTTTATATTTTACCTTTAGGACATCTCTCACCTCTCCTAAGGGGGCCCTGGATGAAAGTAATTCTGGCATACTCAGGCGGCTTAGATACATCGGTCATGATTAAGTGGCTTCAGGAAAAATATGGTGCTGAAGTGGTAACCGTTACGTTAGATGTTGGGCAAGGCGAGGACCTAGCGCTCATTGAGGAGCGCGCTCGTAAACTAGGAGTAGTGGAACACTATTCTATCGACGCTAAGGAGGAGTTCGTTGAGAACTACGTGTTCCCTGCGGTGAAGGCTAACGCTATGTATGAAGGCAAGTATCCCGTAAGCACTGCGCTTTCAAGGCCACTTATAGCCAAGAAGCTGGTCGAGGTGGCTGAAAAACACGGAGCTGATGCCGTAGCTCATGGATGCACGGGGAAGGGCAATGACCAGGTTAGGATAGAGGTCGCTGTGAGGTCCTTAAACCCTGACCTCAAGGTAATAGCCCCCGTTAGGGAGTGGGGCTTAACGCGCGAAGCCGAGATTGAATACGCCCGTAAACACGGCGTGCCTGTGGAGGAGAGGCGTAGTATCTATAGCGTTGACCAAAACCTGTGGGGTAGATCTATTGAGTGCGGCCCCCTCGAGGACCCTGCGGAGGAGCCTCCTGAAGAGATCTTTGAGTGGACATTGCCTCTTCGAGAGGCTCCCGACCAGCCAGGCTACGTGTCCATCAAGTTTGAGCGTGGGGTTCCCGTAGAGCTCAACGGGGAACGTTTAGATGGCGTGAGCCTCATAGCGAGGCTCAATAAGCTAGCTGGTATGCACGGGGTCGGTAGAATAGACCATGTAGAGGACCGGTTGGTGGGCATCAAGTCGAGGGAGGTTTACGAGTGTCCTGCCGCCCTGTGCATCCTTGAAGCTCACCGGGACCTTGAAAAGCTTGTCTTAACAAAGCACGAGCTCATGTTTAAGGAGCTAGTTGATAGGGAATGGGCTCATCTAGTATACACTGGGCTCTGGGCTGATCCGCTACGCGAGGACCTAGAAGCTTTCATTAACTCCTGCGAGGATCGGGTTGAAGGCGAGGTGAGGCTAAAGCTCTTTAAAGGCTCTTTGATAGTGGTAGGCCGTTCCTCGCCTTACAGCCTATACGAGCATAGCTTAGCTACCTATGGCGCTGAGTCTAGGTTCGACCAGTCATGGTCCAAGGGCTTCATCGAGCTCTGGGGGCTGCAGTCGATGACGGCTAGGTGGAAGAAGAGGAGGAAGGAAGCTTGAGCCTACTCAGAGGTGAACGACTAGCTCCTCAGCCGAGGGAGGTAGCTCACTACACGTCGTCGATACAGCATGACGTAGAGATTGCTAGGGAAGTGGTGAAGATAAACTTGGCTCATGTGGTGATGTTGGCGGAGCAGGGAATCCTCGACCGCCGCACCGCCGCCCTGATCTTGAAGGCGTTGTCCACGGCTGAACCGGCATCCTTGATGGATGAAAGCCTAGAAGACGTCCACATGAACTTGGAGCGCTACGTAGCTGAAAAGGCAGGTGAAGAGGCTAGTGGATGGATGCATCTAGCTAAGAGCCGTAACGATCAGGTAGCGGCGGCGATAAGGATGAAGCTTCGCCTCAAGCTTATTGAAGCTGGCTTAGCCGCGATCGCTTTACGTAGAGCTTTACTTGAACAGTGCAAGCTTCACGTAGAGACGTTGATGCCTGGCTACACGCACCTGCAGCGCGCTCAGCCATTAACCCTGGCGCACCACCTCTTAGCTCACCACGACGCTTTGATGAGGGATACTCAGAGGCTTAAAGAATGCTACACCAGGGTAAACCTATCCCCTATGGGGGCGGCGGCTCTAGCTGCTACTAGCTTCCCAGTGAATAGGAGGAGGGTGGCTGAACTGCTCGGCTTTGACGGCCTCGTGGAGAACACCGTTGACGCGGCCTCGTCGAGGGATTTTGTTCTAGAAACGCTTGCTGTAGCTTCGCTAGCCATGAACACGTTGAGCCGGCTAGCGGAGGAGGTGGTCTTATGGTCTACGTCGGAGTTCGGCTTCCTAGAGCTCTCCGATGAATACGCCTCGACGAGCAGTATAATGCCTCAGAAGAAAAACCCTGTCGTGGCTGAGGTGGCGAGGGCTAGAGCTTCAAGAGTCTACGGAGACTTGCTCTCAGCCCTCTCGATGCTAAACTCTCTCCCGTTTAGCTATAACCTTGATCTACAGGAGGTTACTCCCCATCTATGGAACGCTCTTGATATTCTCACCTCTACGCTGAGGGTTATGGCTGGCCTCATATCTTCATCCTCATTTAACGTAGAGAGGATGGCTGAAGCCCTAGGTGACGGCTTCGCTAATGCAACAGAGCTGGCGAACTTGCTTGTGAGGAAGGGGTTGCCGTTTCGAGCAGCCCATAGAGTGGTTGGTTTCTTGGCGAGGAGGATGGTGGAGCAACATAGGCCTCTCTCAAGCCTTAAAGCCTTGGAGGTGGTGGAAGCGGCCAAGGAGCTCCTAGGGCAACCCCTCTCCTTAACCGACGAGGAGGTTAGACGAGTCTTGAACCCACGCTGGGCGGTGGAGGCATGCACCGTGGAGGGAGGGCCTTCGCCCAGTGAGGTGAGGAGGATGCTGGCCGATAGGTTTAAAGCCGCAGAGGAGGATGAAGGTTTCTTCCTTCAGCTTAGAAGGAGGCTGGAGGAGTCTGATGAGGACCTCCTGGCCTCGGTCAAGGTCATCGAGTCGAACGTGGAGGTGGCCTAGATGAAGGTTAAATGCCCTGAGTGTGGTGGAGACGTGCCTATACCTGACGACGTAGTGATAGGCGAGATTGTTAGCTGCCCTGACTGTGGCCAGGAATACGAGGTGTATGAACTAAGCTCTGAAGGCCCGCGCATCAAGCCAGCTGAGGTAGCTGCTGAGGATTGGGGAGAGTAGGTGTAAGGGCTTGTCTGAGGCGGTCATGTTTTACGATAGGCTTAGGTGGGAAGAAAAGGAGTTGATGAAGGCGGCGGAGAAAGAAGGGTTTAAGCTAAAGGTAGCGGATACGAAATCCCTACACCTCAACCCGAGTCAAAGGCTAAACGAGGAGTTCGGCAGCTTAGCTCTCCAGAGGTGTATTAGCCATTATCGCGGATTATACCTATCAGCGCTTCTAGAAACAGCAGGGCTGAGGGTAATCAACTCCTTTAAGACTACGCATATATGCGGCGACAAGCTTCTCACCAGCCTAACTTTGTTTAAAGCCGGCTTACCCATCCCTCGCTTCGCTGTAGCCTTCACCTCGGAGGCGGCCATTAAAGCCATAGAGAAGCTTGGCTTACCCGTAGTCTTTAAGCCAGTCGTGGGGAGCCATGGGAGGTTCGTCTCCATGGTGAATGACATGAGCTTGGCCCGCAGCCTCTTGGAACACATCGAGGCTTTAGGAAATGGGCTACACAGGGTACATTACATACAGGAATACATCGATAAGCCTTCTAGGGACATAAGGGTGGTCGTAGTAGGAGGGGAGGTGGTAGCCTCCATCTATAGGTATGCACCGGACGGTGAATGGAGGACGAACGTAGCTGTAGGCGGTAGAGCAGAGCCATGTAAACTTCCCCCTGAGGTAGAGGAGTTAGCTTTAAGGGCAGCTGAAGCGGTTGGCGGGGAGGTCGTAGGGGTGGATTTAATGGAGAGCAAGGAGGAGGTCCTCGTCAACGAGGTTAACCCTACCGTGGAGTTTAAGGGAGCTTCACTCTCCACGGGCATCGACGTAGCCTTAAAGGTAATTAAGTACGTAAAGGAGGTGGCTAAAAAGTGAAGGTAGGAGTGATCGGGGCCTCCGGCTTTACGGGAGGCGAGGTTTTAAGGCTGCTCGTCAAACACCCTGAAGCAGAGGTGGTCATAGCTACTTCGAGGGAGTATGCTGACGAATACGTGTTTAGGCTTCACCCAAACCTACGCGGCGCAACCGACCTGAAGTTCACGCCCCCCGACCTGAAGAGGATTACTGAGGCTTGCGACTGCGTGTTTATGGCTACACCTCACGGAGCCTCCATTAAGTATACGCCTCAACTGCTCGAAGTAGGCTTAAAGGTAATAGACCTGAGCGCTGACTTTAGGTTAAAGAACCCTGAGATGTACAAGTACTGGTATGGATGGGAGCACCCTAGACTTGACCTACTAGCTGAGGCAGTGTACGGCTTACCTGAGCTTCATAGAGAAGAGATTAAGCGAGCTAGGCTTATAGCGTGTCCAGGGTGTACGGCCACCGCCTCCATCCTCGCGCTAGCGCCGGTGGTTAAGGCGGGCTTCGCAGACTTGGACCATATAGTGGTGGACGTAAAGATAGGCTCTTCAGGAGCAGGCTCGGCTCCTAACCCCTCAACCCACCACGCCGTTAGGGCTGGGGTGGTTAGACCCTACGCACCTGCAGGACACCGCCACTCCGCTGAGATAGAGCAGGAGCTAGGCGCGGTGGCTGGGAGGGAGCTTAAGGTGGCCATGTCGGCCCACGCCGTTGACATCGTTAGGGGCATCTTGTCCACTGGACACGTGTTCACCATAAGAGGTGTATCCACCGGCGAGCTTTGGAAAGCCTACCGCTCCATGTACGGCTCTGAGCCCTTCGTGAGGATAGTTAAGGACAAGAAAGGGCTCTACCGCTTACCTGACCCTAAGGTAGTTGTGGGCACTAATTACTGCGATGTGGGCTTCGAGATCGATGAACGCGTCGGTAGGGTTGTGGCGTTCGCTGCCATCGACAACCTCGTTAAAGGCGCGGCTGGACAAGCTGTGCAGTGCTTCAACATAATGCTTGGAATAGACGAGCGGACAGGACTAGACTATACGGGTATACATCCAGCTTAAGGTGGAGCGCTTGACCACCGTCGTCAAGGTGGGAGGCGACCTAGTCAAGGACGAAGGCTCGCTTCTCAAGGTCCTAAGCGACCTGAAGGAAGCCTTAACCCTAAGCTCCGCGGTGCTGGTTCATGGAGGAGGAGACATAGTCACCGAGATCGCAACCAAGCTGGGGAAGGAGCAGGTGTTCGTTACCAGCC
>QMSI01000037.1 GCA_003649615.1 Thermoprotei archaeon | reverse complement strand
TCCTTCGCTTTCAAACCGCTACGTGGAGCTGGCTAGGCTCATAGCTATGAGAAGCAGGATACGCATACCTCGAGAATTAAGGAGGAGGTTTTGCCATAAATGTGGCTGTTATCTTCAACCAGGAGTTAACTGCCGGGTTAGGTTGGCTAAACGCAGAAGCCCACATGTAGCTATAACCTGCCTTGCCTGCGGCCACGTTCATAGGATCCCGTTGACAAGCGTAAGTGGGAAAACCTTTTTTAGCGCTGTAGATGGCTAAAGCTAGCTTTAACCATCTGAGTTAAGCGGGTTTAACTATGTCAGCAGTAGAGATGGTCCCTCCACAGGTGCTCATAGAGCAGCTGGCTAAGTACCTGAAGGAAAACGTAGCTGAGGTTAAGCCTCCTTCCTGGGCCCCTTACGTCAAGACAGGGGTCCATAAAGAAAGGCTCCCTGAAGACCCTGACTGGTGGTATGTAAGGTGCGCCGCTATTCTACGCAAGCTATACCTCTACGGCCCTGTGGGCATAGAAAGGTTGAGGGTAGCTTTCGGAGGTAGACAGCGCGTAGGGGTTAGAGGCAGGGAGCATTTCAGGAAGGGTAGTGGAGCTATCGTGCGTAAGGCTTTACAACAGCTTGAGCAAGCCAAGCTGGTGGTGAAGGAGGGGAATAAGGGGAGAAAGCTAAGTCCTCAAGGAGTATCCCTCCTCGACCGGCTAGCGCTCAGGATGCTGAGGGACCTACAGAAACAGATGCCTGAGCTCAGGAAATACCTGGGTAAGTAGTCTCGCGGCGATAGGTTTAGAGATACCCTTAAACCACTAGGACTGGGGGCTCTCTGATTTGAGCGACGAGGAATTAACAGACGAGGAACTTGAAGAAATTCAGCGCAGAAAAATGCTACAGTACCAGCAGATGGCAGCTGAAGCTCAGCGAAGAGCAGAGCTTCAGAGACAAATGGAGTTAGCTAAGCAGAGTTTACTGCGACAAATACTGACGCCAGAGGCTAGAAGTAGGCTTGCAAACATCAAGATGGTACGCCCTGAGTTCGCGGAACAGCTTGAAGCTCAGCTCATTCAGCTGGCTCAGGCAGGTAGGCTTAGGATACCGGTGACCGATGAAGTGTTGAAGGAAGTACTTAAAAACATCCAGCTGCGAGCTAAGAGAGACTGGAGGATCCAGAGGGTTTAAGGAGGGCTGAAGGTGGCTCGTAATAAACCAGGCGCCAAAAAGCTGCGCCTAGCAAAGGCAGGTAAACAGAACAGTGCGGTGCCGGCATGGGTCATCATTAAGACGAGGAGGAAGTTTAGGAGCCACCCTAAGCGACGGCACTGGAGAAGAACAAAGCTGAAGGTGTAGAAGCTTGTCGGAGGAAGCAAAAATAGTGGAGGAAAGGCTTCTCGTAATACCTCTGAAGAGGGCATACTACTACACGCGTTGGAGAAGGGTGGAGAAGGCGGTCAAGCTGCTTAAGGAAAAAGTAGCTAAACACATGAAAGCTAAGGAGGTTAAGCTGTCCACCGCCGTCAATGAGGCTTTATGGAGTAGAGGTGCACAAAAACCTCCCAGAAGGCTGGAGGTCAAGGCGGTTAAGGACGAGGACGGCGTGGTCTGGGTCCACTTACAGAGCGAGGAAACCTCCTAGAAGCGACCAGTATGTCTGTTGAAGCCCTCGATGTCTATGGAAGCGTATGTGTAGGGGCTTTCTGTTTCGCTAACCACTCGTTAGCCATAATACCCGACGAAGCCCCCAAGAAGCTTCAAGAAGCTTTAGAGGAGAACTTGAAGGTCAAGGTGGTACGTGTAAAGGTAGCCGATTCCCCTCTAGTTGGGATATTGGTAGCTGGCAACGAGAACGGTATTCTTCTACCTAGAAGCGCGCTGCCCGAGGAGGTTGAGGTTGTAAAGCGCGAAGGAGAAGGTTTAAACGTTGAGGTAGTGGACAGCAAACGTACCGCTTTAGGTAACTTAATCCTAGCTAACGATAAAGCAGCCTTAATACACCCAGACCTTACTGATAGGGAAGCTAAAAGAGTAGAAGATGTATTGGGGGTAGAGGTGGTGAGAGGAGCCATAGCGGGGATACCTTTCGTAGGATCCACAACGCTGTTAAATAATAGAGGGCTACTCACACATCCCTTAGCAGGAGAGGATGAACTGAAGTGGTTGGAGGAGCTGTTTAAGGTCAAGGCGGAGGGAGGTACCATTAACCATGGCTCACCCCTACTAAGGGTGGGGGCGGTGGTTAATGACCATGGAGCTCTCGTAGGCTCCTTAACCACAGGCTTGGAAATCGCTAAATTGGAGAGGGTATTACTGGCCCCCTAACTGGAGGAGGTAAGCTTTGGTGGAGGTAAAGGAGTTTCTAGTAGAGGGGGAAGTTAGGCTTAAGGATGGTTGGAAGAAGTTTAAGGTTAAGCGAAGAGGCATTAAAGAAGAGGATGTTAAGGAGAAGGTGTACTCCGACATGGGGGGAAGATTTAAGGTTAAGCGGAGCGCCGTGAAGATCTATAAGGTGCAGGCTTTGGAGGGTGAGGAGGTTGTCGAAGACGCCGCCTAGCGAAGAAGACCTACAGAGCCTCGTGGTGGAGTATAGGGTCCTCCAAGACATGAGCGTTGATCTACAGCAGAGGGTTAACGTCATCTCCGCTTTCATAAGCGAGCTTCAGGCTGCCGCCAACACCGTCGAGGAGGTTAGCAAGGTAGGTGAAGGAGCAGAGGTATTGATACCGATTGGTGGAGCTTCATACATTAGAGCTAAGCTTGCTAATCAGGGCAAAGCCGTGGTAGGTTTAGGGGCAGGGGTGGCTATAGAGAAGGAGCTTTCTGAGGCGAAGAAACACCTGGAAGACCGTATAGGTGAGCTTCAACAAGCGCTTGCTTCAGTGCAGCGCCAGCTCATGAACGTGGCGGCGAGGATGGCCCAGATAGAGCCAAAAATCAGGGAGGCATTGGAAGCTAGGAGGACAGCCTAGGCAGGAGAGGCTGAGATGTTTGAGAAGCTTAGAAAAAGTTTCCAGTCGTTTGTTGAGAGCTTAAGCACGAAGCAGTTAAGTGAAGAAGAACTGGAGGAGCCTCTCCAAGAGCTCCTATTTTCACTGGTTGAAAGCGACGTGGCTTTACCTGTGGCCGAAGAGCTGATAGATAGGTTAAAGAAAAGCCTGGTAGGCTTGAAGGTTGGAAGGTTCTCTGACGTTGAGGATGTGGTTAAAGGAACCTTAAAGAAAACCCTCCTCGACCTGCTTAGAAGCGCTGAGCCCATCGATTTCTTGGGTGAAGCCAGAAAAGCTAAGGAAAATGGAGAGGTCTTTAAAGTGGTGCTCGTAGGGCCTAACGGTCACGGTAAGACCTTAACCGCCGCTAAGTTAGCCAAGCTTCTTCTATCTAATAGCTATACAACGGTTTTAGCATGCAGCGATACCTTCAGAGCTGGAGCCGAGGAACAACTGGAGGAACATGGAAGAAAGCTTGGAGCCAGAGTGGTCAAGCACCGTTATGGAGCTGATCCAGCAGCTGTAGCCTTCGACGCCGTGTCGCACGCAAAAGCTAGAGGCCTACATGCAGTCATAGTGGACACGGCTGGTAGGCTTCAGACCGATAGGCCTTTGATGGATGAAATGCGGAAGATAATCCGAGTGGTTACCCCTCACCTCGTCCTATTCGTTGGGGACGCCTTAACTGGTAATGACGCCCTCGACCAAGCAGAGAAGTTTAATAGCGCTGTGGGCATAAACGGCAGCATCCTAACTAAGCTTGACGCTGATGCCAAGGGAGGAGCAGCGGTGTCGATTATCTACGCCACGAAAAAACCGATACTTTTCTTCGGGGTAGGTCAAGGCTATGATGACCTAATACCTTTTAGCCCCGAGTGGCTGGTGGAGCGTATCGTGGCGAGCTAGGTGAGAAGCTTGGTAAACATGAAAAACCGGGACTTACTAACCCTCCAAGACTTCAGTGCTGAGGAGCTCCTACACATACTCGAGTGGTCTAAGGAGCTTAAGAAAAACCCTGGAAAAGCTGGGCGTCCTCTGGAGGGCCGTCAGGTCGCATTGATCTTTGAAAAACCCTCCACTAGGACCAGGGTTTCACTAGAGGTTGCTGTAAACCAGCTTGGAGGCAACGCGATTTACTTGTCCACTTCTGAAAGTCAGTTGAAGCGTGGGGAAACCATAGCTGACACGGCTAGGGTTCTCGATAGATACGTGGACGCAGTCGCTGCGAGGGTATCCAGCCATACATGGCTAGAGGAGTATGCGTTGCATTCCCGAAAACCCGTTATAAACGCGTTGAGCGACCTTTACCACCCCCTACAGGCCATCGCCGACCTCTTCACTGTGTGGGAACGTAAAGGACGTTTAAGGGGAGTTAAACTAGCCTACGTAGGTGACGGAGGAGCTAATACTTGTCACAGCTTGCTCATAGCGTGTTCTAAGCTGGGAGTAGATATGGTGGTAGCCTGCCCAGAGCCATTTAGCCCTCGAAGAGAGGTTATCAAGGCGGCTCTCACCAACGCTTATCGTAGTGGCAGTAAGGTAGAGGTGGTTAAGGACCCGAGGAAAGCCGTGGAGGAGGCAGACGTAATATATACTGATGTATTTGTGAGCATGGGGAAAGAGGCTGAGGCCGAAGAGAGAAAAGCTGCTTTTCTACCAAACTATAGGGTGGACGAAAAGCTAGTACACATAGCTAAAGAAGACTACATCTTCATGCACTGCCTCCCAGCTCATAGAGGAGAAGAGGTCGTAGACGAGGTCTTAGACGACCCTGAACACTCAGCCGTATGGGATCAAGCTGAAAACAGGTTACATACAGCTAAGGCGGTATTCTCCCTCCTCCTATAGTGATGGCTTTGAAGCTGATAGTTACATCGTCAAAAGACCCCGCCAGCTTAAACATCAAAAGAGCCTTAATGGACTTGGTAGACTTCAAGGAATCGAGCTTAAACTTTGACGGAGCCCCGATCATGTTCCGCGGCGACGTAGCCCTAGTCACTGTAGACAAGGAGCTCATCCACGCCGACCACATAGACGGATTACTAGACGCTGAGCTCGCGGTCTTCGCGTCAAGACATGAATCCTCATCCAAGCTACCATCGCTCCTAACACACATCCCAGGTAACTGGACCTTGAAGGCTGAGGCTGGAGGTAAGCCCAAGAGCCTATGCAGAGCTTGCCCCAGCGTTCTAAAGGAGACCCTCCTAGAACTAGAAGCTCAGCGCAGGAGGCTTGGGCTACATGAATGGCTATGCGGTGTAGAGGCAACCCATCATGGACCTTACCTAGAGAAAACTCCAGCTATCTTCGTAGAGATAGGTAGCAGTGAGGAGGAATGGTTAAACAAAACAGCAGCCATAGCGGTCGCTAACGCCATATTGAAAGCTGTGTCAAGCAAAGTTAGCTATAGGCCGTTACTCTGCTTTGGAGGAACACACTATGCTCCAAAGTTCACTAAGCTCATGTTGGAGACGGCATGGACAGCTGCATACATAGCTCCTAAGTATGTCGTAGATGAGCTTGACGAAGCTATTCTAGCACACGCTCTTCAACGCAGCTGCGAGGCAGTAGAGGCCGCTGCCTTAGACTGGAAAGGGCTTAAAGGAGCTCAAAGGGAAGCTTTAATAAAGCTGCTGAGTAAGGTAGGGTTGAAGGTATGTAAGGCTGATGAGCTTTTTGAGCGAGAAGGTATATAAAGTGCGCCTTTAATAGGCGTGTGGACCTCATAAGGTAGGCGGTGCTAATGAGGATACGCAGCTTCATCGAGGATACTATGCGCGTACTAAGGGTAGTGAGGAAACCAAGCCGCTCTGAGTACTGGGTATTGTTCCGCGTATGCGTGCTCGGCATGACAGTGATAGGTATCTATGGTTTCCTCATACTCTACCTCTCAACTATCATCGCCGCAGCCGTAGGGCTCTAGCAAGGTGATAGGGGTTGTCGCTAAGGACTGGGGAGTTTCTATACCTTGTGAGGACAACGGTGGGCCAGGAGAGAAACGTCATGTTCATAGCTGAGGGAAGGATCGAGAGGGAGGGACTCCCTATACGGTCATTAGTGTGTATCGAAACCCTTAGAGGCTACGTGCTAGCTGAGGCAGACGCTCCTCATTATGTTGAGAAGGCCTTCTCCAACATTAAACATGTGAAGGGGGTTTCATTAAGAAAAATCAGCTTATCTGATCTCGAAGTCTTCCTGGTACCTAAACCAGCCATTGAGGGCATAGAGGTCGACGACATCGTGGAGATCACCGGAGGGCCCTTTAGAGGAATGAAAGGCCGAATAGTTAGGGTAGATAAAAGCAAAGAAGAGGTAACCCTGGAGCTTCTCGAAGCCCCCTACGCCCTACCTATAACCGTGCACGCCGATTACGTCAGGGTCAGCGAGAAAACTTCAAGGAGGGCTGGCTGATGGGCGTCAAGAAAACCTTCAAGTTCATCATAGAGGGCGGTAGAGCCACTGCAGGCCCCCCTATAGGGCCAGCTTTAGGCCCATTAGGGCTTAACTTAATGGAGGTGGTCAACAACATAAACGAAGCCACCAAGGACTTCGCTGGTATGAGAGTACCCGTAGAGGTCGAGGTGGACGTAGACGAGAAGGCCTTCCAGGTGAAGGTAGGTATACCCACCACGACCGCGTTGATAGCTAAAGAACTAAAGGTGGAAAAAGGCTCCTCCAAGCCTGGCAGCGAGAAGGTAGGAGACCTGACCATGGAGCAGCTCGTCAAGATAGCTAAGATAAAACGTCCAGGGCTACTAGCCAAGACGTTTAAGGCAGCGGTAAAAGAGGTCTTGGGCACGTGCCTTAGCATGGGGGTCACGGTCGAAGGGAAGAATCCAAAGGTGGTCCAGAGGGAGATAGATCAAGGCCTTTACGACGAGCTATTAAAGGAGGAAGATTAAGGTGAGCGTAGAGCTGGAGGCTTTAAAGGTAGCCATAGAAGAGGCTAAGAAGCTCGCCAAGGCTAGGAGGTTCAAGCAGTCCGTGGACCTTATCATCAGTTACAGCGACCTCTCGACGAAGCAGCCAGAGGCAAAGATAAACGAAACCATAGAGCTGCCCCACGTCTCACCTGAGAGGAAGGCTAAGGTATGCGTCATAGCTGAAGGAGATCTAGCCATTAAGGCCAAGGAGGCAGCCGACGCTGTGATAGGGAAGGAGGAGCTGAATAAAGCTCAAGGTGACCGTAAATATGCACGTAGTTTAGCTAGGAACTTTAACTTCTTCATAGCTCAGGTCGACCTCATGCCCCTCATAGGTAGGTCCCTGGGACCAGTACTAGGGCCTAGAGGCAAGATGCCTACACCTTTACCTGGCACCGCTGACCCCATCCCATTGATCAGGAAGCTTCAAAACTCCGTTAGGGTCAGGATCAAAGACAGCCCTGTAGTGCAGTGCTCCATCGGGAGCGAAGACATGCCTGTGGATCAGCTAGCTGAGAACGCTAAGACCCTAATAGAAAGCGTAGAGGATAGGCTTAAGGTCCCCCACCATATTGGAGGAGTCTTCGTGAAGCTTTCCATGGGGCCAGCCGTGCCTGTCAAGATAGAGAAAAGGAGGAAGGCGGCTTGAAAACCCTAAGTTTCCAGGTTTCTCCTAGGGCAAGGAAAGAAGCCTTGGTTAAGACCTTGATGGACCTACTGGAAAAATATAGAGTCGTAGCCATAGCCGACGTAACAGGGCTACGCGCAAACCAGTTTCAGAGGCTGAGGATGAAGCTGAGAGGTATAGCGGAGGTGAAGATGGCCAAGAACACCTTGATGAGGATAGCCATAGAGAGGCTCCTCGATAAGAAACCTGAGCTGAAAAAGCTAGCTGAGTATTTGACAGGGTCTAACGCCTTCGTCTTCACTAATGAAAGCGCCTTCGCACTCTACATGCTTCTGGAGCGCAACAAGGTGTCAGCTAAGGCTAAACCTGGCGATAAAGCCTCAAAGGACATATACATACCGGCGGGCAACACAGGACTCCCCCCTGGACCTATTCTGAGCATGTTCAAGATGCTAAAGGTACCCACGAGGATAGAGGAAGGATCCATCTACGTGTCTAAGGACACCTTGGTCCTTAAAAAAGGAGAAGTTATTTCCAGAGAGGCCGCCGACTTACTGTCGAAGCTTGGCATAGAACCCATTGAGGTAGGGTTAAAGGTGAAGACGGCTTACGAAGACGGCTTAATCTTGACAGAGCAGGACCTAGCCTTAGACCTAGAGGCATACAAGGGTCAGCTTGCTGAAGCATACTCTAATGCTTTAAGGTTGAGCATAGCTGTAACCTATCCAACCGTCGACAACGCTGAGCTGCTCCTAGCTAAGGCACAGAGCGAAGCCTGGAACCTAGCGGTTAACGCAGCTCTACCAGTCAAGGAGGCAGTAGAGATGCTGCTTCAACGAGCTGAGGCGGAGGCAAGAGCCCTTGAAGCCATCTTGCCTAAAGCTTCCTAACGTTTATAAGGGAGGCACTACCCCTAGTGTCGACAACCCCCCTTGGAGAGGGTGACTATGGAATACGTTTATGCAGCTCTGCTCCTACATCATGCAAAGAAAGGAATAACAGAGGAAGGGCTCAAGAGCATTTTAGAGTCTGCTGGCGTAGAGGTTGATGAAGTTAGAGTTAAGGCGCTGGTGGCAGCCCTAAAGGAGGTTAACATAGACGAGGCTATCAAAGCTGCAGCCCTACCGGTAGTTGCACCTGCAGCTGTGGCTGCTGGTACCGCTCCTGCTACCCAGCCTTCAGGAGCTCCAGCAGAAGAAGAAAAGAAAGAAGAGGAGAAGAAAGAGGAAGTCTCAGAGGAGACCATGGCTGAGGGGCTTAGTGCCCTCTTCGGTTAACGTTGCATGTTTAAAACCTATCTACCTAAACCATAGCCACGAAGGCCTCTACTATGCCCGGCCGAGAAGAGGACTATAGGTTAACGTTCTTCTTGGAAAATGGATTTGTACGTAGAAGATGTAGTAGGTGTGGGACCTATTTCTGGACTTTAGACCCTGATCGACAGGACTGCGGCGATGCTCCGTGCATGAAGTACATGTTTATAGGCAACCCCCCTCTACGTAAGCCTTACACCCTAGCTGAGATGCGTAAAGCTTTCTTAAGCTTCTTCGAGAAGCATGGACACACCGTTATCAACCCCTACCCCGTGGTAGCTAGGTGGAGGGAAGACCTTTACTTAACCATAGCTAGCGTAGCTCTCTTCCAACCCTTCGTAACGGAAGGCGTAGTGCCTCCTCCAGCTAACCCTCTCGTAGTGTCGCAGCCTTGCATAAGGCTCCTGGACATAGACCGTGTAGGGGCAACCGCTGGGAGACATCTAACCATCTTCGAGATGGGTGGTGCACATGCCTTTAACTATGAGCATGATTGGAAGTATTGGAAGGACCGTACCGTGGAGCTATGCCACCTCTTCCTGACCGAGGAGCTGGGGCTTAAACCTGAGCTAGTGACCTATAAAGAAGACTTCTGGGAGGGGGGCGGCAACGCTGGGCCTGACGTTGAAGCTTGTGTTGAAGGACTAGAACTAGCCACGCTAGTTTTCATGACGTACCGTGTGAAAAATGGAACTTACGAAGAAATGCCCGTTAAAGTAGTGGATACGGGCTACGGCATAGAGAGGTTTACTTGGGCCTCCACCGGCCATTCTACAGCGTTCCACTCGATCTATGGTTCCTTGCTCGACCGATTCATGGACTCCCTAGGGGTAAAAGAAGTAATAGACTGGAGGATAGTAGCAGACGCGGTTAAGGAGCTCTCCTCATTACCCGTAGAGGAGGGGTTAAAGCCCGAAGTTAGAGCTAAAACAGCGGTTAAGCTAGGTGTAGAGGCTAACCAGCTAGAAGCGATGCTCAAGGCAGCGGAGAGAGCCTGCGCGCTGCTTGACCACACCAAATGCTTGGCCTTCATGTTAACTGACGGCGTAGTGCCATCTAACACTGGTGAAGGATACTTAGCAAGGCTAGTGCTTCGTAGAGCCCTTAGGCTACTTAGGGCTCTAAAAGTGGAGGTTAGGCTGGGCGACTTAGTAGCCTGGCAACTCGAATACTGGAGCCGAGATTACCCGAGGCTTATGGAAAGAGCCGACATTGTGTTGGAGGAGGTAGAGCTTGAAGAAAAACGCTATGAAGAGACTTTATCGAGAGGTAGCAGGCTTATTGAACGTAGCTTAAAGGAGCTGGCTAAAGGAGGCGTAGAGGTGCTCTTAGAGCTCTACGACTCCCATGGCATACCGCCGGAACTCGTCAGTGAAGTAGCGAGGGAAAAGGGCGTAGAGGTGCAGGTTCCAGGAGACTTTTACACCATGGTGGCAAAGCTGCATGAAAAGCCTAAGCTTCAAGCAGAAGTTGCTAAAGTCGATCTATCGGAGCTTCAAGGAATACCTTCCACGAAACTACTATTCTACGAGAACCCCTACTTGATGAGGTTTAAGGCCAAAGTACTCAAATGCCCAGCTGGATGGGTGGTCCTCGACGCTACATGCTTCTACCCTGAAGGAGGAGGGCAGCCCTCGGATCAGGGCTATCTACGCTTCAACGGTAAGGAGGTTCAGGTCGTAGAGGTTGTTAAGGAGGGCGACGTGGTCCTCCATAAGGTGGAAGGCAAGGTTCCTGAAGGCATAGAGGTGGAAGGCGTTGTAGATGAAAAACGTAGATTAAGCTTGATGAGACATCACACAGCCACCCATATCATCGTAGGAGCAGCTAGACAGCTCCTAGGAGACCATGTATGGCAAGCTGGCGCTCAGAAAGGAGTAGACCGAAGCAGGATCGATTTAACCTTCCACCGCAGGATCACGAAAGAGGAGCTAAGGGAGATAGAGAGGATCGCAAACGAGGTAGTGATGAAAGGTCTACCGGTGAAGGCTGAGTTCATGAAGAGGGAGGAAGCTGAAGCCCTCTACGGCTTAGTTCTATACCAAGGAGGCGTAGTTCCAGGAAGATACATCAGGGTCGTGGACATCGCTGGCTGGAATGCACAGGCATGCGGCGGCACCCACGTCACCTCTACAGGCGAGGTAGGTCCCATCAAAATTGTGAGAGCATATAGGATACAGGATGGCGTGGAGAGGATCGAGTTCACCGCTGGTCTAAGCGCCTTAGACTACATGCAGCAGACGGAGGAGCAGCTGAGGAAAGTGGCGGAGACTCTTCAAGTACCTACCGAGAAAGTGGTCGAGGCGGTTGAACAAGTTAAGGAAGAGCTTAAGGTAGCTAGGAAAACCATAGAGAAGTCGAGGGAGAAGCTAGCCTCGTACATAGCCTCGTCGCTCTTAGAATCAGCTGAACACGTAGGTAAGGTTGTCTATGTGGGATATAAGGGGCGCGAGGAAGAGGCTGAGGACTTGATCAAGATAGGAGAGGAGGTTGTTAAGAAGGAGCCTTTAGCCGTATGCGTCCTCATCGCAGGGACGGAGAGAGCTTTAGTAGTAGTGATGTCTGGCCAAGAGGCCGTAAAGGTAGGAGCCCACGCAGGTAAGCTAGCACGTATAGCCTCAGAAGCTCTTGGAGGCAAAGGAGGAGGGAGAGAGAGCCTAGGGCAAGGTGGAGGGCCTAGGCCTGAAAAGGTCGAAGAAGCGTTGAGACAAGTTAAAGAGGCTCTAGCAGCGCTCAGCTAATTAAGCTCCTCTCTATCACTAAAGCGGGCCCGTAGCGCAGCACGGACACATATGCCGTGAAGCGCGGCGGCCTTCTATACATCGTTGAGGAAAGCCGTCGGTCCCGGGTTCAAATCCCGGCGGGCCCGCATTTAATATTAAAATAGTAATGTAGTATATAGATTTAAGATGTAAGCGGGAGCTTTTAGCGAGCCGCCTTCTACATTATCAAGTCGTACTAGACTTAATCTCTAAGCCCTATTAGTCCATCAGCATTT
>QMSI01000036.1 GCA_003649615.1 Thermoprotei archaeon | reverse complement strand
TTCCCCATCTACGAGTATGGCTGCCTTGGAGCTAACGGAGCCTACGTCCACGCCGGCAGTTATCACCTTCCCCTTGGTCCAGTCTATGTCGGGGTTCACCCACCTATACTCAGGCCACCTCCAATACTCCTTCTTCTCCTCAGACATTCAACCACCTCCCATGAGCTTAAGGAAGGATGGGTAAAAAATCAAGTAGGCTATCACCTACTCCTTCTTGGCTGCTAGCAGGGCGGCTCCAAGGGCTCCTACGTACTCGGGCTCCGGCGGCACGACGATGTCGGTGGCCAGCTCCTTCTTCAAGGCCTCGACGAACGCCACGTTCTTGGCGACGCCGCCTATCAACACTACGTCCTTCTCGATGCCCACCCTCCTGACCATGGAGGCGATCCTAGCGGCCATGGAGTCAGTTATGGCCTTGGCTATGTCCTCCTTCGGCGTGCGCTCGTGGATGAGCGTGACCACCTCGCTCTCAGCGAACACGGTGCACTGGGCGTTCATGGGTATGGTCCTCGTGGACTTTAGGGCCAGCGGCCCCATGTCTTCGAGCCTGACCTCTAGGGCCCTCGCCATGGCCTCGACGAAGGTCCCGGCGCCGGCGGCGCACCTCTCGTTGATCACGAAGTCCTTGACCGCGCCCTTCTCGTCGCACCTCAGGGCCCTGCCCTCCTCGGCGCCCACGTCGATGACAGTGCGGGCAGCTGGGTGGACGGACACAGCCCCCATGGCGGCGGCGGTGACCTCGGTGACCTCGCGGTCGGCTGAGATGGGGGGCTCAAGGCATACCTTCCTGCCTACGCCTGTGGCCACTAGGCCTGCTAGGTCCTTGCGCGAGATCCCCGCTTGCTTCAAGGCGGCGTTGAGCGCCTCCTCGGCGGACTGCTTCTGCTCGAAGCCGGTGATGGTTATTGCCTTGGCCAGCACCTTGGAGCCGTCCATTATCACCGCCTTAACCGTCCTCGCGCCGAGGTCTATCCCAGCCGTAACCATCCCATCTCACCCCCTACTCCTTCTTTATCTTGGATAAGCCCAAGCTCTCCATGAACATGTCGAACCTCGCCAGCGTCCTGGGCATGTCGAACTCCCTCTCATCACCCATGTTGCCCTCGAACGCCATGACTGGTATGCCTGCCCTCAGGATGTCCAGGCGGTTTTGAGTTATGTGTACCGATAACCCTTCACATCCTCGGTTGTAGTGTAGCGCGACGCCGTCGAGCTTCCATTGCTTAGCTATCTTGATGATGAGCTCGCTCTTCACCCTTGGATTGAAGAAGTGAGGCCACTCAGGTTTGTTTAACATCCACTCCGCGTACATGCGAACGGCTGTTTCTCTATCTTTAAGCGCGCTCTTTGGAGGCACCGTCTTGGGCCCTAATGAGCCGTCTTCCTTAACCTCCCACATCCCTATGAGGCCGAAGGTGTAAAGTGAGCCCACCGATACGCATCCGTATTCGCGCTCTAGGTAGCGGAAGATGGATAGGAAGCCCCATGGAGGTTGGGTATCGGTTATGATCCTACATCTCTCGTGTGGACACGCTGCTATGCCTCTGCGGACCCTGTCTTTAACTTCGGCCAAGAGCTTTTCATAGAAGTCTACGCACTCCTTCTTATGCTTCATCAAGGTGCCAAGCACGTATAGCGAGTACATGCTTTTCTCGTCGAGTGGGGCTGGAACGTTAGCGTTCCAGACGCAGATCTCGGCCCATAGGCTGGTGGAGCGCATTTCATTGTATATGGCGTCGATCATCTTCTTATCGTCGAAGCGCCTACCGGTAACCTTCTCCAGCCACTCTATGCCGTCTAAGAGCTGCCTAGTCACGTACTCTAGGCGCCAGTCGGTTAGCTCGTCGTGTAGGTTGGGTATGTGTGAACCTACCGATACGTCGATGCAGTACATAGGTATGTCCTTGCCCTTCACCTTCTTCTCGATCTCTCGGAGTACTTGATACCACTTGGCGTGGCTGCAGCATATATGGTCCTGCCATATGAAGTCGGGGGTGGGGAACCCCTTAACTATCCTTCCGTCGGCTAAGATGTATTCATCGCGTAGAGCAGATCCCCAGTAGTTGCGCATGTAGGCACAAAGGTCACGTGCGTAGCCAGCTGCCTCGCTGGCTTCTTGGCACTTCATGGCGAACTCCTTGAAGAAGGCGATGGTTGCTCCGTAGGGCTCGCTTGTGATGCAGTAAACGTCGTCCCCTAAGCCGTCAGGTATAGCGCTGAAGCTCCAAGCTCCTCCAGCCCACCTAATAGCTCCCTTCTCATGGGCGGTTAGGTAGTCCTCGTAGTACTTTCTCCTGAGAGCTTTTGCCTCATCCCAGCATTTAAGGGGTTCTGTTGGGTAATCAGGTATATCTTTCCTAACCATTCACGACCACCTCCATAAACTTAAAACAGTTCTTCGATCCCTCCTAGGGCTTCGAAGAAAGCTTCTACTCTAGTCCTAAACTGGCCCCAAGGCACCGTTACGTCGAGCTCGAGGAAGTACATCGATATTCCCATGTCCCTAAGCGCGTTCCTCACCGCTACAACGTCAAGCTCATGTGGGTCGCAGTACTTGTACTGTAGGTATAGGGCTCCTTGGACGTTCCATTCCTTGGCTAGCCTCTTTATGTGTTCAAGCCTCCATCTTTCAGGCCAGTCCTTAGCTGGGCAAGGTATCCTCTTCAGGATGTAGCGCTCAGCTAGAGCCATCATCCTATCAGGCTTTTCAGGTACATCGCCCCAGAAGTACCTCATCCCCGTACACTGGTCGTCTACGACCACGGTGGAGCCTAGGTCCTCGACTTTATGAATGAAATCTACGTGGTCGTTGAGGCTGCTAAGTGTCATTAGCCTGAACCCTGTTTGACGGTCAAGCTTCCTGTCTGGTAGGAGCTTGAGCAGCTGCTCGAGTTTATCTACGTACTCTCTTTTATCGCTGTACATGGCGGCTAGCACGGTGTAGAGGGCTTCGGTGCCTGTTATCGGTGGGTTGTCGCGCTTCCTATACTCGTAAAGCTGGTTTAAGAGCTGGCGTGTCTTGTTCATTAGCTTGATGCCTTTATCGATGTCAGCGTCGCTCAGCGTCTTGCCGATCCATTTCTCCACCGCTTTCTTGAACTCGGCTATCTCAGCAGCCATGTAGGGGACGGCTGGCGGATTTTGGACGCCGTGGGGGACGTAAATGTAATGCATGAACTCGTAGTCCTTGCCTCTATCCTCCTTCATGAACAGCCTCCATGCATTGTAGGCCTGCCTCATGTGGATGCAGGACTGGCCTATACATATGCCGTCGAGGTAGTCGTAGAGCCCTATGAAGCCTTGGGCGCAGCAGTCTCGGCAGAGGGGGCAGAACATGGAGTAAATGTAGGGCTCGACAAAGCTCATGCCTTCTAGGGAGTGCCCTGGAGCTACCCTTACGGGAAGTATGTTGTCGGCTGCATAGAAGATTTCCTCTGGAGTATAGGTGCAGAAGTACCCTACCACCTTGCCGTTGGTTCGTTCCTTCCAAGCCTTAGCGTACTCGTGTCGCTTTTCTACTATGTCCTTGAACTCGGCCAAAATATCCTCTACATTAACCATGGACCACTCCTCCCATAGCCCAAGTGCCCAAGCTCCTTTAGCCTATATAAGAATTTTGAATGTACTGTTTATAGAGCTCTATAACTCGCATCGAGAGGTGAAGCCAGTTTTAAAGATTCCACCTAAAAGGTTCTATTTCTAATTACTTGGCTTAGAGAGGCAAAGAAAAGTTATAAGTAAACACGACTCCTACCAACTTATAGGTGCTTTGGGATGAAAGCTGCCGTGTTTTATGGCCCTAATCAGCCCTTAAAGGTCGAGGAGTACCCTACACCTAAGGTTGGACCTGGAGAAGCTTTAGTGAAGGTAGCTGCTTGCGGTGTATGCCACACCGACATGCATTACTTGAAGGGTGTCCCTACATTTAAGAAGCCACCTATGATCCTCGGCCACGAGATCTCAGGTACCGTGGCTGAGGTAGGTGAAGGAGTGACAGCGGTAAAGCCCGGTGACCGGGTGCTAATACCTGCCATACTCCCATGCGGCAGGTGCTACTACTGTAGAATTGGGAGAGAGAACATTTGCCTCAACTTGTTGATGGTGGGGAACCACGTCGATGGCGGCTATGCTGAGTACATAAAGGTGCCCGCTAAGGACCTCATACCGCTGCCAAGCGAAATTCCTCTTCAGGAAGGCGCTATCATAGCAGACGCTATCACAAGCCCTTACGCCGCCGTGGTTCGCAGGGCAGAGCTTAAGCCAGGTGAAACTGTGGCGGTGTGGGGCGCTACAGGAGGCTTAGGCCTTAACGTCGTGCAGATTGCAAGTGCTCTAGGAGGCAAGGTTATAGCGCTTGGGCGAAGGGAAGAAAACCTGAAGCTCGCGAAGGAGCTTGGAGCATGGGAGACCATAAACCTCAAGGAGGACAAGGAGCCTGTAAGGACCGTTAGGAGACTTACCGGAGGAGGCGCAGACGTGGCATTTGATGTTACCGGTGTACCTCAAGTAATAGAGCAGGCCTTTGAGAGCATTAAGCAAGGAGGAAGGTTTATCGTTGTTGGCTACTCCGATAAACCCATTACCATCAACGCCGGCAGGATAATGTTCAGGGAGCTGGAGATAAGGGGGGTCATGGGCTGTAGGCCCATCGATTACTACGGAGCAATAGAGCTTGTAAGGTCAGGCAAGATAAGGCTGCTTGTCTCGCATAAGCTTCCTTTAGAGCAGATAAATGAAGCCTTTAAGCTCCTCGAGGAAGGCAAGGTCACGAGGGCTATCGTAACTCCATAGTTCTGCTCCTCTTTTTTGTTGATTGATTAAGTAAGCCTTATAAGAGCTGTTGTTGCTAGCTTAGCTCGGTGGAGGTTATGGTATTGAAGGTGGAGGACGTAAAGAACGTGACCGTTATAGGCTTCGGCGTAATGGGAACAGGAATAGCCCAGGTGTTCGCTCAAGCAGGCTATAATGTGGTGGCTAGAGATGTTTCAGAAGATTACCTTAAGAGAGGCTTGGAGATCATCAAGAATGGCCCCTTCGGCCTGTATAAAGCGGTGGAGAAAGGTAGGTTGAAGAAGGAGGAGGCTGACGCTGCGTTGGCTAGGATTAAAATCACCACTAGCCTAGACGAGGCAGCTAAGGATGCTGACGTAGTGGTTGAGGCTATCTTCGAGAACTTGGACCTCAAGAAGCAGCTGTTTAAGGACCTCGATGAAAAATGCCCTGAACACACAGTATTGGCTAGCAATACCTCTACGCTGAGCATTACTGCTCTTGGAGGAGCCACTAAAAGACCTGACCGTGTAGTAGGGATGCACTTCTTCAACCCTGTCCCAGTGATGAAGCTTGTAGAAGTGATAAAGGGCATAGCTTCCTCTGATGAAACAGTCCAGCTCATAAAGGATCTTTCAGTGAAGCTTGGGAAGACGCCAGTGGTAGTTAAGGACGTACCAGGATTTATAGCCAATAGACTCGCTTTACCCTACTTAGCTGAAGCCATGAGGGCCTATGAGCAAGGAATCGCCTCGGCTGAAGACATAGACACAGCTATGAAGTTAGGTTACAACATGCCTATGGGCCCACTGGAGCTTCTAGACCTCATAGGGCTTGATACCACCCTCGACGTACTGGAGTCGATCTATAGGGAAACCAACGATCCTAAGTATGCTCCACCTGTAATCCTGAAACAGATGGTAAGGGCTGGCTGGACAGGGCGTAAGAGTGGACGAGGTTTCTACGACTACACGAAGAAGTAGGTTGAGGAAGCAGTGCCTTGAACTACTCTAACATTCTCTATGAGAAGAAAGGCCCAGTAGCGTGGATAACGCTGAATCGCCCTCAAGTACTTAATGCTCTCAACCCCGCCACCTTCCTAGAACTTGAGGATGCTTTTAAGGAAGCCGAAGCTGACCCGGAGGTTAAGGTAGTGGTGGTGACGGGAGCGGGGGGGAAGGCCTTCTGCGCAGGCCTAGATTTGAAGGAAATAGTGGATAAAAGCCCTATGGAGGCGAGGGAGCTTTCAAGGCTGGGACATAGGGTCTTCAAGCTAATTGAAAACCTCTCAAAGCCGGTCATAGCAGCGGTCAATGGCTACGCATTAGGTGGAGGGATGGAGCTTTCCCTAAGCTGCGACCTCGTCATAGCTTCGGAGGACGCTATCTTCAGCCAGGCGGAGGTTAACGTAGGTGTAACCCCAGGATGGGGGGCTACTCAGAGGCTTTGGAGGATGGTCGGGGTAAGGAAGGCTAAGGAACTCGTCCTTACCGGAGACCGTATCACAGCGGTGGAGGCTGAAAAGATAGGTCTCGTAAATAAAGTGGTTCCTCCCGATAAGCTCAAGGAAGAGGCCGAAGCCTTAGCGCTTAAACTAGCTGAGAAGAGCCCAGTGGTGCTGAGGATAGCTAAAGAACAAGTAAACCAAAGCCTAGAAAACACGCTTTCGGCGGGACTTGATTACGAGGCTGAGCTTTGGAGCCTCCTCTTCTCAACCTACGATGCACGCGAGGGCGTCAAGGCGTTTCTAGAAAAACGTAAACCTTCCTATAAAGGAGAATAACCTTAACCACCTTTCGCTTTTTCCTTAGCTATCAACGCTGCTCCTAAGGCTCCTACTATCTGCGGCTCTTCAGGTATTATTACACTCCTCCCTAGCTTTTCCTCTAAGGCTTTTACAAAGCCTATATTCTTGGCTACGCCTCCCGTCATCACTACGTCGTCCTCTACCCCGATGTTCATAGCCAGGCTGTATATCCTGCTCGCCATAGCTTCGTGGATGCCTGCTATGATGTCCTCCTTAGGTAGACCCTTAGCTATCAGTCCAACGACTTCGCTCTCAGCGAACACTGTACACGTACTGCTTATATGTACCTTAACCTTCGACTTGAGGGAAAGCCTACCTAGATCTTCAAGCCCTACTTCTAAGGCTTGAGCCATGACCTCTAAAAACCTACCTGTACCGGCAGCGCACTTTTCATTCATGACGAAGTTTAGGACCCTCCCCCCCTCACCCACCTTTATTACCTTACTGTCCTGTCCACCTACATCTATTACTGTCCTTACCCTAGGATACTGTTTAAAGGCCCCCCTCGCGTGGCAGGAGATTTCTGTGACCGTGGTGTTGGCATAGGGTACGATAGCTCTTCCATACCCAGTGGCTACGGTAAACGCTACCTCCGCCTTGTTTACGCCGGCCTCCTTTAGAACCCGCTCGGACACCTTGAGGGAGGCTTCACGGCTATTAGCCCCAGTCTTCATAATGTGATAGCTTACCACTCTTTCCTCCTCGTCTATGAGGAGGGCTTTGGTAGTTAAGGAACCTACATCCACGCCTAGAAACAACTTGCTAGGCATTGTACCGGTCGCTGGGTTTATGATGCCTCTTCCCGATAAAGCTTCTCCCTCTGGCAGCTAAAGCTTAAGTTTAGGCAATACTCTAGCCTATGGGCATCTATGGACATGCTGAAGATTCTAGCCGTCTTCCTACTTGCTGCTGCGCCTATATCGGAGGTTAGGGGGGCCATACCTTACGGAGTGTGGGTTGGCTTAAACCCTTTAACCGTCTTTTTCGTAGCGGTGGTGGGTAACATAGCACCTGTTCTCCCTCTTCTCTTACTGCTTGGTAGTTTAGAGGCCATGCTTTCAAGGTTTGTTGAGTCTGGTAAAGGTCCAAGGCTATTTCTGAAAACGGCTAAGCTATACTTTAACTACGCTAAGAGAGCTAGGGATAGGGTGAGGCCTTTCGTAAACAAGTATGGAGCGTTGGGCTTAGCTATATTTACAGCTATACCCTTTCCTCTCACAGGTGCTTGGACTTCAGTGTTGGCGGCTCATGTTTTAGGTATGGATAGGAAGGTGGCTTTACTTTCCATATCGTTAGGTGTAACAACAGCTGGCGTCGTAGTTTCGGTATTGATAGGGATCGTTACGCTAAGCATATAGTGCTAGGCGCAACTTATCTTCGCTTTCCTTAACTGTCCTTAGATGCTCGACGATTCCTTGTAGCTTCTCCACCACCTGGTTAGCGTTAGCCAGTAGAATGTCGGTCTTTACTTTCAGCCCTAGAAGACTATTGAGGGCTTGTAGAAGGGCAGCTGCAGCCTCCACATCCGGTTTAGACGCATCTGCCTGGACAAAGAGGCAGACACCTTTAACCCTCCTCACTAAACACTCATTCATGATAGCTCCGCTTATCCCCGCCACCACTCCCGCATTAAGCGGCTTGATGCCTCTCTTCTCGAGCTCATCTACGTCTTCAGCAGCTCCATAGGCCAACCGCTCTCCACGCTCTCCACTGGCAGGTACTCCTTCTAGGCAAACGATCATGTAAACGCCTTTACTTTCAGCCCAGTTTACGATGGAGGAGGCTACATCGTAATAGGCGATGCTGGGCACTAGAGTCTCAGCTATCAACACGGCTAGCTTCCTGGCTCGCTTAATGTGAACCCTGAAAGGGTGTTGAAGCCTCCCTTCATAGAACATGGAAATGGGAGGTAGCAGCCTAGACCTTAAATAAGCGACCTCTTCCATTTTAAGGTACCCTGCCAGATACTTTGCCGCTATGCTTCCAACCAAACCTGGGCCGGGGAAACCGCAGACCAGCTTACCTCCTTCTAGATCTATCTTCTCTAGCTCCACTATTTCTCCGTGGAGGACTCTCAAGGCTTACACCGCCCCTGTAGTTGGGATGTGGAAACTTAAAAATTCATGTGGAGAGCTAAGGTTTCTCTTTTAGTTAACCTCTACTTCAAGCCTCCTTCATCGAAGGTTTTTCGTGCCCCACCTTTAGCTTAGCATAATTAACATGACTTTTAAGTCCTTAGGTTGTTGTGGCGGAAGCTTTAAGTCTATATGCTAGGTCTTTGAGGCGGTGCCTGGCGATGTATGACGTGCCCTTTGTAGCTACGCCTGAACACGTAGCGAGGAGAATGCTTGAACTAGCCTCCGTAGGCCCCGACGACACGGTATACGACCTAGGCGCTGGGGATGGGAGAATCTTGATATTGGCTGCTAAGGAGTTCGGTGCGAGGGCTGTAGGCATAGAGCTGAGGAAGGACCTCTTCAATCAGATCGAGAGGAGGATCAAGGAAAACGGCTTGGATGGACGCGTAAAGGTAATTCATGGCAGTTTCTACGAAGTAGATATTAGTGAAGCTAGTGTCGTGACGCTTTATCTTCTAACTAGCGTTAATGAAAAGCTTCGCCCAAAGCTGGAGAGGGAGCTCCGTCTGGGGTCAAGGATAGTTTCTCACGACTTCGAGGTTCCTGGGTGGAGACCTATTAGGATGGAGGAGATTTACGATACTTGGACTACACATAAAATATACATGTATAGGATCTCAAGGTAAAATTAAAGCTAAGGCTTAACTGATTCATCGAGCCAGTTAAGGTATCCTGTGTAGCCTTCAATTATCGGCAAAGCTATGATTTCAGGCACTGTATAGCTGTGGAGAGCTTTTACCTCCTTTACCAGCTCTTCGAAGAGGTCTAACCTAGTCTTTATTATCAGTAAAGCCTCATCGGCCTCGTCTATTCTGCCTTCCCACCAAAACCTTGACTTAACGTCGGCGACAACGTTGATGCAGGCCGCCACTTTAGCTTCGAGGAGCCTCTTAGCTATCTTCTCAGCCTCTTCCTTAGACGAGCAGGTTATTAGGGCAACGATGTATGACCCTTTAACTAGAACCAAGCTATCCCCCCTTACACTAATTATTTAGCACCCTGTCCTAAACTTTAGCTACGAGAACATGGATTCTTCGCTGCTGCTATCGGAATTGGGCTACGAGTACTATTCCTACGTGGAGCCTAAACTTGAACCTGAAAAGGTCGAGGTAGGTTTCGTTGACATAGTTCCTCAGCTAAGTAGGCTTGGAGCCTCCTCAATAGCCTTTAAGAGGCTTTATAGGCATCAGCTCGAGGCTCTTGAGGCTTTAAGGTCAGGGCGTAACTTGATACTTCGATCCGGGACGGGTTCAGGCAAGACGGAGGCTTGGCTTCTCCATGCACTCTCCTCTAAGCTACCTACATTAGCGGTGTATCCCACGTTAGCCTTAGCTAATGATCAGGTCAGGAGAATTAAGGAATATGCTGGCGTTGCTGGGCTTGAAGTAGAGGTTTTAGATGCAGCTCGGCGGGGGCACCTCATTAAGCTTGAGGGCTCATCGAGGGCGAGGTCAAGGCTGACGAAGCAGGACATAGTTATAACGAACCCGGCTCTACTACTACATGAAATCAAAAGAGCTGCGCTGGGCAAGGCTTCACTTCTGGAAGGCTTCTTCCAGAAACTCGGCCTCCTTGTACTGGACGAAGTAGATTTCTACGGTCCCCGTGAAGTGGCCGTGCTCATGGGGATGATCAAGGCTCTTAAGATGTTGAGAGGTGAAGGCTTCCAGGTAGCTGCATTAACTGCTACTCTAGAAAACCCGGAGGACTTAGCACGTTTCTTCTTAGAGGTCTTGGAACGTGACAGTGCGATAATTGAGGGACGCCCCTTCCGGGTGGAGAACAGAGTGTATGTAGTTTTAGGGAAGGATCTGAGGAAGCAGTGGATAGAGCTTAAAGCTAAGATTACGGAACTCGCTGACCGTGTAGCCCCTGACGTAATGGAGTCCTTGGAGAGCTTTGAACGCTTCAAAGAGAACGTGCATAAAATCTTGGAGGTAGCTCAAGCACTTAACATAGCCATACCCTCCATGGACCTCGACCCCCTCGCCCTCTTGGCTAAGTACGTCGAGGATTCCTGGGTTACTTTAGTGTTCACGAGAAGCATAGCTAAGGCGGAAGAACTCGCTCGACGTCTTCGGAGCGAGCTTCCCGACTATTTAAAGGAGGCTGTAGCTTCTCACCATCACCTCCTATCCCGAGAGGCGAGAGCTAAAGCGGAGGAAGGCGCTAGATCGGGGAAGGTTAAGCTACTTATATCTCCAAGGACGCTCAGCCAAGGCATTGACATCGGCACGGTAGCTCGAATAGTACATATAGGCCTACCTGAGGATCTTCGAGAATACCATCAGCGAGAAGGGCGTAAAGGTAGACGAAGAGAGCTCGAGTTCTCTGAAACGGTGATAATACCTAGCGGTGGCTGGGATCGTGATGTGCTCTCAAGAGGCCTCGCTGCGCTTAGGGTTTGGCTCTCAATGCCTATCGAAAAAGTAATTGTCAATCCAGGGAACGAGTACCTCAAGCTTTTCGTATCTCTGTTAAAGTTTACCTCTCCGAGGCTTAAGAAGCTCCTAACTGAGGATGAGTATAGTTTCCTCGAGCGCCTAGGCCTAGTTTCAAGAGGAGAGCTAACGGATAAAGGCAAGGAAGCCTGGCGTAACCTCAATTTCTATGAGTTTGCACCTCCCTTCGGCATAAACAGAGTTATGGTTGAGGGTGGCGAGGAACGTTACCTAGAAGGGATCTCTCACTGCGACCTTGTCGAGAAGTTTCAGGTAGGATGCATGGATTATACCTCTGACGGCATCGTGGTTGAACATAGGGTAGGCGGGCGTACAGGGAGAGTTGTAGCTGCGGTGCTTGAGGAGAGGCTTAGGGAATCTGCGCTATGGCGGAGAGAAGGGCTGGCTGAAGCCTTAGAGGAGTACAGGGAGGCAAAGTCAAAGTGGGGGGAGGAGCCGTCCATAGTCCACGACTACATCCACGGGAGGCTTCACAGTGAGGTGCTCTGTGTCGTGTATCCTCCGCGTAGAGGTTTCGGCAAGTTCTTGAAGATACCTAACCGTGTTTCTTGGAGGATTTACTCTTCTAAACCTGTGGTTAAGAAGGTGAAGGGAAGAACATTGGTTTTCAGGGACTTTAAAGTGGTTCCCGTCCCAACGCAGACCAACGGTAAATATTCAGACTATACTTATGGAAGCTTCTACGAACTTGACCCTTCAGAAGATGTCAACATGCTTAGGATGGGACTAGCTTTAGTGATGATCGTGCTTCGCAGGCTTAAGGGG
>QMSI01000035.1 GCA_003649615.1 Thermoprotei archaeon | reverse complement strand
GTCTAATATGGCTATCCATTTCTTGATCTTCTCGTCATTGACCTCGGCTGCAGCTAAGGGAAGTTGCGTTCCGCCAGGTATGAGGCTAAGGAGCTTACCTAAAGACCCCATTTTACGCAGGCTTTTTAGCTGAATTTTCATATCGTATAAAGTAAGCTTTCCTGTTTTCAGTATTCTTTCCTGGAGCTTCATCAGCTCCTCATGTTTTTTAAATCGCTCAATTAAGGCCTCGAGGTCTCCTAAACCTAGTAGACGATTAATAAATCTCGGTGGATTAAACACTTCTATTTCCTCAATTTTCTCTCCTGTTCCAATGAATTTTATTATAGCACCTGTGGCTACTATTGCCGCTAATGCACCGCCGCCTTTAGCGCTACCGTCTAGTTTTGTTAAAAATATAGACGATATGGGGACTCTTTTCTGGAAGGCAGCAGCTTGTTTCCCTGCCTGCTTTCCGATAGTGGCATCTATAACGAACATTACTTCATCAGGCCTTATTTTCTTAAACATGACTTCCATTTCCTTCAAAAGTCCTTCTTCCTCTTTATGTCGTCCAGCAGTATCAATTATTATTATATTGTATTTTTCTGACTTAAAGTGCTTTACTCCATCATATGCTATTTGAACAGCAGATTTATCTTTTTCAAACCATACTGGAATATCATATTTCTCTACAAGCTGTTTTAATTGAATGTAAGCAGCGGGACGATAAGTGTCTGCACATACAAGAGCGGTTTTATATCCTCTGTTTTTATAGAACCACGCCAGCTTAGCCGCGCTAGTTGTTTTTCCGGATCCCTGAAGGCCTACAAGCATAATAGTGTAACTTGTGCCCCTAGGTATCGTTATTTGCGGAATCTTCTCTCCTCCAAGGAGACTTACTAATTCGTCGTAGACTACTTTAAGTAGTACGTCACGTTTAGTAAACCCTGGCGGAACTTCTGCAGTTAAGACTCTTGCTTTAATGTTTTCAGTTATTTTAAGTACAAGGTCTACACTGACATCAGCCTTAAGTAAAGCTCTTTGAATATCTCGTATAACCTCTCTAAGAGTTTTTTCATCAATTAAGGGGGCACCTTTTATTTTTTTGATAATTCTTATTAGTTCATCAGCCAGTCCTTTAATCATTATGTCAGTATATGTTAGCTGCAGCTCTCTTAAACTTTTCTAAAGGACCAAGAACTACTATGCCTACGCCGCTTTTTATTTCAAATACGTATTTACATGGCTGTACAGGAGCCCATCTAGCTTTCCTAATGAACATTACTCTGTAGATCTTACCAGCGATTTCTTCGAGGGAAAGGACTATTATTCCTGAGGCGAGAAACTCCTCTACTCCAAATCTGCTTAGCTGAGAGGAGCCTGTGGGTATTTCACTTGTCATTACAGTGGTGACAGTACCTAGTCTTTCTAGAGAGAAAACTATCTCTCTGACGAATTCTCTCACATAAACGATATCTGAGGGAGATCCTCCATATATTAGAGGAGCTATTGGATCTATTACTAACCTTTTTGCTCTTATCCTTTTAATATTGCTTACAATAGATTCTATAATATACTTTGGCTCTATTTTCCTTCTTTCATCTCTCAAATATATTTTACTAAAGTGAGTTCTCATGTCTAAGAAAAGTATCAACCCTCTCTCCTCTAGTTCGCTGACATCCCATCCAAAGAGCCTAAGCCCCCTTTTTACATGTTCAGAGGGCTCATCTATAGCTAAATAAATGCCGGGCTCGCCTAAAGTCGCACCAGTTAGGAGAAACTGCATAGAGAATATCGTTTTGCCGCACCCGGTCTCGCCAGCTACTAGGTATGTTTTTCCTCTGAGGAAGCCTCCTCCAAGCACATTATCGAGTTCCGGTATACCTGTGGGAGCATATATTAAGAGAGATTTGCGGCGTGGAATAGAAGGTTTCTTAGGTAATAATAATGCTGAAGAATTTTGCGCAGCGGGAATACTCGTCTTACCAGACGTAGTTAATGATAGAGGTTCTGGTGCTTGCGTAGACACTATATCCGGAGAGTAGTCAGCTGGTAAAGATTTGCCCTCTCTAAAGGTGCTCCTTAAAGGACATAGGGGATTATCTGGATCAGAAACTTCTCTACCCAGCAGTTTACATACTTTTCTGGCAGAGTCAAACCATATACAGTTATAGCATCTCTTAGCCATGAGCACCACTTATATCTCATGAAAGTAGAAGCGGAGGCGATATATATTTGTATTATTGCTGTTATTGAATGATCTTAGGCTTTAAGCTTATTCTTATTCCGAGCTTCTTTCCTAGGCGATCAAGTCTTTTTCTGCATCTCTTTAACACATAGTTGTAGATTTCAGCTGGTATGAGAATTTCAGCATGAGTATCATGGATGACTATGTCGAACTCTGCGTCAGGTACATATTTTCTAATAGTTCTTTCAATAAGTATTCTTGTAAAATCTCTTCTCTCTGCCACCTTCTTTTTAATAGGTACTACAAATGTCCTTTCTCCGAAGACATAAAGTTCGTATTCAGGCTCGCCTGTAAAGAAGTCTCTTACTACCACTACAGGTCTGGCTAGATCTTCTTCCTTTAAGCCGTAAGGCACCTTGACTACAGTCTCTAGTTCGTATACTTTGCTGACTTCTCCATTCGTAATGAATATTACGGTGTCTATTATGGAGGGTATCATTCCTAGCTCTACTCTTCCAATGAAACGCTGAATAGCGTCTATTGGAGTAGTTGCGTGAACTACGCCTATCATGCCTACGCCAGCTAACCTGAGATCTGCGAATAACTCGAAGTCTTTAGTATCTCTCATTTCATCAAAGACCGTGTAATCAGGTCTCGAAAGTAGTAACACGTCGTGGATTTCTTCGGATGTCGCATAAGCCTTAGAGTACTGTGTTATTTGCGGTGGAAGATGCATGTCTCTCGGAGACTCTATAGTTTTTACAACTTTATTCTTTCTCATGTAAAACTCGGCTAAGGCCTGCGCAAAAGTAGTCTTGCCCATACCGGGAGCGCCTGCTATTAAAATACCTTCAGCCCTCTTCTCTAGTCTTTCAAGAAGCTTCTTAGGCAGCTTATAATCCTCAATACTAAGTTTCACAAGAGGACGAACTATGGTCAGCTCATAACCATCAGAAAATGGGGGTTTTGTAATGACTATGCGGTAATGTCTAAGCTGAACAATAGTAGATCCAGGGCGGTCAATTTCTATAAATGCATCAGGAAGGCTTCTAGCTACTTCGAGAATTTCTGTGATGAGTTCTTCTATTTCTTTTTTAAGCATGGGTTCTTCTCTAAGCTTAATGAAGCTCCACTTACCTGGTTTACCAACTTTCGCATAAGGTGGTACATTTTCCTTTATATGAAGCGACATGGCTTCTTTTGGAAACATTTTCTCAAAGCTTAAGACGACGCCTATGTCTGCTTTTAAATATATTACTTTAACTGCTTCTGCTATACAAGCTTTGTATTGTGTTTTATCAGATGTTATTAGTGTGGCGTTCCATTCTTTTGCAAGTTCTCTTAAGATTATATCAATGTTTTCATCTCTCAAAAGGTGATATCCCTGAGGCAATTCACGGGTTTCTTCTATAACTATCTCTTCTTCAGAGTACTTATCTTTGATTATACCTCTTATTTTTTCTAATTCCTGTAGACCTATAAATCCCTGGCTACGTCCTTCTCTGGCTAGTCTCTCAAAGTATAGCACAAGAAGGCTATGAACTACTATTTTCCCTCTAATACGGGGGTCGTCTCTTTCAAGTGCTTTACTGAGACTCCCCTTAGCTAATACAGTTGAATCTGGAATATATATTTCTCTAAGCATATCTACGACCTTAAGAACTAAGGAGTAGAAGCTCTTAAATATATATTTTCCGCACTATTTTGATGATGATGGCTGATTAAGTTGTTGTAACACAAAGGTACTTATTGTCGCTTGAAGTATACCGTGAGACTAGCCCGATAATATTGTGATAAGTACTCTTCTTTTGTGTAAAACTACTACTTATTACTTAGCTCAAAAAAAGATGCGTGAGATTAAAGAGGAATAGCAGTCTAGAAGAAATACCATATCGTGACTACCGGAAAATAAGACTAGCAGTAATAGAGGCTATGGGGGACCTTATTAAGAAGTCTCGGGGAAGCTGTGTCACATTTACCTGTAAAAAGTTAGCAATAATAGCAGGACTACCTTCTCAACCAGTACTTTTAACAGTCATAAGAAGTGTGTTAGACGAGCTATGTGATAAAGGACTAATAACAAGATATAGTAAGTCTAGTCACGGGATAAAGTATATGGCAACGAAAGAAAGTCCTATATGGATGGCTTTTAAGCAGGGAGACTCCGAAACTTTAAATAAAATAGTTGAACTTTAGCTTGGGGACATGGAATGAAGAACTGTGATGAAAAAAATAATGTATTCGAAAAAGCTGTGATAGAAGCTCTAATACTAATGATAAGTAAAGCTAGAGGAACATGCGTATCGTTCGAAAGTGTTGATATAGCTAAATTAGCGGGTTTGCCGATTAACGCCTATGTGCTCTATTCGATTAAAAAGGTGCTTTACAGATTAATGAAAGCTGGCATGGTTAGAAGACTGAGAAGAAGACGTGGAAGAATTTTTGTTATTTCGAAAGACTCTCCCTTATGGGAGGCTTGTAAGGAAGGAAATAGGGAGAGACTTTCTAGTATAGTATGTAAAAAGTAGTCTTAGATTTTAGCTAAAATAGAGTCTTTAACATTAAGTACTTGAAATGCCTGCTCCTCGCTTACTCCAAAGTAGTACTTAGCGATTTGATATATCATTTTATCAGATGGAGCTACTTTTGGAGAGTTTATTTTCATACATAACGCCTGTTTAAGAGCTTCTTTTTCAAATCTATTTTTAATTACTCCTTCAGAGACCTTTTTAGCTATTTCTAAGGCAATGAAAATTTTTGCTAATTTATATAATTTAGTTGAATATTTTGGAAAAAGCTTAATAAGACAAGACATTATTTCTAGAAATCTGCTGTCTGAAGCGAATCCTAATAAAGACATTATTAGGCCAAATCTAGCTGTTTTAAGTACTGTCTCTGCTGACAAGCTGTCTAGAGTCCGGTTAAGCTCAGGGTCTTCACACTTTTCTGTAAGCATTAAATATAATCTCTCATATTTTTTCTCTTTATTAAATATGTCTGAAATATATTCCATTTCATCAATTATATTTAAGCCATACTTACCTACAACGTACAAAGTGATTATTTCTCTTTCATATAGACCAGTCTTAGCGTAGTCTTTTAAAGGTTTTACTTTAAACTTTCTATAACTTTCTTTAAGTATTTTCACTACTTTTTCTCTCGTTATGGTATCAGCGTCGGCAATAATGTTACTCCAGGCATGTATACATGCCTCTATTATTTTCTTGACACCTTGAGTCACAAAGATCCCCTGTCTTTGCGAGTCGAATGCTCATTTAATCAACTATTCTCCCTTATTTATCTCGATTCTACACGGTAGAGGGAGTTTAGATGCAGCTCTTCTTAAGGCTTCCTTAGCTTTTCCTACATGTTCTTCATTTACTCTGACGTATATGACTGTTTGATTTTCATATACTCGAGCAGCCCTGCCTATAGGGGTTCCGAACGCGAGTCTCATTCCATCCTGAAGTCTGTCTGCGCCCGCCATAGCCATCATTTTGTTTTCTCTTAGTACATGATGAGGGTATACGCAGAGCTTCATGTGGTAGTTCATTTCACCGATATTTTTGCTTAAATACTTATGTGCTATTACTCTAGCAGCTTCAAGGGCATTAGCTCTTATTTGTCCTCTTTCTTTTGTTATTAATCTCACCATATGTGTGAAGCTCCCCTTAGGATTTCCTAGGTCAAACTTTGGAATCTGCACATGTGGGGCTCCTTTAATGTATTCTAGTCTAGTATAGGGTGGTGTTCCAAAGTGTCTGTAGCATCTGCCTGGCCGTAAAGGCATAGTTATCACTATATGACTTCACACTGCTTTATAAAGATTGCTTAGAAGTAAGGCGAAAGTGTATCCGAATCAGCTGGTTGAAGGAGTACATAAATTTTTCTCATAAAAAGTAGCAGCGTTCTAAGTTCTTTTTCTGTAGGATTTGCTTTGTAGATTATTCTTTTAATAGCCATTAGTATTTTCGATGTTTTCGCACTATCTAGACCTATAGTATCACATATTTTTGAGACGTAGTCTAACACTAAATTCGCATATCTTCTTGATACTGTGATTGGTTTATTGCTGTAGCGTCTAGTTGTGAGGAATATTTCGTAAAGTATTATGGATACTGCATGCGATAAGTTTAATATAGGGTACTCGGGATTCGCGGGAATTGTCACTATGTAGTCACATAGCATTAACTCCTCATTAGTTAAACCTGAGGGCTCTCTACCGAATAGTATCGCTATTTTGCCTTTTACATTACTTATTTTTTCTGCAAACTCTCTAGCAGTTAATGCTTGTCTAAGTAGAATTTTGTTCGATACCTTACCAGTTGTACCTATCACTAAATCAACACTTGATATAGCATCAGTTAAAGACTTAACTATTCTTGCTTTCTCAAGGACATCTACTCCTTTCATAGCAAACCTTCTAGCAATTTCACCTATCTCAATCCGCGGATTAACGATGAAAAGTTTGTTTACATCAAAGTTTTTCATAACTCGAGCAGTATATCCTATATTTATTTCGTAAAAAGGCTCAACTAAAACAACTCTTATTTCGGGCATTTGAATCAAGTTTTCATTACACATATTTATTAGTTATGTTATAGTTATATCTGCTGATTTATTTAACTAAGGCAAAAATAAGATGTCAATAATAGCTCTATCTTTACTGTAGAAAGGTTATATTGTTTAGTTAAGTGATGATAAGGGGGGCTGAGTGGAGATAACTAAAGTATTTGAGGCCTTAAGCAACGAAATTCGGTTAAAGATCATTCAGGTACTTTATGATGAAGGCGAATTATCATATGGAGAATTGATGGAAAGAGTGGGTTTACCAGTGTCTAAAAGCGGCAAATTCGGTTATCATTTATCAAAATTAGTATCAGAAAAAATAGTTGAAATAGTTAAGAATACAGGTAAATACAAGTTATCAAATTACGGTATGAAGATATATGAATTAATAAGAGATTTTAAAGAAGCATATATGTCTATGAGAGATGAAGAGATTTTAGTTTACACTTCAAGACACACATTAGAGTATTTTGATAGAAATAAAATTATCAGCAGTCTTGTCAAAGAAACAGGACTTAGAAAATCACTTGCACGGGATATCGCCATATATGTAGAAGAAAAACTTAAAAATGCCAACTTAAGATATGTATCAACAAATTTAATAAGAGAGCTCGTTATAGCAGCACTTTTTGAAAAAGGTTATGAAAATTATATAAAGCTTTATAGCAGATATGGTCTACCAGTATATGATGTAGGCGAAATGTTTAAAAAGTATGATCTAGAGAAACCCTTTTCTCCAAACGTTCTCCTCAAGACCCTAGGGGAATCTATAATTGAAGCATACATGCTATCACAATTAATGCCTCCTTCAACGCTTGTAGCGCATTTAAATGGATATATACACTTGGCAAATAGTAATAGGTGGTTCCTTGGAGTCGAGGATATTAGGCATGATCTTATACCATGCTTCTCAAAGAGGGAAAATTTCATGGGACTCAAAAACGCGCCAGAGGTACTCATTTGTATAAATAGAAGTTTACGTGATGCTCTCTTCTCTATTTTCCTTACGGTAAAGAATTTTCAAGGATTTATTTTTAACTCTCAAACTATTGAAAACTTCAATTACTTGCTCGCTCCATTTATTCATAAGTTATCAAAAGACAATATAATTAATGAATTTAAATATTTCGTGAAATTATTAAATATTGATAATCTAAATTATAAATTCCATGTACCAACAGCTTTATCTTGTGCCTTTTCTACTCCTGAAGAATATGAGAATATTAAGCTAAGACTAGGAGGCCTTGGGAATATTTACTTAAGTGATTACGAAGAGGAGGCCTTCATAACAGTAAAATATCTGCTAGAGGCTTTATCAGCATGTAAAAAAGAGTCTCTCGTGAAGTCACCAGTCATAATATTGAGAATTAATAGTAAAGTATTAAGTGACGAGGATTTACTGATGCACATATATAACGCGTTAAAAGCCAGAGTTCCTCTTATCATTAAGAAAGATGAAAAGAATGTTACAGTGTCAGCAGAGGGATTAGCCCTACCTAAACCTGAAGATGTGCCTGTACTACCAGCTTATGGAGTACTTTCCACTATTGCAGTAAACCTTCCTCTTATAGCCGTAGAAAGTATGTCAGAGGATAACTTCTATGATAAGCTCTACGAGCTTGTAGATGCAATATTCGTGGCATTCAATACAAAAAATACATTCATGTCTAGTATAAGCTTAGAAAGACGGTACAAGCCTTTAACAGAATATATTTTTGATGATATGCATTACTTCCAGTGGGAAAACTCTTATTATACAATATCACTTACGGGGGTCTTTTTTACGGCTAAAATTATTTCGGGAAGTAAAGATACTCATGAAATGTTAAATTTGGCACAGAAAATTGCAGTAAACTGCATAAAAATATTTAGAGAATCTGCATCTAGAGAAAGCTACAATATAGAGTTTTCCTTCATGTGTGGAGATAGAAATTATGTTCGTGTATTAAGCATTCTAGAGCGAGCGCTTAAAGGAAAAGCGTCAGAGATGAAGTTGTTCTTCTCTCCTCTCTACTTAGTGCCTCCTAGCATTGCTGAGTCTCTTGAACATTACATTAAGTTGCATGAGTTTAACGGCTTTAAAGAGCTTAGGGGAGTAATTAATGTCAAAGTAGATCCTGTATGCTTTTCCTTCGAAGATTTTAAGAGAGCTGTTAAGTTAGCGCTAAAGTATACGAGGCCCTTATCCTTTTCACTCGACTATACTTATTGTAATAAGTGCAAAACTATTTTAGACGGTTTTCATCATATGTGTCCACACTGTCTTTCAATAATTCCAAGAGAGGCTCGCTTCTCAAAAGTGTTCACAGTATATGAGCAAATAACAGCAATACCGGAATTCTATATCACAGAATATTTAAGCCGAAAAAATATATACTTCTCTTCATAAGAAGGAAAAGAGAGTATGTCTAAAAGTCTCAGAAAATACTTAGACACATTGTTGGACCCTCGAAACATGACTTTGATTTTAGTAGTCGCAGCGGCTTTCCTTCTAGGGGGCATTATATACATTTTGGTTTCAGCTACTCCAAGGGAACTTCAGGCTTTTATTATCCAGCATAATATGTACCAATCTATAAACGAGCTTATAGTGGTCGTAGTGGCGTATATTTTCGGCGCATTAAGCTTAATTTACATGTACTCAACTATGAGGAAGAAATCTATGGAAACTATTAAGACAGCAGGACTAGCACTACTGTTGCTTTTCATATCGCTTACAATGTTAAGCTACCTATACTATTTAAAAAATGCGAGATAATGGTGATTACCGCTTATTAGAGACCTTATTAGAAGCGAAAGGGTCTATACTCTTAATTTTTCCCTTTACTAGAGAAAACCAAATATTTGAAAAAATTCTACAGCCCATTAAAAAGAATAAAAAAATGATAATGACATACACTATTGGTCATTTCAAAGAAATATTAAATAATAAAAAAGATATAATTATTGTTACAAATGATTTACTAGAATTACTAATAATAACATACAGTTTAGTAATTAATAAAAATATAATAAAAGAATCCACAACTATATTTTATGATCTAGATAGTATATATACATCGAGCATAGTCACGTATGGTTTAAATAAATGCAGCATATGGCTAGATGAAGCTTTATCTTTGATTAGTACACATGTTAAGAAAGCCCTTTTTCTACAACCTTACACTAACAGAAATAAGTTGTTTAAATCACTTTCTATGAAAATAATGCTTAAAAATATATCTGAGCTACTTGAAGTGCACGGAGGAAAAATAAAAGTCCTTAGAGCAATTTATTCTTGACGAATATGTTTTCTTCAATCAAAACCACTGGCAGGAAGATAAACATCCATAAGAAGGCGATACGCTGTTTAGGCATAGCAGAGAGCTTCAGAAAAAATCAGCGTTTCGCTGTACTGGCTGGTGTTGTTATGAGAAGTGACCTAATAATAGATGGAGTATACTTAAGTAAAGCGACTATAGGTGGCATGGATGCTACAGAAGCTATCATCAAAATGTTCAAGGGAATGAAGAGGAATGATATAAAGTTAATTATGATAAATGGTGTAGTCATAAGTTATTACAATATCATTGATCTACATGAAGTTTACAAGCAGACAGGTGTTCCTTTAATATCGATAACTTACAGAGAGTCTAAAGGTTTAGAGAATATCATTAAAGACATTTTCGACGATTGGGAGAAAAGAATAGAAGTATATCGGAAAAATGGAAAACGCGTACCTATTGTACTCAAAACTGGCCATACAGTCTTTGTACGCTACTTAGGTTTAACCTATAGGGATTGTCAAAAACTAGTTAATAAGTTCGTTGTTGAAGGTAAACATCCCGAGCCTATTAGAATAGCAAAGATCGTGGCGAGAAGCATATTATCTTTCAATATAGGTGAATAATATGAAAAAATGGGAGAAAATTAGTATTCTTTTAGAGCTTGCCTTAAGGGGAGCTATATTGTCGCCAATAGAAATAAGTACTGTCGAAATGGCTAAAATTTTAGGTCTCTCTCAGCAAAGTGTCTCCAGGAAATTAATTCGATTAGAGGAAGCCGGTTTAATAGCTAGAAGAATGAGGAGGAGAAAGAGTATTATTTTAATAACAGATAAAGGATTTAAATTAATTTATGAGCATTACTTAAAATTAAGAAAAATTTTTGATAAAACTACGCAGACTATAATACTAAGAGGTGTAGCTGTATCCGGTTTAGGAGAAGGAGCTTACTATGTAACTATTCCCTACTACTATGAACAGTTCAAGGAGAGACTAGGATTTAGCCCCTACCCTGGAACATTCAATGTCAAATTAACAAAAGATAGTACTAAAATGAAACAATTGCTTCTCTATACGCCGGGAATAGAAATAGAGGGCTACTATGACGGTAAACGAATGTATGGTGGAGTTAAGTGCTTTCGTGTAGTTATAAATAACGAGATTAAGGGAGCGCTTTTGTTAATAGAGAGAACACATCATGAGCCTGATATAGTTGAAATCATAGCACCGGTATGCATTAGGAGTACACTAGGGCTTAGTGATGGGGACTTTGTTGTTATTAAAGTTCTCTTAAACGACCTTTAGACTATCCTAACTCTATTATATTTCTTGTTTTGCCAAGAGTATCGTCTTAGTCTTTTAGACCTACCGAAACCACATGCTGCACAATATTTTTTCCTTACGTGGTACGCATGTCTTCCGCATCTTCTGCATCTTATGTGAGTTTTTCCTTTCCCTCTTTTTCCAAAGGATGTAGTGCCTTTAACCATAGTTTCACCTATTGAACAGGGCTTACCAGCACAACATTATCTCCTCTTACTATTATAGTGCCTAATTTCCTTGATTTTTTGTCTTTTATTTCCTCAGCTTCATCTAGTACTAGGTTTAAATGTTGATCAAAGCTCCTAAGGATGCCTCTAACTTCTCTTCCTCCCTTTAACTTTACTAATACCATGTTTCCCAGAGCTTCATTTAACATTTCGCTTGACATGTATAGCACCTTTGCAAAAGGTCTATACTGTTCGACATTATAAACATTGCGTTTCATTAGTTGGTGCTGACAACTTAAGGTTTTGGCGGGGGGCGGGTCTTTAGTATAATGGCATGTGCAGAACCTACTTTATGCTAAGAGAGCGGACCCCCGATAGAAATAGTTCTCTACGCAATATACCTCTATCTCTCAGACCCAGAGCCTAAGACAAACAGCAAGAACACTAGCATCAATAGGCGTGAAAAGAAGCCGTGAAGCAGTTAGAAAATAGGTATCACAGCTATGTTGAGTGCTTTATATGCGCGATTAAAGAT
>QMSI01000034.1 GCA_003649615.1 Thermoprotei archaeon | reverse complement strand
TCCTTAGAGTGATGGCGTCTACAGGGCAAACCTTGGCGCAGGGAGGGTCAGGGCAGGCTCGACAGACTATTACTACAAAGCCCCTCTCTACGCCGCCAGCAGACCTAATCTTTATCGCAGACTTCCCAAGCCCTGCGTAGCCTAAACGGCGTGTACAGGCGAACATACAGCATTGACAACCTACGCAGCGGTCCACATCGATTATGCTCAGCCTCTTAGCCAAGGCTTAATCCCTCTCCACCTCAAGAACAGCTTCTCTCCAAGCTTCATTAATGCCATGTAGTGAAGCGACCATGGCTTGAAGCAGGTTTCCGAAGATCTTCGTGACGAAGGGATTTAAAGGGACCTCCTCCCCGTCGATCTTTAGCTTCACCCTCACTTAGGCCACCTCGTCATTTTTCGTTAAACAATCCTTTAGGTTTTTCCTATGTGACGAAATGCATTAAATATCTGCTTTATACTTTCCTACGACGTATGTCGCGTTTAGCGTTAATGGCTCTATTGATCGCTGATGGTTCAGGTTTAAGGATCGTAGACTCGACCGGGAGGAGGCTGTGGGGCTAACCATGAGTTGAAACCTATAGATGTGGCTTTCCTAAGTATAGATCGAATACTCGTAGCAGAGGAGGATGAGGTCTACGTAATGTCTCTCACCGGAGCGATATAGTGGAGACTTACTGGGCTAAGTGGCGTTAAGGACGTGGACGCCGTCGGTAATGAAGCAGACTTAATATGCCTACTTGACCGCATGAGTATTGTAGGCTTTAACAACACTGTCATCCTGGGCTATGAGGTCCAAACCCAGTCGACGCTGAGTTAGTAGGTAACGCGTTATATGTGGCAGTGGAGAACGCTGTATACGTCATCGTGGATGGACGGGTCGTTGAAACTTACAGCTGCTCCCCGCAGACATAGAAGTTTTAGGTGAGTCCATCTTCATAGCTGAGGGAGATACCATTAAGACAATCAGAGGACCTTCATGGGAGTTTACGTGTTAGACACTCAATAACTTTTACTCCATCTAGTTAATCTTTATTAACAGTAACCAATAAAACTTTCCACTGTAGATTTTGATCATGCACTATCAACGATTCGGCGATGTAATAACAGGAGCCAAGGCATAGATTAGGAACGTCAACAAGTATGGGGACTTAGAATCCATCGACTTCACCATTGAAAATTATCTTGCAGCTGAACCAAGGGATATTATTTCTTTAGATGCTTAGCTTTTTTATTACAAGCTGTTTAGCAAGGCTTTAATCAAGGGGGCCAAGGGACCGAGAAACCCTTCCAAGGGCCCAAGGTCTCTAGGTAAAAGCACGTTGAGTACCATTTAAACGCTAGGTAATTGCATAGGATGGCGTTAACTAAAAGTAAGGTGACTTGGATCCAGGGCTTCTTTCCTAATGAGGCTAAACCTCGAGCAGCTACCCAGTAGATTGCGTAGGACATTGTTATCACCTGCCTTGACGTGACAGGGGGCCAAGCGAAGTAGGCGGCGACGCCAGGAATTATCATCAAGACGAACAGGTTCACGGTGTTGGCTTCGCCTCTTAATTTAGCTAGGCCAACCACCATGAATAGGCAGACGAATGGTGAGAGGCCTTCAACTAAGTGACGAAGCCTCAGTGAAGGGTTGAACCAAGCACTTAAGGATAACAAGCCGAGCTTGCTAGCGTACTCGATGCCTCCTTGAAGATACCATGAAATAATCGAGTAGTTAAATAGGGCCCCTACGAAGACGGATGGGAGGACAGCGGTGATGAGCCAAGCCGCTGCCTCCTTAAACATTCTATTCCTTGAGAGTAGGAGGAGGCCGAAGGCTACTGCTGGAATCACGATCTCCATGGACAGCATTCCAACCCCTGCTATTAAGCCGTAAGCGAGCGCCTTAACGACGCCTTTGCCCTCAGCCAGCTTTAAGGCGAGTAATGCTGCCAGCATTTGAAAGAAGAGCCCAGCTCCCTCTTTGCTTGAAGCTGCTCCGTAGGCGATCATGGGGAAGGACGTTAACACAAGCACACCTGAGTATAGCGCTGTCAACTTAGATTTTGTAAGCTTAAGCGTCAGAGCATAGCAAGCAACTCCTGTGAGTAAGTAAAACGCTGTGTTGACAACACCGTAGGCATATGGTAGAGGCATGACAAGAGAGAAGGGGGCAGCCAGCAAGGGCACGAGGGGTCGGACTATTCTAACCTTGGTGATTAGAGGTTCCTGACCTAAGAAGAATTTAGTGACGTTGAAGTATTGGGGATGGTCTCCTGGCATGGCGCCGAAGTGGGTTAATGCTTCAACCAAAGCTATGGACACAAGGATGAACATATGTCCACGCGGGATATCGTTTAGCTTTAGGAGACATCTCCATCGATTCAATAGCCTAGCAACCTCGCCCAGGACCTTGAGCAGAGGGAACTTTAAACCTACTCCTTTAATCTGTCTCTACATCGCTTTTCATCCTCAAAGTCAGGTTGGGTAATTATAGTTGTAGCATTAGCCTAACTTTGAGCTTTAACTTACTTTGATGTAGTGTATAGAGATGGCAAGAGCTACTTTGGTCTCGCTAAACTCAATGTGAGATGGGTAGAGGGACCTTTAACTGCTCCTGCCTCAGGTGCTCGAGGACCATAAGCCTGGTATCCTAATCAAATGATCTAACCTCAAACATGTTCAGCTCAGTCAACAGGTTTTCCTGGCTGTTGGATAATTCTATGAAAAAACTGTTGTAAAAACCCATGCAACTTGGAACAAGTCTTTAAACTTCAACTCTTACATCCACGTAAAATGGTGGACCGGGCGGGACTTGAACCCGCGACCACCCGCTCGCAAGGCGGGTATTCTACCCCTGAACTACCGGCCCTTTAGGCAAGGTATGTGGATTACGTATCTTCTTTTAAATTTCTTCGCTTCATCCCGGTTGCCAGTGCTTGAAGTAGTTGTTTTTAACCACCAACCTCATATTACTGCCCAGCCTCGGTGTGGATGCTTGTTCAGCTTCTACGCCACTACGAACAGAGGGTTGGAGGACGTAGCTGCTAGGGAGGTAGAGGAGCTGTTAGGGGTCAAGGCATCAGTAGGCCTTGGGAGGGTTTTCTTTGAGTCAAGCCTCAAGGGAGCCCTTAAGCTTAACCTCGCCTCTAGAATGCTTCATAGAGTAGTGCTCATCCTTGTTAGGTCAACGATAGAGAGCTTACAAGAGGTTTACCGTACGGCGGCTGCGGTGGACTATCCAAGCTTTATTGAACCAGCCCAGAGCTTTGCTGTTAGAGCTGAGAGGAAAGGCAAGCATAGCTTCACAAGCCTCGACGTGGCTTCGAAGGTAGGGCAGGCAGTAATAGACACGTACATGGCCTTAAAGGGGTCGAGGCTTAAGGTAAACCTCGACGACCCTGACGTCGTGATCCAATGTATGCTTAAGGAAAACGACTTCACGCTAGGCGTAGACCTTACAGGCCCCTCTTTACATATGAGGAACTATAGGGTATACGACCACCCTGCTGCTTTGAGGAGTACTATAGCTGCCTCTATGCTTAAGTTAAGCGGCTGGCAAGATACTGCTCCTCTCTTAGACCCCATGTGTGGGGGAGGGACTATAGTTATCGAGGCTGCCTTAATGGCTAGAAAGGTGCCTCCAGGGATTTACAGGAAGACGTTTGCCTACCGGAAGCTTTGCTTCATAGATAAGGAGCTCGAAGCTGAGGTTGCGGAGGACTTGGCTGAGGGCATTAACTTTGAGGCGTACCCTATTCACGGCTTAGACTGCTCAGCTAAGCATGTCCAGGGAGCTATGCTTAATGCTAGGTCGGCGGGCGTCGATGACACGATTAAGCTGGAGGTTGGCGATGCGCTTAGGCTGAGGGAGATTCTAGACTATCAACCTGCCTACCTGGTCTTGAACCCTCCCTACGGCGTGAGGTCGGGGCCTTCGCTTAAAAGGATCGCTGATTTTTACCTTAAACTTCTCCGTAGCTTAAAGGAGGCTGCTCGTGGAGCAAGAGTGACTTTGATAACAGTTTCTTACGACAGTTTCCTCAAGGCGGCCTCAAAGGTCGGCGTGGAGGTTTTATGGAGTAGGTCGGTGATGCATGGTAGCCTTAAGGCTAGCATCGCGTCCTTCCTGCTCTAAGCGTATCGAGGTAGATGCTTCATCTCTGAGTATAGCTCCTCGAGGATGGCTTGGTAATCGGCTTCACCGCGCTCTATCATATCCATTAAGCTCTCCAGTAAGGCAGTACGCCTCTCCGATACGAGCTCCCCGAAGGTGGAGGATAGGTAGCTGTAGACCTTAAGACCTCTCGATGTGGGTATAAGCCTCCCCGTCTTAGACTCCACCACATACTTGCGTTTTAGGAGGGTATCTATGATCTTAGCGTAGGTGGATGGTCTACCGATGCCCTTCTCCTTCATCAACGCTATCACCTCTCCCTGCGTGAAGGGTAGGATGGTGGCTGTCTCCCTCTTGCTTACGTTAACCACTCTTGCGCCTTCCAGGCCGGGTGGAAGGATGTACCATGGAGGCCTATAGATGAGCGTGAAGCCAGGCTCCAGTATGTCAACTACTCCCTCTACTTCCTTGGCAAAACCTGCTATGTCCAGTTTGGCTTTAAGCCTCTTAACCCTAGCTCTAGACATCTGGCTTGCTATGAACCTTCTGAAGATTAGGTCGTAGAGGGCGTAATGCCTTCTAGTAGGCCTTTTCGTTAACATCAACGCCTCGGTCTCGACGAGGGTGCGCAGCTGTTCCACGTCCAGCGGCCTAGTAGGCCTAATGCATTCATGTGCTCCTTCACCAGGCCATTCTCTTGCTTGGTAAAGCTCCTCGCCGAAGTGCTCCTTAACGTATTCCTTGGCTATCTGCCTACCTGTGGCTGAGACTCTCGTATTATCTGTCCTATGATACGTTATTAAACCGAGCTCGAAGAGGTCTTGGGCCAGCGACATGGTCTCTGCCGCCCCCATCCTAAGCCTGGCGGAGGCTTCTTTGAGTAAGGCGTCGGTGGTGAAGGGGGGTTGGGGTGAGACCTCCTCTTCAACCTCCTCCTTTTCAACTACCTTACATGTGGCTTGTCGAAGCCTCTCTACCACTTGCTCTGGGCTTAGGTTGCTTGGCACCGTGTCCAAGGTTAACCTGTAGTTGACGCTTAGGTCTACGTCGTACACTAGGCGTCGGCTACGCTTAAACTCCTCAAACCTCTCGATGATCCAGCCTAACACCGGTGTCTGAACTCGGCCAGCTGAGAGATGTTTGCTTCCAAACTTCTTCCACAGTCTATGGCTGAGCTCGAAGCCTATCCATCGATCCTCAATCCTCCTAACTATGTTAGCTTCCACGAAGCCCTCCTTAATGTCCCTGAGCTCCTCTAGGGCTCGTAGTAGGGCTGGCCTTGTTACCTCGTGGAACTCCACCCTCTTAAGGATGTTAGAGTATGGCCTCAGCGAGCAGGCTATATCCCAGCTTATCTTCTCTCCTTCGTTATCAGGGTCAGTGCCTAAATAGGTTAAGTCGAATTCGCCGGCTAGGTTTCTAAGGGCCTCTATGGTACGCCAAGCGTCTCGAAGCTTATCGCCGCCGCAAACCGGGCATTTAGCGTGACCCACGAACTGTTCTCCGCAGGATAGGCATCTCTTAATGGAGGAGTATATGGGGATGAACCTGTCTTCTTCACGTTTAACTCCATAGTAGCCTCCCTCAGGAACAAGGTCGTAGACGTGGCCTCCTGTAGCCACCACGTTCAATATGTACTTCCCTGTGCCTACCTCGTAGGCTGTAACCTCGCCCAGCCTCCTCCTTGAAGGCTTACCGAAGAAGCCCGCTATGGTCTTGGCCTTAGTCGGTGACTCAACTATCAAAAGCACCGACTTAACAGGGTCGAAGCCTTCCGCCTTAACTTCGCCGCTTAAAAGCCTCCTTACGCGTTCTCGGTCATCGTCCACCTCCTTCATTAACCCTTCAAGGTCCACCTCCTCTAAGCTAACCCATCTGACTTCATCCGCCAGCCACCTCGTTTGTCTAGCTAATCCTGTAAACACTTTTTCGTCGTCTACCACCACGATGGAGACTCCCTTTGAGACTCCTCCAGCGTACATCCTTGAGGTCCTGCCTGAAGCTTGAATGTAAGTGGGGACGTCTGGGACAGTGACAGTTACTCTTCCTTCCTCCTCGGTGAAGGATAGGTGGGTAGACTTCCTCAACTTCTCCCTAACTTCGCTTCGGGAGAGGGCTTGAAATAGGAAGTCGGCAGCTTCCTTAACCGTTGAGTAAGCTTGTTTAAGCCAACTCGGAGGCTCCACGCCCTTCTCTAAGGCTTCCTTAAGCTCCCTGAAGCTAGCTGGTGTAAGCCTCCAAAGCAGCCTCCTAACCCTGCCGATCAGTCGAAGCGCTGTTACTTGTTCGTCTCCCGTTAAGGCATCTTTCACGTCGAGGAGCAGTTGAAGCACCCTTGAGGGGTAGGCCTCCTTAACCTCTAGGCTAAACCTCATCTTAGGCACGCCTGCGAAGATAGCGTAACGCACCCTTTCAGGGAGGTCTAAGCCCCTGACGAGGAGGCCGTAGTAGCTGGCCATGCCTATGAGGACGTCTACCTCGCCCTTGGCGAAGGCAGCTATCCTCTCCTTCTTGCCTTTAGCGTACACTACCTCAGCCTTGACCCCTTTCTTCGCTAACATCTTAGCTATGCGGTCAGCGCTCTCAACCCCTCTATCGAGGGGGATGAAGACTAAGCCTCCAGGCCCAAGCTTTTTAGCCAGCTCGGCAACCTCTTCATCCAGGTTCTCCTTAGGCTTAAGGTATATGTCCTGAATGTTCCTTATGGCCTCAGCCCTCGAACCCACCTCAAAGCCTAGTAGCTCTCGGAATAGCTTGACCCTAATCCCCCTGGCTCTGCCGGTAGCCGTGGATACCACAAGCAGCCCTGGCTTCCTTCTCTTAAGACGCCTAGCTACCTCCTTGCTGAGCTGCTCATACCTTCCTCTAAGCTCCTCCACCGCTGACTCTTCACGACGTCTCAAAGCTCTAGCAAGCTCTCCCCTAAGCTTTAAGAGCTCTAGGGCCTTCTCCACGTCCTCCTCCTTAAAGCCTAGGAGGACAAGGACCCTATCGATGTTTTTAGACGCCTTAAGAATGGCGTCTACGTCATCCACGAAGATGAACCCAAACCTTCTACGTTTAAGCTCCTCGAAGTTTCTGGCCAAGAAGCTGGAGGTGGTTATCAATATATCGAAGTCTCCCTTCTTTATCCGGTCGGCCTCCTCTATCTTCTCTGCCCTATGAAGAGCTGTGGAGTAGTAAGCTACCTTCAACTGCTTTAAGCCGGAGGCTTCGAGGATCTCCTCCATCCTTCTACGAGCCTGCTCTATGAGTAAAGTCGTCGGTGAAACCACGTAGCATTTCTCGCCTTTAGAGGCGAGGTAGGCTGCCATAGCTAAGCCGAAGACTGTCTTGCCAACCCCTGTGGGCGCTACGATAGCAAAGCTCCTACCCGTTAAAACACGCTTAGCCCATGTTCGCTGAGCGCTCCAAAGCGGTAGGCCTAGCGCTTTCTTAAAGAAGTTGTTAAACTCCTCTGCCTTGAACTGGGGCTTAGCCACCTCCGCGTAGTGCTTAAGCCTACCTTTGCCTTCAAGGGCCTCTAAAACTAGCTTCTTAAGGTCCTGTCCTTCCTCCACTTTTTTAAGCAGCTCGGCGGCTTCTTCCTCGTCTAAGCAGCGATGGCAGGGTAGACCGGCTAGAAGCCTATCATCGCTTATATCGCCTCTACAGTTGGGACATGCCTGTTTGAACAGAGCCTTCATGGCTTATTCTCCAAGCTCTTTTACAAGCTCGTTGAGCGCCTCCCTCACCCTTTTAAGCCTACTCTCAACCTCCTCTCGTCTACGCCTCTCCTCTTCGAGCATCCTTCTCAGCTCAGTCTCCTCCGCAGCCATCTCTATCTTAACGCCTTCGCGAAGGAACTTCTCATAGGTCTGCTGGACGAGTTGACCAGCCTTAGTCTTCCCAGTAAGGTGGCTCCTTATCGTAGCCTCCGTCCTACCTAGCTCCTCCGCTATCTCTGACACGCTCATCCTCGCCTTCGACCTAGCCAAGGCTGCAGCGGCCACCGCCAGCGAGTCAACCCATGTCAAGCGCTCGGCAGGGTCCTTTAAGGCCTGCAACACCTCTGGCCTAAACAATGTGCCTACGAGGAGGGCGGCCTCAAGCTTATGGATCTCCTCCCTACCGACAGGAGAGAGGGATATTTCCCCGCTCATCCTTCACCAGCCTCCGACGAGGCTTTTCTCGATACCGAGAGGTGCCTATCAGGGTATATTATTATGCCCTTATCCGTTATCTCGAAGGGATGCCTAGCCATAGAGTGAGCGGTGCCCCTCATCTTCCAAACTATGAGGCTACGGTAAAGCCTGCCATCGATCTCGTCCAGGTCAAGCCTTATGATACCGTCTGCTGCATGCTCTACACCAGGCCCTCCAAACCCCCTCTCCGTCACGCTGACCTGAGAGATGAGGAAGGAGGTACAACCTAGCCCGGATAATACGCGTTTGAGCTGCATTACCATGCCTCGGGCCATGGCTGGCTTAGTGATGTAGAGAGTCGTAACCGAGTCCACCACTACGCGTTCAGCTCCAACCTCCTTAACCGCTAGCCTAAGCATATCTATGAGGGAGGGGAAGTCATCCACCGACTTGACCACATAGCGCTCTCTCTTAGCAGCCTCCCCTATCCCTGCGGTGAAGGCGTCAACTATAGCGAAGCTGCCTTTAGCCTCAAACTCCTTAACATCCCAGCCGAACTGAGACATAAGCAGCCGCACCTGTACCGGGTGCTCCTCAAGAGCTACGAAAACCCCCGCCTCTCCTCTAAGGAGGCCGTTGTAGAGGAACTGTTGACCAAAAATCGACTTACCCGTCCCTGGACCACCTGAAAGCAAAACCACGTTGCGCCTCGGCAAACCGCCCCTCAACACCTGATCCATACCTGGAATTCCGGTCTCAACTCTCTCCACAGGCATAACCTCAACCAAACTAAACCTAAGACTCAAGGATATATGCATTACGTGTTAGTGAATAGAAAATAAAACCTGGCACTAAAACTAACGAAGCGAAACCAACACCCCTAACGGATAAATGGAAAGGTTAAGGCTATATAGGAGCCTCCCCCTCCCTTCATGACAGGGCCGGTCGTCTAGCTGGTTAGGATAACCGCCTGACGCGCGGTTGGTCCCCGGTTCGAGTCCGGGCCGGCCCATTGCCCCCTACATAAAGGAGAATGCTCCTTGTTAAAGATATGCTGAAAAGACAGATCTCCTAGCGGGACCTAAACACGTAGAGCCCTTAGCCTCAACGTAGACGTCAAATTAATAAACAGCCAGCCAAGCATGATGTTCAAACACGATAAATCCCCATCAACTTCTTTACATCAAGCTCCACGTGAAAGCAACCCCCCACAGCTGCATCCGCTCCAAGTCCAAGGCCAGCCCACACCCAGCAAGATAAGGCAATGAAGACACCCAATAATGAAAAATTAATAAGCCCAAAAGAAGCGGGTAACTACGCAGGACGGCGGCCGTTGTCTAGCCTGGTCTAGGACCCTAGCCTCCCGAGCTAGTGGCCCGGGTTCAAATCCCGGCGGCCGCATATCTTTTCATCTCTTCGAGGTTTGTGGCCTTGGAGGCGATTAGCGGGGTTTTTAAGGCTTGTAGCTTAGTTGATGGTGGGCGAGCTGTGTGGGTGGGAGGAGCTTTACTGATGAGGAGTTGAGGGACATCATAGACATGCTTTTCAAGCACTTCAATAAGTCTTGGATACTTGAACGTGAGTTCAAGCCTTACCTACAGGCGAAGGGGTACACCAACGAGGAAATTGAAGATATATGGAATGAAGCCTTCAATAGAGGGCTTATCATAGTCTCAAGTACTCCCGTAGGTAGAAGGTACGAGCTCACGATAGTCAAGCCTGAAGAAGAGGAAGAAGAATTGGACGAAGGTTGAGAGAAGAGTTGTTAAAGGTCTATTACGCTCATCCAGTAGAAACTTACGACACTATTCGTGAGCGTAAGGAAGTGGAGTTAATCAAGAAATTCTTCCCTAACGCTGAAGTGGTAAACCGGAGCAGATTTCCAAGATTTGACGGGGGATCTCTCATGGAGACATGGACTTCTTCTTCCAATTAATCGATACATGCGACTTAGTTATTTATGGTGATCTCGGTGGCTTAGTTACGGCTGGGGTTGCTAATGAGATTGAATATGCTTTACGTCAAGGCAAACCGGTATATAGGATAGATTGGCGTACAGGGGAGATAAAGGAGATCAGGGAGGTCAAAAACACTCTATCAATTACAGAGAGTAGAATGTTAAGCGACGCCCTGACTTACCTGATGCTCGATGACGTTGAGGCTGCTGAAGTCATCAAAGCTAAGTGGAAGGGCAGTTTTATGGAGACGTTGACTTCCATCTTAAGTGAACCAACGGCTCGACGTCTTCATAGGCTTGAGGAGCAAGACCTCATCGACATCTTGAGCCGCTTTTATCATTGGTGGCAGGAGCCCGCTAATATTGCCCATAACGTCGATGTGAAGAAGCTCAAAGAGCTCGTAGCTGAGAAAATCAAGGAAATCAGTGAAAAAAGCTTACGAAGTTACATATTGAAGACACTAAGTCTACCAAAGACATGGTATGACTACTATACATACCTTTCAAAGGAAGAACGTGTAAAGCCTATTGAAGTGGGGACTTTAAAGAAGCTATGTGAAGACCTTAAGATACCTTATGTCGAGCTTGAGAAAAGGCTGGCCATTATTAACCCAAATTATCCCATCGACCTTAACAATCCCAGCCTCTTTAAAATGGCTATCCACATCATTAACGAAGGTTATATGAGGACGAAGACTAAGAGCATAGAGTACTATAATAGTGACCCAGTTTTACATCACTACCTAAAATGTAGGGTTGAAGAGTTAGGTGGAGGCTTTAGCGGCCCCTTTAAGGCTCACAAAGTCCTAGTTTCCTATGCTGACCCCCTCATTGGGAGGCTACTGGATGCCATCGGGGTGCCTTACGGCTCAAAAACGATCAATCAGCCTTTCGTGGACCTTAAACATATGCGTGATGATATATAGAGATATTACATTCAAGCAACGTTAACTGAGGAAGGAAGTTTCTCCCTCGAATTGAACCAATATAATAGGCTATCCGCCAAGGTCACGTTGGAGAGAGCGGTGGACATAACAGAGCTTCTTCCAAGAAGCTTTGTAGGTTCGTTGGAGTATGGTTACCGAAATATAAGGGACGTTGAGGATCGTTCGGTCAGAAGGATCGTGTTTCAAAACCCGCCTACGATGTTAATGGCAGAGTTTATGGAGCTTAATAGAAGGTGCATGGCATTAAGGAAGGCATATTCTTGGACTCACCCATACCCGGTGAGGCTGTTAAGGACGAAGGATTTCTTAACGAGGAAGAGAATTTAAAATCAAAGAACGAGGGATTACTATAAGGTAGCTAATAAGGTGAGGGACGAGACATCGTAGAGGACAAATCATGAGTTTATGGAGTTTCTGAGGTAGAGGTAAGTTTATGAAGCTGGCGCGGAAGGCTTGTGTGGTGAAGAGCTTGTTCGATGAGTGGAGTAGTAGGAGGCGTAGGCGCTGGTGGTTCGATATTTTCGACGAGTTTGAACGTGAGTTTGAGCGCGTGGAGGAGATGATGTCTCGTATCTTTGAACGTGAATTCGCTAAGCTTCCCAGCGAGAAGCAGCAGGGGCCTTTTATCTATGGCTTTAGCGTTACCGTAGGCCCTGACGGTAAACCGGTGGTTAGGGAGTTCGGTAACGTTAGGCCGACGCCTAAGGGCCCTATGATCCAGGAGGAGACGGAGCCTTTAGTAGACGTGATGGACGAGGGGGATTACATTAAGGTTTACGCAGAGCTTCCAGGTGTTAATAAAGAGGACATTAAGCTCCACGCCTCTGAGGATGAGCTTGTTATCTCGGTGGACACGGAGCGGCGTAAGTACTACAAGGAGGTTAAGCTCCCTGCACGCGTAAAGCCTGATACGGCTAAGGCTTCCTATAAGAATGGTGTAT
>QMSI01000033.1 GCA_003649615.1 Thermoprotei archaeon | reverse complement strand
CTAAGAGGTAAGGGATATGGTCGTAGTTTCGTGAAGACACGAGGGTCTTAACGCATACGTGCATCCCTTCCTCTACGCAGGCTTTTATTCCTTCGACTATGCGCACGAAGGACCCTTCAACCCCTGTTATGTTATCGTGCAGCTGCAGAGGACCATAGAGCGGGACTGCTACGAACCATACGCCGCACCTTCCCAGCCTCTTAACGATGCCTTCGCTAAGCAACAAGCCGTTGCAGCTCAGCACCGTCAACACTCCATGCTCGCTTAGTGAGGATAAGACATCGTATATGTCGCGCCTCATCAAAGGCTCTCCTCCACTAATGAAGACCACTGGTACCTCAAGCCTCACTAGCTCCTCAACTACGTTCATGGCTTCGGAAGCCGTTAACTCGTTGAGAGGAGAGGTTGGGGCGTCGACGTAACAATGAGGACACCTTAAGTTACAGTTGCCTGTCACTAACCATAGGACTTCGCCTACACCATGTTTCTCATAAGCCTCCCTGCATTTCCTCTCGATACTCGAGATCTCGCTCGTGCCATGCATTATAGAGCTTAAGTGCACCAATCAAGCTCCCTCCTTAAGCGGTTGACCAACTTGACAGCGATAACAGCGCCCATAAACGTAGAGGCGGCGGATACGATGAAGATCAATGCAAGCAGAGGGAGGGGAGGTTCGGGTATGAGGCCTAGAGCCTTAACCATTACTCCATAGTGGAAGAGGCCTGTGACTAAGCTGCTCACGGTCATAGCTAATGCTACCCTTACGCTGTGGAAAGGATGGTAACCGTAGATTTTCAGGATCCTAAACAAAAGGTCCGTGGTACTTCCCCTCACGAGCCACGCCAACATTATAAACGGGCCGACGATAGATACTGGCGAGTTGAGTAGGCCTGCGATGAAAGCTATGAGCGTGGCGCCTCCAAACATGTCGACTATGAGGACTCCGATGGTGAAAATTATAACGAAGAGTATCTGGGCAGCATGGTACACGTAGGGGTTAACTATGGAAACTATGAATAGTAGAGAAGAAGTTAGAGCTATCGTTGATGCCTTAAGGCTTCTTGAGGAGCCTGCATGCTGCATGTAGCCACGTCCACGACGATCACCTTATAATTATTTTGTAACTAGAAGTAGTAACTTCATTTAGGGGGAGCCGCTCTCTCCCATAATAAATCGAAGTAGCCCTTCATGAGCTTAGCAAACCTTGGATCCTCCATCCTCACCGAGAAAAGCAGCTCCTTAAGCTGTGGGTCGGTGAAGAATACGTAAACCACCCTTACATCGAACACCGAGAAGGGTTGATGTACATTTCCATATACTCTAAAGCTCAACTTGCCCTCTTTAAGCCACTCCAATACGTTTTCGCTTCTATAAGCCTCTGCGAGGATACCTGAAGAGGGGACTATGAGCTTGATGCTTCCCCCCTTCTCCATTGAGCGGGCCAAGGAGCTAAGTAGCTCCCTCCAGTCAAAACGTACCGGTGTGCTAGAAATAGCTACCAACGCTTCCTGCTTGGTCCTCTCTAGGTCAAACTTAATGAAGGAGATGGTGTTAACCAACCCCTCTATCAATGAAACTACCTGCTCCACCTTGGTTATTTGGCGAGGGCTCTGGGACGATAAAGCTTCGAGTAGAGTTAACAGTGATTCAGCTGCGTTTTTCTTGTTTTCAAGTTCCTGGGCGAGCTGAGCTAATCTATTCTTGATCGCAAGGCTTGGAGGTAGGCTCTGACACTTCATAGGCCTTGACGGCGTTAAAGTGGCCATCCCTTTTAAGACTAAGCTTTTAGCCACAGGGTAGCATTTAAGCCTAGGAACTCCGCTGAGATCGGAGAGCTCCGTCATGGTGAGAGGGCCGTGTATAAGCAATGTGACGTACGCTTTAGCCTCGTAAAACGTGAGGTCTAGGTATCTAACCAGCTTATCCATCATTTCCTCCATGCTTGCATCCTCTTCAACACTAACCGTCTTTGCTAATATAATAAAGCTCCCGTTCAGTTGAAATGGAGCGTTGCAGCTGCTTTTAGCTTCAGCCTCGTCTACCTTCCTCCCTGCGTATCAACGGCTTTCGTTCAACCCTGTTTGCCCTAGTTTTAAAGGATCGTTAACCAATAGATAGGCTGAGACTGCGCTCTTCTTCACGTAAAGGTTATATTCTCCCTGCTTGGTGTTGCACCGGTGCGCTGCTTGAAACACGATGTTATCGTGGTGGGCTGCGGCCCAGCTGGTATCTTCACGGCTTTAGAGCTCGCATCTTACGGAGGCTTAGACGTAGTGATGCTGGATAAAGGTAAAGACGTAGAGCATCGACGTTGCCCTGCTAACCGTGGGCTCGGCTGTGTAAAGTGTAATCCATGTAACTTGCTTAGTGGGTGGGGTGGCTCGGGCGCTTTTAGCGATGGTAAGCTTACGCTTTCATCTGAGGTTGGAGGATGGCTAAACGAGTACTTAGGTAAGGAGGAATTGGACTCTCTCATCAACTACGTGGATGAGCTTTACGTCAAGTTTGGTGCTCCTAACGAGGTCTACGGCGTAGACATGGATAGGATAGGCGAGTTTAAGCATAAGGCTTCGCTTGCTGGGCTCAAGCTAATCCCCGTGAAGGTTCGCCACCTAGGGACTGAGCGATGCGTAGAGGTGGTTAAAGCGATGAGGAGAGCTCTGGAGGGTAAGGTAGAGGTGAAGACAGGGATAGAGGTTGAAGAGATCATAGTTGAGGAGGGTAAGCTGCAAGGAGTGAGGGTCAAGGGAGGAGAGGTGTTGAAGGGTAAGTATGTGGTGGTGGCTCCTGGTAGGAGCGGTGCTGCATGGTTGAAGAGGGAGGCTGAGAGGCTGGGGCTCAAGTTAACCAACAACCCGGTGGACGTAGGGGTGCGCGTAGAGATACCTGCCTACGTGATGGAGCATCTCTCGGACGTGCTGTATGAGCCTAAGTTCATCTACTACTCCAAGACCTTTGATGATAAGGTTAGGACCTTCTGCTTCAATCCTCACGGCGAGGTCATAACGGAGTACTACGACGGCGTAGTGACGGTTAACGGACAAAGCTACGTGGATAGGCGTACTGATAACAGTAACTTCGCCTTACTGGTGAGCACTTCCTTCACCGAGCCTTTTAAGGAACCTATAGCCTACGGTAGATACATAGCCAGCTTGGCCAACCTGCTCGGTGGTGGTGTTATTGTCCAGAGGCTCGGAGACCTTAAAAGTGGTAGGAGGTCTACGTGGGATCGCATCAAGAGGAGCTCCGTGGAACCTACGCTCAAGACAGCTACGCCAGGCGACATAAGCTTCGTGCTTCCCTACCGTTACCTAACTAACATCTTAGAGATGCTTAAGGCTTTAGACCAGGTAGCTCCAGGCGTCTACTCTAACCATACTCTCCTCTACGGGGTGGAGGTGAAGTTCTACAGTTCTAGGCTTGAGTTAAGCAGTAAGCTTGAGACTAAGGTGAGCAACCTATTTGCCATAGGTGACGGAGCTGGGATAACTAGAGGATTGGTTCAAGCGTCAGCTTCAGGTGTATGGGTGGCGAGGGAGATCCTGCGTAGGGAGGGTCTTTATAAGGCTTAGATCAGCGTTACGCCTAGCTCCTTCTCCACGAACTCCATGGCCTCCGTCTTGGTCACTCTATGGCTAGCTCCCACCTTAGACCTCTTCCGTCTACGCCTCTCAACCCTATAGCCTGGGCGCTCGACTGTTACGCATACGTCGAAGCCGTGTATTCCGAGCTCAGGGTCGTATTTAACGCCAGGTAGGCTTATGTGTTCCTTCACGCCGAAGGCGAAGTTTCCATGAGGGTCGAAGCTGCTCCTCTTAACCTTGAAGTCCACTGCTGTTAAGGCTCGTTTCAGGAAGTCTAGAGCCTTCTCTCCTCGTAGAGTCACGATGCAGGCTATGTTCTCCCCCTTCCTTATCCCGAAGTCCTTGATGGTCCTCTTAGCCTTCCTGAAGCTAGGCTTCTGGCCTGTAAGCTTTTCGAGAATTTGAGCGGCTTTCATCAGCTTCTCCCCCGACGTGCCTACAGCCATGTTCACTACTACCTTGCTTACCACCAGCCTTCTCATGGCGTTCTCCGACATCACCACCACCCTTCAGGGAGTGATATGGCTGGTTGCTCCGAGCCTATCACGAAGGCGTATAGGTAGCTGGTCGAGAACCTCTCCCCTTTCTTATCCTCTAAGACCACCAGCCTCTGCTCCCTGAACACGGCTTCGCTTATCTCCACTATCCTGCCGATCCTACCTATGTTCTTGCCTCCTACGACTACAGCTAAGGCTCCAGGCTCCATCTTAAAGTGCTCTAGGATTTCGGAGCCTGGTAGGGTGACCTTGAGGACGTCCATGGTCTTGAACACGTCCTCGACCGGTTTACGTGGATCCGACACCTTGACCAAGACGTTCCTACCGTCGTGAAGGTTAAGCTGGATGTGTCCCCCCTTCACCGTGGTCTTACCCTCCACCCTACATAGCTTAAAGCCAGCTTCGGGTGGAGGGATTTCATGTAGGTGAAGGAAGTTTTGAGGGTGAGGTATAACCCTGAAGGCTTTGTTCAGCTTAGGTATCTCGACCACATCCATCAATCCTACGGGGTATCTACGGTCTTTCCTTACCCTACCGTCTACTTTGACCTCCCCGCGGCTTATGATTATTTTAGCCTCCCTCCCCGTCTCAGCGTAGCCTAAAAGATCTCTAATTATGACTTGGAGAGGTATACAGGCCTCGAAGGGGTGGGGGCCAGGGCTTGGCTTAACCGCCCATTTATGCTCCTTGCGCTTGATAGGCCAGAAAGCGGGGGCTGGGAGGCGCTTTAAATGTGAGCTTCCACCCATTTTACCCACGGCTAACACCCGCTGAGGCTCTTCTCTCTAAGATCTGTTTCCTCATCTTATCGGAGAGGTCTAGCTTAGTGATGATTAAGTTGGAGGGGTGGAAGGGTATGGGGTACTTGGTGCCGTCCATCTTCTCCCCCATGATCCCCTCGATGAAGACCCTACACTTAGAGATGGATACCTTGGTTATCTTCCCGGTCCTGCCTTTATGGTCCCCCCTAGCCACCATTACGGTGTCTCCCTTCCTGACAGGCAGGGACCTTATGCCGTACTGTTTCCTAAGCTCCTTGGATAGTGGAGCGGCTAGCATCTTACGTTTAACGTGGATAGGAGCGTTGTAGAGGGCGTAGCGCTGCTTGGAAGGCTTACTTGACCTAGTAGCCATCCTACACCACCATGGTGGTTAAGGCCGCTATCTTAGGCCATCTCTCCGCAGCTTCCTTAGCCACGGGGCCTCTTATCTCGGTTCCCTTAGGTTCTCCTTCAGCCCCCACGATGACCACAGCGTTGTCCTCGAACTGCACCCACACCCCGTTCATCCTCCTGTAGGGTTTACGCTGCCTCACCACGACCGCCTTCATAACCTGTTTCCTCAGCTCAGCCTTACCTTTCCTCACGGAAACTATGACCATATCTCCAACCGCAGCGGCAGGTACCCTTCTAAGCCTGCTTTTCCTGCCTATCACACCTATTATCTTGACTTCCTGCGCGCCGCTGTTATCGGCGCACCTAACCATAGCTCCTAGAGGTAGGCCTGGGCTTATCCTAGGCCTGTAGGTTATGCCGACCGCTCCTTTAATCCCTCTCTTGGCCAAGCTCTATCCCCTAGCGTGCCTGTCTTAGCTACGGAAGGCATTCTAAAAACGTTGCGCTAACCACTACTTGTCTTAGCTTTGCCTAGCACCACGAAGCTCACTGTCTTGGAGAGCGGCCTGCACTCCCCTATGATTACCTCGTCGCCCTCAGCTATATGTAGGCATGGAGGGCAATGGGCGCTCAGCTTACTCCTCCTCCTTTCATACCTCTTGTACTTGGAGACGTAGTGGAGGTATTCGCGGAGCACCGTAACCGTCCCTTTACGCTTAACGCTCACCACCTTACCCCTCAGGATTGTTCCTCGGACAGGTAGAGTGCCGTGGAAGGGACAGTTAGGGTCCTCGCATTCCGCTTCAGGCTGCTCAATTCCAGGTATACCTGGCTTCGGCATAGGCCTTGACTCCTCGAAGCTGAGCTATCGGCGTGCTTTAAGCTTTACGGGCTACCATTTTTTCTTTATCCTCCTCTTCACCCTGTCCTCAGGCCTAGCCGCTATAACCCAGCCTTCCACGTCGACTTTAACCCCATCGGGGAGCTTAAACCTGAAGGTGGATGTCTTCTTAGGTATCGCCTTGACCCCTCGCTCCGTCTTCACGAGCAGGAGGTTCATGGTTTCGTCTAGGACCACTCCCTTTATCCCCACGTAGCCTGGATGGGTGCTCTCTACTACCTCTACCTCTAGCCCTATTAGCTCGTGGCGGATTAAGTTGCGGGGGGTTATCTTCAACGCTTAGTTACCTTCTTCAACTCCTCCTCGCGCTGGATCGTAAGGATCCTAGCTATGGTCCTCCTAAGCTCCCTAAGCTTCCCAGGGTTCTCTAAGGCTCCTCCTGAAGCTACCTTAGCCCTAAGCTTTCTAAGCTCAGCATATAGCTCGTTGAGCTTCTCTACGCGTTCCTCCGGCTTCATCTTCCTGACCTCGCTAACCCTCAGTATGGCCACCGCCACCCTCCCCTTCTTGAGCTACTTGGGCTATCTCTCCTCGGTCAAGAAGCTTTAACGCTTCCTTTGCTTGTGGAAGCATGATCTTAACCTTAACCCCCACCTTCCCCTGCTTGAGGAACGCGTGGGCTACTGCTTCCTCTACGTACTCCTCCGCTATCTCGCCAGCCTTCAGCAGCAAGCCTGTCCTAAGCTTCTCATACCTAGCTCTCTCCGTCCTAAGCTTACCCCTAATGATAACCTCAGCCCCTAGAGCCCCTGCCTCCATGATCCTGTTAAGCGCTACGAACGCAGCTCTCCTGAAATGTATACCGCGCTCGAGGGCTGAGGCAACCCTTAAAGCCATGATCTTAGCGTTAAGCTCAGGTACAGGCACGGAAACTACGCCTATCTGCGGCCTTTCAAGCCCAAACTCCTTCTCCAGCTTCTCCGCCAGCTCCCTCACAGTCATCCCGTGCCTACCGATGACTAAGCCTGGCCTCTCAGCGTAGATGGTTAAGTGGGTCCCTAGCGGTGTCTTCTGAACCTCTACGCCTAGGTAGCCAGCTCTCTCCAGCTCCTTTGCCAGGAACCTATCTACGTCAAGCTTCTTCACCGCTTTCTCCACGAACATCTTCTTGACGTCGGCCATGTCTACCTCTCCTCCAACGCCACCTCTACGTGGGTTAACTCTTGGAAGTAGGGGGTGGCCCTGCCGAAGGCTCTAGGGATGTATTTACGTATCTTGAAGCCCTTCTGGGCGGCGGCGTGCTTCACGTAGAGCCTCGACGCGTCGAGGCCTTTGTTCTCAGCGTTGTTCTCAGCGTTCTTCAAGACTTTGAGCAGCTCCTTAGCCGCCTTGACAGGGTAGCCGCCGGCAGGGTAACCGTCGATACTGCCGTGGTGAGCCCTCTTCTTCTTAAACCTCCTGAAAGGTATCATCCTCCTCTTAGCTATAACGTCCTCCAGAAGCTTCTCGGCCTCCTCTAGCTTAAGGCCTCTTATGGAGGCGCAGAGCTCCACCATTTTCTTGAAGCTAACTCTAAGATCCCTACCGCTAGCTAGACAGGTCTTATCAGGGTCTAGTTCCTTCACCGAGTAGCCGAAGGTTGGCAAGCGTACCCCTCTCTTTAAGCAGGGTCAAGAGGACACAGCACCTTTATAAGTTTAACATCGACAACGCGTCGTAGGCGTCTAGGCATGCTTGTTGGCGACGCTCATAGCCACGTCAACCCGGTTAAAGGGTTAGGGCCTAGCAGGTTGGCGAGGAGGTTTAAGGAGTCTGGTGGCTGGTTCATCGCAGTGGCCTCGCTTCTCTCATGGAGCTACCGTGGCCTCGCTAAGCGCGTAGAGGACTACGTAGAGGTGTTTAAGCTAAACGTGGAGGCGGTGGAGGTGATGAGGAGGGAAGGGCTGGTGTGTGCTGCTATTATAGGTGTCCATCCAGCTGAGGTGGTTAGGTTAATGGAGACAGGCCTTAAACGAGACGAGGTGGAGGGGCTGGTGGTAGGTGCATATGAAGCAGCCGCACGCATGGTTAAGGAAGGGCAGGCGCAGGGGCTAGGCGAGGTGGGCCGCCCACATTTTCCAGCTCCTCGCGAAGCCGTAGAGCTATGCAACGTCATCCTAGACCACGTGCTTGAGCTGGCACACGACCTCGACTGCCCGGTTCATATACACGTGGAGAGGGGAGGCTTAGCCACCGTGGAGGATGTTGCCAGGAGGGCAAGGGCGAAGAAGGCTAGGAGGGTGCTGCTCCACCACGCTGAGCCACATGTCTGGAGGCGGGCAGCTGAGCTCGGCTTAGCCTCCTCTATTCCAGCTAGGTTTAAGGACTTAGTGGAGGCGCTACGCCAGCCCAGACCGCTAAGCTTCCTCGTCGAGTCTGACTACCTCGATGACCCTAAGAGGCCTGGCGCCGTCGTGGCGCCCTGGTCCATCGCCTCCTCCTTCAGGAAGCTGATCTATCAGGGAGCTTTAAGCGTTCCCGACGCGGATAGAATACTGGTGGATAACGTGGCTGGTTTCTATGGCGTGGAGCCTCCCTAGCCTTTGACTCCTAATCAAAGTTTTTTATAGAAGCGCCTTTATAATGAAGCGGTAGCCTCGCGCAGCTCTCACATTACTCAGGGGGATCGTTCTTGAGGGTCTTTCTCGTGGTAACTCACGGTAGAGGCTCATTGGACCTCTACAGCATTAGGCTCTCGAGCTACCTTCAAGCCCCCACCCTCCACACCGACGCCTATCAAAGGGTTCGCGAAAGGTTCCATAAACCGCTCTTTAGCCCTTCAACCCTCAAGGAGCTCCACTTCATATGGAAGTTCGCTAAGACCCTCGATAAGCTGGAGGGCATCCCGCACCTACCCAACCACCACCTAGGGAGGATTGGCCTCCTCCTCAAGAAGCCCTTCATAATAACGGTTCACGACCTCATAAGGTACTTCGACGCTAAGGGCTACGGCCCCTTAATACATAAACCTAACTTGAAGGACAGGCTCCTGCTACGCTCAGACTACGAGGGTGTCAAGAAGGCGGTGAAGATAATCGTCCCTTCTCAACGCACCAAGCTCGACGTGGTCAAACACTTGGAGGTCCCTGAGGAGAAGGTGGAGGTCATATACCATGGGATCGACGAGATCTTCAAGCCAACCTACGGCTGGAGGCCCTGCGAGGAGCCCTACATACTCTACGTGGGCTCCGAGCACCCTAGGAAGAACCTTGCCACGCTCTTCAAGGCCTTCAGCCGGGTTAAACAGGAGAACCCTGAGCTCAAGGACTTGAAGCTAGTGAAGGCGGGCCGCGCAGGTGGACGTGAAGCAAAGTTTAGGGAAGAGACTTTGAGGCTCACCAGGGATTTAGGGATAAGCGAGGACGTCATCATCCTCGACTGGGTCCCTCAATCTTGCCTGGCAAGCCTCTACACAGGCGCTGAGCTCTTCGCCTTCCCCTCACTCTACGAAGGCTTCGGCTGGCCTCCGCTTGAAGCCATGGCTTGTGGATGCCCAGTGCTCTCATCCAACGCTGCCTGCATGCCTGAGGTTCTAGGGGATGCAGCTCTATACGTCGATCCCTGGGACGTTGAGGGGTGGAAGCAGGCCTTAGCCACCATGCTGACCGATGAGGGGTTGAGGAGAAAGCTGGCCTACAAAGGGATGGAGAGGGCGAGCCGCTTTACATGGAGGAGAGCGGCTGAGCAGACCTTAGCTCTCTACAAGGAGGTTGAGGAAGGCCTTAGCTCAACGCTCAAGTGTGCTTAGTAATGGCTTAGACCTTCTTCTCAGCTGAAGAAACTCTAGCGAAGCGCTCCGCCGCCTCTAACATGGACGTAACCTCTTAAATCTAAAAACCTGCTTTGAAGGTCTACTATCAGCTCGGTCTCCAAACACTCCTGTAAGCGCCTGAAAAAGCTGTAGAGCAGCTCCACGCTGCGCTTAGCGTCTCTTAAAACAAAGCTTATGAGAAGCTTTCGTCAACTTTAAGGTGGAGGTTAAGGTGAGCTAGACTTGAAGGTGGTCAAGACCGCCTGTGGGCTGTGTCACTTAGGCTGTGGCATGAACATCCACGTCGATGGTGATAGGGCGGTTAAAGTAGAGGGGATGGCTGAGCACCCCCTCAACCGAGGTATGCTATGCCCGAAAGGGTTAGCGAGCATAGACTACGTGTACCATCCTGACAGGTTAAAGACACCTTTAAGGAAGGTGGGGGAACGTTGGGTCGAGGTGTCCTGGAAGGAGGCCCTAGACCTGATCGCCTCCAGGTTGGTGGAGGCGAAGAAGCTTCATGGGGCTAGGTCCATCGCAGGCATCATAGGGATGCCTATACTCCTAGGCGGCCACTCAACAGTAAGCCTCGTTCGCAGGTTCTTCGACGTCCTAGGCTCACCCAACGTGTTCTCCCCTGAAAGCCTTTGTTACCGTAACCAGATCATCGCATACATATTGACGCTCGGTAAGTTCTGCGTAGCTGAACCTGAAAACTCAAACTGCATAGTTCTATGGGGTTCAAACCCACACCACTCAAGGCCTCCCTGGGCTAGGCGCATCGAGGAAGGGCTTAGCAGAGGGGCTAAGCTGATCGTCATAGACCCCAGACGTACTCTTTTCGCTAAAAAAGCTTCACTACACTTAAAGCCTCGTCCAGGCTCCGACTCTGCCTTAGCCCTAGGCATGTTAAACGTCATCATCCAGGAAGGCCTCTTCGACAGGGAGTTCGTGGAGAAATGGACGGTCGGCTTCAACAAGCTGGCTGAACACGTGAAAACCTACACCTTAGACCTAGTCGAAGAACTAACCTGGGTGCCAGCCGCTGAGATCAGGGAGGCCGCTAGGCTATTCGCCACGGTCAAGCCAGCCTGCATAGTTCAAGGAGTCAACGCCCTCGACCAGACAGCGGGAGGCTTCTACACCGCTCGCTCCATAGCTATACTTCAAGCGATAACCGGCAACATAGACGTGCCCGGAGGCTTCATACGCACCAGCAGAGTCCACCTCTCACCTATCAGGTTACCCGAGAAGCTTGAAGGCAAGCCGCTTGGAGCAGACCAATACCCCCTTTTCTACGAGTGCTGGGGTAGGCTCTTCGGTGAGGGACAAGCCCTCCTACTAGCCGACGCCATCCTAGAAGGCAACCCCTACCCTATCAAGGCGGTGGTCGCCTCAGCCTCCAACCCAGTATTGACGTGGCCCAACTCGAGAAAAGTCAAGAGAGCTCTCGAGGCGGTCGACTTCCTGGCGGTCATGGACATCTTCATGACCGAGACCGCTGAGCTCGCAGACCTAGTCCTACCCGCATCCACCTTCCTTGAAAGAATGGAGCTCTGCGACTACTACGGCACGGTTAACGGCATCCCCTACGTGATGCTACGCAAGGAAGCCGTCAAGCCGCTGTGGGATTCATGGCCCGACTGGAAGTTCTACCTCAAACTAGCCGAGAGGATGGGCTTCAAAGAATACTTCCCTTGGAGCGACATAGCCGACTACATAGACTACGTCCTTAAACCCTCCGGCCTAACCCTAAAACTCCTATTAGAGGAAAAACCTGAAGGAGTCCCCTACGGTAAAGCCAACTACGGCGAGTACTTAAAGACAGGCTTCAAGACCCCCACGGGGAAGATCGAAATATACTCCGAGACATTGGAAAAAATGGGGTATAGCCCACTACCAATCCACCTCGAACCAAGCGAAAGCCCCAGAAACAGCCCAGAACTAGCCAAGCAATACCCCCTCATACTAGTTACAGGCTCCAGAACCCTATGGTTCCTACACTCACAGCTCAGAAACCTCGACAAGCTTCGAAGCAGAGAACCTGAACCCACAGTCGAGCTCAACCCAGCCACCGCCAAGAAGTTCCAGGTCAGCGACGGACAATGGGTCGTCGTCGAAACCTTAAGGGGAAGCATAAAGGCTAAAGCCAAGATCACCGAGGACATCATCCCAGAGGTCGTCAACATACCCCACGGATGGAGGGAAAGCAACGTAAACATCCTCACCAACGACAAGCCAGAAACCCACGTAGTCGGCTACCCAGCGCTCAAATCCTACCTATGCAGAATACACACCTCAAACACACAGTAAACATCAAGCTACACAAAGCCTCCAAACAACAAATCCAAGCACCCTCTCCACCCAAAAACCAACCGCTCAACAAACAAAACCTTCAGGAAAACCTACATTATTTAAAGAAGCCCACCCCTCTCCCGCAAGAAGCTAAACCAATAAACATTTTAAAGGGAACAGCCCATAACATGAAAGCAACG
>QMSI01000032.1 GCA_003649615.1 Thermoprotei archaeon | reverse complement strand
TGGACGTCAAGACCTAGCGTAGGCTCATCGAGGAAGAGCACTTTAGGGTAATGCATTAAGCCTCTAGCTAATTCAAGCCTCCGCTTCATACCTCCAGAGTAGTTCCTAACGAGCTCGTCCGCCCTATCAAGTAGGCCGACAAGCTCCAAAACCTCTCTTATACGTTGAGCTCTACGTTTCCTCTCTATTCCGTACATCCTGGCGTGGAAGTCGAGATTCTCACGGCCGGTAAGCCTATCATCTAGAGCAGGCTCCTGAAACACTACGCCTATCACCCGCCTCACTTCATCGGGCTGCTTTACCACGTCGAAGCCACAGATCTTAGCTGTGCCCGACGTAGGTCTTAGAAGGGTGGAGAGTATTCTAACTGTGGTTGTCTTGCCTGCGCCGTTAGGTCCTAGGAAGCCAAAGATCTCTCCTTCCTTGACCGTGAAGGATACATGGTCTATCGCGACTACTCTCCCATTAAAAACCTTTGTCAGCTCATCGGCCTCGATAGCTGTCAAACTTCTACACCTTCTTAAACGTCCTTACGTTCTTGTCACGTTTTTCTTCTCTAGAGCTCTCCTTAGGCTGCTTCATCTTAATATTAATGTTTCCTCACCTATTTTTGGCTGGTTGCCTTGATCAATATGGACCGTGAGTATTTGCCCTCCATGTCCATCGAACAGGCCTTCCTACCAAATGGACGTAAAGTGGAAGTTAGGGTAGTTAGACATCCAGGAGCGGTAGCTATCTTGCCAGTTTTTAATGACCGTCGCTTGATCCTACTGAGACAGTATAGACCTACCATTAACAGGTGGCTGGTGGAAATACCCGCTGGGACCCTAAAGCCTGGAGAAACCCCTGAAGACTGTGCGAGACGCGAACTCCTAGAAGAGACCGGATACGAAGCTGAGGAGCTAACAAAGCTTTTAGAGGTTTACCTTGCCCCCGGCTACAGCGATGAGCTGCTCCACGTTTTCATAGCCAAGGGTTTAAGGTTTAAAGGAGCTAGCCCTAGGCTTGACGAGGTGATCGAGACTATGACCATAGAATTAAGCGAGGCTTTAGAAATGGTGGCCCGCAACGAGATAAGAGACGCTAAGACCATTGCGGCCTTGCTTTACTTAGCCTCCTTTCAACGTCAGCTTTAAAAAGCCTCTCTTCACCTACTCTGCGACCTTACTTGCATGAGTTCTCCGTCATGCAGTCGATGGTGGAGATGATCCTTAGCATGGCTGAAGCTAAGGGTGCAGTTAAGGTACTATCGGTTTCCCTACGTGTAGGAGAGCTTACTTTCCTTAATCCTGAGCAGTTAAGGTTCGCCTTCGAAGTCTTAACGGAGGGCACCATAGCTCAAGGCGCATCCCTCCTAATAGAGTCTGTTAAGCCCGCGGTCAGGTGTAGGAGATGTGGCTATGAGGGGGAGGTAGATTACCGGGGAGAAGAAGTACACTTACCTCTCGTTGTGCCCTTATCGGTTAAGTGTCCGAAGTGTGGCGGCGACGTGGAGCTGATAGCCGGGAGGGAGTGCACTCTAACCTCCATCAAAGTGAAGCTTGATGAATAGATGGTTTAACGTTGCTGTGTTCAATGTATACTGCGCTGTTGAGGCTAATGGACGTAGCCCTAAGCTTCCTTAAACAGCCCCTTAATGGACGTAGCGCTTATGTCTTTGGGAGGTACAAGGTGTAGGTGGAGGCCTACGTCTTCAACAGGATGAAAGCCTAAAGCTAAGCCTACTAACTGCGAGACGTGGAGCACGGGGATAACTTTATCGAGCTCGCCGAGGTCTCTCATCTGGTACTGCGTCTTATCTATCATTAGCTGGCAGGCAGTACACATCACTAATATTAGGTCTGCGTCTGCGTCCACCATGCTCGTTACCTTTAGCCTCGACACCGGGCTAAGGGCTTCTAGGACCCAGGGCCACTTCATGGCTGTGGCGCCGCAACACGTAGCTTTCTCTTCGTAGCTCAGTACGTTCGCACCGAGCGATAAAGCTATATCTTCTAGTAGATCCTCGCCATCCACGCCCCTAATGGCTTTAGCGTGCATGGCATAGGCGTAGTGGCAGCCTACATGAGTAACCACATTAAGCCCTTTTAGGGAGTCCTGGACCATCTCGCTTATCTTCTCTCTGAGAAGCCATAGAACCTCAGCCACGTGTAGACACTCTATGTTCTCTGAAGGACTTTTCTTCAGAGCTACGTTAAACGTCCTGTAGCAGCCGTTGCAAGGCGTCACCACTACGTCGTGTTTGATCAGTCTTCGCATATTGTAGCTGGTCAACATCTTCAACTCCTCCCTACCTATCATCCCTGCTATTTCAAGCGGTAGGCCGCAGCAGACAACGTGTTCAGGGCTGAGTACTTTGAAGCCTAGTTTCTCAAGCACCTTAATGGAGGAGTAAGTTACGCCGGGGTAAATGCTTGTAGCTATGCAGCCAGGGTAGAACGTTAAGCTCCTCCTCTTTAAGAGCTCCTCCATCTCAAGCCTCACCTTAAGCTTTCTTGCCCCTCGGCTTAGGCCCTCGCCCCCCAATGATCTTTCTCAGCTCAGCTCTCACGTATTCTGGGAGCAGGCGAGGGTTAAGCCCCCTCGGCTCGTTGAAGTCGCGTACCTTATCATTCACAGGCGCCATCATAACTCCTCGGCTCAGTATATTGTCGAGAGCCTCTAAGTAGACCTCTAAGTCGCCTCGCTCTAGACCTCTGCTCACGAGCATCCTTCTCAGCGCCTCTACGACCTCAGGTATGTGTACTGCATTGGGACATACGGCCTCACAGGTGTGACATAATAGGCAGAGCCAAAGGTGGTCGTGAAGCGCCTCTCTACCCATCGCTACGTTTAGCATGACTCTTCTAGGGCTGAAGCTCATTGTAGCTCTTGCTGATGGACAGGCAGATGTACATGCTCCACACTGGATACATCTGCGTCCTTCACTGAGTAGCAATTCTAAAATAACTCTTCACCTCCTATTGAATTTATGTCGGAAGTCGAACTCATGCTGTTAGTAGCTAGGGTGCACGGCGCTGAAGTAGTTTCACGGATATGTACTGCCTGCAGGGAATATGAGGATGCTGTAGCGCTAGCTTTAATCTCGAAGGTGGACGCTGAGAGGCTCGGGCTTAAGGATGGAGACCTCGTTGAGGTGTCTTCTATTACGTCTGTAGTGACCGTTAAGGTTAAGGTCTCCGATGAGGTACGTGAGGGGCAAGTCTTGATGCCGCAGAGCCCTTGGTCTATGTCGCTCATACCTAGCAGCTGGGCTTCAAGGCCATACCCTAGGCTTAGCGGACTCAAGGTAACGGTTAAGCGGTCTTCGGGTGAAGCAACCAGCCTTGACAAGCTACTCCACTCCTGAGAACTCTTTCCTCAACCTCTCGAGGTCGCCGCGCTCAAAGAGTATCCTAACCTTTGGGGAGGCGAAGATCTTGATGGCCTCCTCGACTCTTCTCTTAACCAGCTCGAAGCCTGCTGGAAGAGGTGGTATAGGTCTCGGGGGCGGCGGCACGTACTCTTCTGTGGGAAGCTCTACCTTCCTCGCGTATAGCTCGCCCCTTGGCGCTCTGTAGCCTTCAAGCACTTTCTTAAAGAACTCTTCATAGCTAGCTGACCAAGGGGCTCTACCTTTCTCAATCCTCATGTGCTTTCTCCTAACCTCTAAGGCCTCGACAGGACAGGCCTCCTCGCAGGCTCCACAGTATATGCAAGCTTCCTTGACAGCCGATACCTTGTCTGGTCCCACTGCCTTAGAGACGTATATTGCCTTAGTCGGACAAATGTTGATGCAGTTTTTACATCCTGAAGGATCGCACTTATCAGGGTTAACCATGACCACCTCTCCGTCAAAGGGGGGCTCACAGCTTACAGCCTCGGTGGGACATACCTTAGCGCATAGCCCACAGTAGACGCAGAGCTCTTCGTCGACCTCCACCGAGCCGCTTACGCGAGGCTTCTCTACGACCCTCGGCGCAGCCTTTGTACACTCGACCTTTATAGCGTCCGTCGGACATATCTCCTCGCATAGGCCACAGTAGTCGCAGAGCTCCTCGTTGACGATGATTGTTAGCCCCGGCTTAAAGCTGGGCGCTTCAGGCTGAGTCCACTCAATCCGTAGCGCATCGCAGAGATCTTCGCATAGGCCGCAGTAACAACACTTCTCTAGGTCTACAGCTATCTTGCCCTCGGCGTACCTATCAGCTGTCTCGTACTTGACAAGGTCTTCCTTCTTAGCCACCTCGACCTTAGCCTTGATGGCTACACGAGGGCATACGCGCTCGCATAGGTGGCATGGGATGCACTTATCCTCATCGATCGATATGGAGCCCTCGACCCTTGGGTACTCCTCCTCGTGCTCGATGTTGACCTTGAGGGCGTGGGTAGGGCAGATTGACGAACATAGGGGGCATATCACGCACTTGCCCTCGTCTATCATTATGAGGGGGGCCTCCAACTTACCTGAAGCGACCTCCTTAATGGGCCCCAAGCTAATGGCGTTAGTGGGGCACACCTTGACGCATAGACCGCAGCCCACACAACGATCGATTATGAAGGTTAGCTCCTTACCTAATACAACGCCCTGCCACCTGTAGAGCAGGAGATTTTCCTCTATCGCTGAGAGCTCGGTGATGGGCTTCTCAGACAAAGCTTCCACCTCCAGTGGCCTCGGAGCCTATTGGCCCGAGGTTAGCCACCTCATCCACGAACCATCTTATCAGCTCCGCCAGCCTCTTTCCCTCAGTCGCTGAAGCCCCGTCGATGTGGAGCCTCCTAGGGTTTATGCCTACCTCCTTCAACACTTCCCTGAGGGCTGAGGCCCTTTCATTAGCCTTCGCCCTGCCGGAGCGGTAGTGACAGTCTTGTTCGTGGCAGCCAACTATGAGCACGCCGTCAGCCCCCAACTCAAAGGCCTCTAGCACGTGTACCGGCGTGACCCTAGCTGAACAAGGCACCCTGATGACCCTCACGTTAGTCGGGTAGGGAATCTTGCTAGTCCCAGCGTTGTCTGCGGCTGCGTAGCCGCACCACTGGCACATGAAGGCCACTATGAGCGGGAACTCCTTCTTCTCGGACAGCAGGGCCTTAAGCATGAGCGATATCTGCTCGTTGCTCAGGATCCCGCCGGGAGGAGATAGAGCTCCTGTCGGACACACTGCATAGCATGCTCCACAGCCTCGGCAGGCTAGCTCATCTACCTCCACCTTCCCCTTCTCCACCTTCAGGGCTCCGAAGAGGCATGCATTTACGCAAGCGAAGCATCGCTTACATGTACTTGGATCAATGGTAGGAGCGTAGACCTCAACCTCAACCTCACCTCTCTTGATGAGCTCTGCTGCCCTAGCCGCCGCAAGCCCAGCTTGCATGACAGACTCGGTTATATCCTTAGGCCCTGTGCACGCTCCCGCCACGAAGATTCCTTTGCTGAAGGTGTCGGCTGGGTTAAGCTTTAAGTGATACTCGGCTAGGAAGTCGTAATCGCTTAGCTGTAGGCCGAGGAGCTTGGCCAGCTCCCTATTGTCTGGGGGCGCCTCCACGCCTACGCTGAGTACGACGAGGTCGAACTCCTCCTCGACCATCTCTGAGGAGAGTGTGTCCTCGTAGAAGATCTTGATCCTCCCTTGCTTCGTGGCCCTAAGCTGCCCTACCTTCGCCCTTAGGAAGCGTACGCCCAGCTCCAGGGCCCTCCTGTAGGCTTCCTCACACGCCTTGCCAATGGCTCTCACGTCGGTGTAGAAGATGGCAACGTCGACGTCGGGGAGCATGAGCTTGGTCTGTATGCTCTGCTTGATGGCGTTCATGCAACATACTCGGCTACAGTAAGGCCTCCCAATCCTGTCAGACCTGCTCCCCACACACTGTATGAAGGCTACTTTCTTAGGTTGCGCCCCGTCCGATAACCTAATTATTTTTCCCTTGGTTGGACCCGAGCTATTAAGCATCCTTTCGTACTCGGGCCCCGTCACGACGTCGAGGCACCTGCCATAAAGGTATTCTGGAAGCCCCCGCGGGTCAAAGGGCTTGAAGCCGGTGGCTACGATGATGGCCCCTACCTTGAACTCGATGTAAGAGTCTTGGTCCTTGAAGTTTATAGCTTTAGGATCGCATACCCCGAGGCACGACATGCAGCCAATACACCTACTCATATCTATGTAAGGCGCTGGAGGGACGGTTTCTGGCGAGGGCTTAACGATGGCCCTCCTCATACCTATACCGTAGTCGTACTCGCTGGGGGCCTCGATGGGGCATACATCGAGGCACTTATTGCACCCGTTGCAGAGCTTTTCATCGATGTACCGGGCCTTCTTCAACACCTTCACGGTGTAGTTGCCGGGCGCACCCTTGACCTCTACGACCTCGCTCAGCGTGTACACGTCTATTAGGGGGTGGTTGTACACCTTCGAGAGTTGGGGGCCTAGCACGCAAATGCTGCAGTCAAGGGTTGGATAGACCTTGTCCCACTTGGCCATGTGCCCCCCTATGAAGCCCTCCTTCTCCACGAGGTATACCTTGATCCCCATGTCGGCAAGGCTTAGAGCGGCTGTGATCCCTGCTACGCCTCCACCTATGACTAGGACCGCTTTCTCCACGGGCAGCTTTGCTACCTTAGCCTCCCTGGCGTAAGGCGCTGCGGCTATGGCCATGCTGACCAGGTCAGCGGCCTTGACGGTAGCTCTATCTGGGTCGTGTGCGTGGACCCATGAGCACTGTTCCCTCAGGTTAACTATCTCCACGAAGCCTCTATTGAGGCCAGCCTCCTCAGCGGCGTTCTTGAAGAGCTCGCTGTGTAGTGTAGGGGTGCAGCATCCTATGATTAAGCGGCTAGCCTTCTCCTCCTTTAAGGCCTCTTTTATTTTTCTTAGGCCATCATCGCTGCAGCAGTGCTCATGTTCATAGAAGGCTACGTCTGAGTACTTCTCAGATAGAGTTTTAATGACCTTACCTACATTTACTACCCCTGCGATGTTTGAGCCGCAGTGACAGATGAAGGTCAGGACCTTGCTGGGAGCTCCCCCCGCACCGTCCAGCCTAGCCGTCTAGACCACCTTCATTAAGCGTTTAGAGCGAGGAGCTCAACCTCTCAAGGAACACCTCCTCGTCAGCCACGCTGGCTGGAGGCTTAAGGAAGGGTTTAAGCTTCACTTCGACGCCGTCCATCCTCGTAACTGTCCCTCCACTCTCAACACCCATTATTGAGAGCGGAACCGAGACTTTCCCGTTAGAGAAGGTCCAGGTAGCCCTCTCCTCTAGGACTATTGTTGGGATCCTCATTAAAGCCTTAACTGCTAGAGGGGTTAGTTCCTCGGACACCTCGCTTTTAACTATGAGTGCTGCGTCCACCCCTTCCCGCTCGAGCTGGCAAGTTGCAGTAGCCTCAGGGGACATGTGTTCTTTAAGGGCTGAGAAATCCAGGGCCCGTGGCGCGCCCCCAAGCTTCTTTGTGATGAGGGCTTGGCCCATAGAGTTCACGTACTCAGCCATAGGCATTATGGAGACCTTCTTTCCAAGCTCAAGCAGCGACCTAGCCAGCTCAGCCATGGAGCTTAAAGCCTCTTCAGGCTTCTCCGACTGAAGTAGTCCGCGGCCGATGAACATAGCCACGTAGGTGGCCGGCTTAAGGTCCTTAATTATGGATGAGAGGTCCCTTAAAGTTACACCTGCGGCCTCGCCCACCGTGGGGGTCTTGCTAAACATAAGGTCTCTTAGCGCTCTAGCGAGCTCAGCGTCGCTTCCAGGCCTTAACAGTACTTTATGCTGGGCTATCCTCATGGTATTAGTCTCCCTAACATCGACCACCGCGACTATCCTGCTCTCTCTGCCCATAGGGGTGCTTCTTCCCCTCGGAAACACGGCGTAGCGACTTGCATGCCTCAGGTGAGTCTCTGCGGGATCCGCACCCCAGTACAATATGAAATCGGCGTCTTCAAGGATATCGTCCAAGCGAGCGCCTAGGAAAGAGGGGTCGAGGTCTAAGAGGGCGTGGCAAATGCTCGCTGAGCTATCGTAGAGTCCTCTAAGCTTCTGGGCTAGTTTTACTAGAAGCTCTACAGTCCTATTGGTACTGTTTGCCCCTCCGTAGATAAGCGGCTTCTTCGCCACCTTTAAGATCTCAGCGGCCTTTTCTAAAGCTTCGTCCACCGACACCTCCTTGAGTCCTCCCTGCTCAGCGATGGCCGCCTTCATAGGCCTAGCTCCGACGAGCTCCTTGAACCTCTTGGTCCCATGGCTACAAGTACCCAGGACCCTAGTTACCGTGTTGTCTCTTACGTCCACCACTATATCGTCGCACAACAACGAGCAACTAGTGCAGGGCACACCCTCTATCTCCATTAAGCCACCACCTTTATCGCTTCGCTATAACACACAAGCTCGCAAACATTACAGTTCATCCTATGGGGCGGGTACCTCCTACACTTTTCGAGGTGGAGCACCTTAATTTTACCGTCCTCCACCAGCCATAAGACCTCATCTGACAGCGGGTTTAGCCCTTTCCCTGCCCTCGTGTCTAAGACAACGTTGGCGGGGCAGGCAATCACACAGTTCCCGCAGCCGATACATTTATCGAGGTCTATATTAACGAGGGTCTCGGACGCTGAGATAAGGGGGGCCAAGAGTTTCGTGAGCTCAGCCAACTTACCAGCATATTTAGGGTCAGACGTTAGAAGCGGGCAGTCCTCAATCCTAGCCTGTCTATTGATCAGCTTCATGGCAAAACCCATACATGTCGTACCGCATTTCTTGCAGTTAGTTCCAGGCAAGAGCTTGTAAACTTGGAGGGGGGTTATCCGGGTAGACATAAACTCACGCGCCTTAAGTTCACCTCGAATTTTTCGGCTGGCCTAAAAAAGGCCAGGTAGTTAAAGCTTTGGTTGTGCGCCTCTTAGCTGAACCGCTCTGTGACGATTAAGATAAACTTTTTCATTATTTTGGCTGTAACCTAGAAAAGCATGTACCTTGTCCATAGCCTAGAAGGCTCATACCTACCGGCTATAGGTATCTTAAAGCCACAGCTTCTGCACCTCATATCTTCGCTAAGCCTCCAAGCAGTTACCTCGAAGCCAAGCCTCTCCACAACGGTCTCGCCGCAGCTAGGACAGTAGGTGGTACTTCCTTCACCTCCAGGGACGTTGCCTAAATAGACAAATCTTAATCCTTCCTCTGAAGCGACCCTTCGAGCTCTTCTGAGAGAATCTATTGGTGTTGGAGGAAGATGGGTGAACTTGAAGTGTGGGTAGAACCTGCTAAAATGTACTGGTGTATCTGGACCTAGCTCATCGTAAAGCCACTTACACAGCGCTCTAACTTCCTCCAAGCTATCGTTAAGCCCAGGTATCAGCAGAGTAGTGGTCTCTACATGGACTCCTTTACGTTTAAACTCAGCCACAGTTCTCAGGACCTCTCTTAGCTCACCTTTACAGTATTCGCGGTAGGTATCCTCCTTGAACGCCTTAATGTCCACATTAGCAGCATCTATGAAATGGACGGCTTCATCTAAGGCTTCAGCGCTTATGTAACCGTTGGTGACGAACACTATGAAAATGCCCTCCTTTTTAGCTTCACGTGCCACGTCTAAGTCGTACTCTAGCCATATAATAGGTTCATTATAGGTGATGGAGATAGAGGGGCACTCGGTTCTTTTAGCAGCCTCGACCACGCTTCTGGGGTCGGCGTACTCTAAGTCAGCTGTATTCAGCCTAGCTGGCTGAGAAAGATGCCAATTTTGACACCAAGGACACCTAAACGAGCAGCCAATGCTGCTTATCGATAACGTGGCTGACCCTGGCCAGAAATGGTATAGAGGCTTCTTTTCTATGGGGTCTACCGCCATGGCTGTGAGGCGCCCATAAATAAGGGAGTACAGCCTGCCATCTATGTTAACCCTGGTGCCGCAGAAGCCGTATCCGCCGGGCTTAATGGTGCACCGTCGAGGGCAAATAGTGCATTGGACATAGCCCTCTTCAAGCTCCACGTAAAACCTAGCCTCAACCCCTATGTCGACTTGCTGCCTCATACCGATTAACGCCGCCTAGATAAGAAAAGCAAACGTGAAAATAAAAATTCAGTATGCCTATAGGATCTCTACGGATACCTTTAGTCTCTCTCCTTTCTTAACGTCATCAGCAGCGGCTAGCTGTTTATCGAGGTCCCAGATCTTTAGCAGCCTCCATAGACTGGCAGCCTCACCCTTCTTAGAGCCCAGGTCAGCTATGGTCTCAAAGGGCTCAAGCTTCGCTACCGAGATGCGTAGCTTTGCTCCTGTAGGAGCGTCAGCTTCAGCGCTGAAAGTCTTCTTTCGCTCCTCAGCTGTGAACAGCTCAGCTATGGTCACCTTTCCTCCTTTCTTAACATCTACGCCAGCCACTAGTTCCACAGAACCTAAGCTAGCCACTTCGCCTCACCCCCGCCATGAGGGGCTTGTCAGCTGTTAGACGTGTGAGCGGAAAAGCTTTACGCTCACCGCTTCCACGATGTTTGCCACCCCTATCGAGGCGGGGGCCTCAATAAAAACGTCTACTTCACTTGTCAACGCCGACCTCGCTACGTTAACTTCTATGAGCTTGGCACCCCTCCACCTAGCTTCTAAAGGTAAGCTCGCGGCAGGCATCACCACTCCTGACGTGCCTACTATCAGCATAGCATCACATTGGTGGACTTCCTTTAACGCGCTCCTCCACACCTCTGGATCGACAGCCTCTCCAAACCAAACGACATCTGGCCTCAAAAGACCACCACAGCTAGGACAAATAGGAGGTAGGTTGCTTGGGGGATCGGTAAGCTTGTCCTTAAAGCTACAATGGACGCATTTAACCGACCAGATATCTCCATGTAGCTTAATTATTTTCCTTGACCCAGCCCTTTCATGTAAGTCGTCTACATTCTGCGTCAAGACCGCCTTGATTAAACCCAGCTTTTCCAGCTCAGCTAAGCCTAGGTGGGCTTGATTAGGGGTAGCTTGCTTTATGAGCGTCATTCTCCATTTATACCAGTTCCAAACCTTGGTAGGATCCTTGGCGAAGGCTTGAGGCGTAGCGTAATCCTCTGGCCTAAAATCCTTCCAAAGGCCACTAGCACCCCTAAAGGTTGGTATCCCTGACTCTGCAGAGATACCTGCTCCTGTGAAGGCTACAACATACTTGGAGCCCAATAGGATCTGCGCCGCTCGCTCGGCGAGCAAGCCCTTACGCCTAGACTGAAATCTTGGAGCTTCCACTGCTTGAAGTTTTTTCTCGCTGCATCGCTATGGCCCCTGTCCTTGCAAGCTCCTTTATCCCGTAGCGCTTAACGATGTCTAGGAAAGCATCTATCTTCTCTGGGTCGCCTGACAATTCTATGGTAAGGCTTTCAGGTGAAGCGTCTACCACGTGGCCTCTGAAGATCTCCACGAACTGCATTACATCCGCCCTCACCGAGGTATTAGGTGTGTGTACCTTAACCATGGCTAGCTCCCTCATCACCGCAGCCTCAGGCTTAAGCCGGCTTACTTTAACCACGTCGATGAGCTTAGCTAGCTGTTTAACGACCTGTTCCAGTATCTTCTCGTCGCCCATCATGGTCATGGTTATCCTAGAGATTCCCTTTACCTCTGTGGCACCAACAGTTATCGTGTCTATGTTGAACCCTCTCCTCCTTATCAATGAAGTTACCCGGTGAAGCACACCTGGCTTGTCTTCAACGAGCGCTAATACTACGTGTTTACTAGGCGCTATTGCCTTCACCCCCAAGTTACCTCGTTTAAGCCTCTTCCTGGGAAGACCATGGGGAACACTTTTTCATCTGGGCTAACGGGCACGTCTATTACCGTGGTCACCTCCATCTTCATAGCTTCCTTGACGGCTCCTTCAAACTCTTCGTATGAGCCCACCCGCACTCCATGAGCTCCGAAAGCCTCCGCTAGCTTCACGAAGTCTGGGAGCCTCTTAAGGTCTATGGCCATGAACCTCCTTCCAAACATTAAGTCTTGCCACTGCCTAACCATACCTAACGAGGAATTATTGACCACTACGACGATAACCGGTATGTTCTGTGACACGCTGGTGGCTAGGTCCTGCTCCGTCATTAGGAAGCTTCCGTCCCCGTCGAAGTCAACCACCACCTTATCAGGCTTAGCTACCTTAGCTCCTAGGGCAGCTGGGAAGCCGAAGCCCATGGTTCCAAGCCCACCCGAAGTTATGAAGGTCCTCGGCTCATAGACCTCGAAGTTGATGGCCGCCCACATTTGATTTTGACCAACCCCAGTGGTTAATATAGAGTCTCTTGGCAACAGTTTTCTTAAGATTTTAACGAGCCTCGCAGGCTTAATTCCAGCTTCACCAGCCTCGTATCTATCCTTAAACTGCTCCTTCAGCTCCTTAATCCTCTTAACCCAATGGCTTTCCTCACCTGCCTTCCTAGTAGCCATGGAGGATAGGGCTTCCTTTATGGCGGTTAACGCGGACTTGGAGTCAGCAACGATGGGTACGTCAACCTTCACGTTTTTACCTATTTCCGCCGGGTCTATGTCTATATGAATTATCTTTGCTTTTTGCTCAAAAACATCGAAGCGACCTACCGACCTATCCGAGAACCTCATGCCGACAGCTAGGATCACGTCTGCTTTAGTTATTGCTGCATTTGCTTCTCCTCTACCGTGCATCCCTATCATGCCTAAACACAGAGGGTGATTTTCAGGTATAGCTCCCTTACCCATTAAGGTGGTCACTACCGGTATCATCAAGGCCTCGACTAGCTCCAAAAGCTCCTTCGTAGCGCCTGAAGATATGACTCCTCCTCCAGCTATAATAATGGGTTGCTCAGCCTTCATTAACAGCTCAGCGGCTTTCTTAACCTGCAGCGGGTGGGGGTTTCTAGGAGGGGGTTTAAAGCCTCTAAGCTCCACCTTCTCCGGGAAGTCTATTTCTTCCTCCTCAGTTTGTACGTCTCTAGGTAAATCTATGAGCACGGGCCCCGGCCTACCCATGGATGCTATATGGAAGGCTGCCTTAATCACGCTGGGTATCTCTGAAGGTGAGCTTGGCTGAAAGGTATACTTAGTTATGGGGGTGGTTATACCTATGATATCGGCTTCCTGAAACGCGTCTCTACCTATCATGAGCTTGGGCACTTGTCCAGTTATGGCGACGATGGGGGAGCTGTCCATGTAGGCATTGGCTATCCCCGTTACCAAATTCGTAGCTCCG
>QMSI01000031.1 GCA_003649615.1 Thermoprotei archaeon | reverse complement strand
GTATTTCCTGTATGTAGCATCATCTGTTTCGACCGCAATCCACTCAATGTAATGCTTCTCTTCCATGGGATGAGGTACGCTTCCCACTTTAACCGTAATCTTCTCGCCATAGTCCACTATGGGGACATGATTCTCCGCAGCAGAACCTCCCTCTACCTCTGCCACTAAGCGCATGGGTTGGCCGCAACAAACCAGTTGACCGACACCGCTGTGCAACACCTCAACGATATTTCCGCAAACATCACATTTATATATCCTCTTTAACTCGGCCGTTTTTTCATCACCACTCAATATTTCACGGCATCACTAAAAAACTTCTCCTTAAGCCATGTAATCAAAATTATCAAAAGTTAAAGTATCGAGTGTTCTACTTAGATTTCAAAAGTGACGAGAAGGATAGAAAGTGCAGGCAGTGATAAGTTACATCCATAAGTCAATTGAGCCCTTGAACCTTAATCTCTACTCATTCTGTGAGCAAGCTTATGTCTTCTCCATCTTCTTGTAAACTGAAAGACGCGAAGCCCGCTACGGCGTAGCTACCAGGTTTATCGAATACAAGTCCGTAAATCGAAGTTTTCGCTTCACTTGGCTGGAGCGTAGTGGTCATCAATATAAAAACATGAACGGAGGATGTACACGTATTTTCTCACCCGTAGTAGCGTTGTAGATGGCTATGCAAAGCAGTGGGTAACCATGGCATAACGTGATGAGCAACACGCACGTGATTTCTACTACCATTTCATCTTCGTAGTCTAAAGGTAGTTTTGGAAACTCCTCAGCTAGTTCAAACTTAAAGTACAGCCAGGCGCCGTCCTCCTTCACGTAGACCTTCAATATGTCGCAGAGAGGAAACGGTGTTATTGGGCGGTGAGCCCTCGCCTAGTCAAAAACCCCTCCGAGTCAGAGAAGACCTTAGCGTCAGACCAGTCGACAAAGACCTCCCCACTCGACATAGGCTTAGGAGGAGCTTGCCCCTGACTTAAAGTTCCTTCGACATGAACGGTAAAATGACCCCTAAGCCACCACGTAGCCATGGCTGCGCCAACCACTGCGATGAACACCAGAGCCAATACCGCAGCCCTACCAATCTCCACGAGAAACCTCGACCCAATTTCACTAAAACGCTTCGATAAGCAGCGGCATCAAAGCAACTCGGAGCCACGACTACATCGATTACCCATAGATCCAAGCCACAGCGCATAGGTTTTAAGGCTTAATCAATAATGGAATAATGGACCTAAACATGAGTAAAAGAAAATTTACAGACGAAGAGCTGAAAGACATTATAGACAAGCTCTTCAAGCACTTCAATAAAACATGGATCCTTGAATCCGAGTTCAAACCCTACCTACAAGCCAAAGGATACACAGACGAGGAAATAGAGGAAATATGGGGTCAAGCGTATGAGAGAGGGCTCATTCAGATCTCTAGCACTCCCGTTAATGGTGATTTCGAGTTCACGATAGTTAGGGAAGAGGAGGAATAGAAGAGGCCATTATGATCGAAGATATACTATGCCCATCCACTAGAAACCTACTATACGGTTCGTGAACACAAAGAACTGAAGCTTATTAAGGAAAAAAATCCCTGATGCTGAGATTGTAAATCCATCAACGCTGCGTCATCCTCACGAAGACCCTGAATATTTTCTCGAATTAGTTAGCTCATGTAGCTCGCGAAGAACGCCCTAATGTCGTATAGTCTGAACCTCCGCCGAGCGCCCTACAGGCCTCCGTAAACCGAACTTACCCTTGACCCTATCAAGGAGCCTACGCCTAGCCTCGTCATCCAGCGCGGAGACGTTCACCCTAACCCTCCAAGCTTCAAGGCTGAGTTCAGGCATGAGTTCCCGCCTCTCCTCCTCTCCTAGAAGAGGGAACCGTTGACTGATCTGTTTAAACTTTACGGTGGACCTGAAGAGAACCGTATGCCCCGGCCGGGATTTGAACCCGGGTCGCCGGCTCGAAAGGCCGGTATACTTGACCGTTCTAGTGCTCTTCGCATGGCTATACTACCGGGGCGACGGGCCGGGGCGTGGTGTAGGTTGGTGCTGTCGGTTTCTTAAATCTTACCGGGATGCTGGTTTTAAGTAAAGTTCATCGAGGGCCGTCGATGTAAGTTTTAATCTTTAGGTATTTCGTTGATAATCGCTGGGTATTCTTAGCGTAAGCCTCGTTTTGTCAAGGCGCTTAGGTTAAGTAGGTTTCCTGCGAAAAGAATTGACTTGGCTGATGATTATGGCTTTAATCTTTGCCTGTTCAAGATGCGGCTTCGTCTTAAGGAGGGTGGAGGCTGAGGAGCCTGCCTTCACAGCCAGGACGCCCATATTAGTGGAGATTTCTAGGAGATATGGAAGCCGCTGCCCTAGATGTATGAAGCCTCTTAACTTGAAGCCTGAGCTGATAGAGATCGTACCTGCTGGTTCTCCCATGCCCAAGCCTCCTAGAAAGGCGGCAGCTTCCCCTCCTTTACGTGGATTACAAAGAATTTATCGCTAGGCTTGAACAGAAACTTTAGACCATGCAGTTTAAGTTTAGTAACTCTAACTTCATCTTGACTGTTAAGGGCTGATCGTTGACGTTTCTTAGAAAAAAGCTGATTCGAAGGTAGCTGGCCAAAGCCTCCGCGCATCTACATCTTTCTAACCAAAAAATGCGGCCGCCGGGATTTGAACCCGGGTTTCCCGAGAGCTTTAGGCTCTTAGCGGGCGTGGAAGGCCCGAGTCCTAGACCAGGCTAGACCACGGCCGCGTTTTGTTAGAGAGTTTTATGCATTTAATAAGTTTCACTATCATTAAACCATGACCGAGGTTATGTCAAGCACGATTTCTATGTGTAACATGAAAGCTGTATCGTCTCTCAAGGACTAAGGCTTTCCACGTACTTTGCAACATCCCGTACTGGATGCTAAAGCCTGTTGAAAAACTTAGAAAATCACATCAACTCCTCCTCGCGAGCCTAAGCAGCTCTTCCACCATAGCTAGGTGTCTAGCCGCCTTCACGGCCTCTGAGCTTACCTCAATCAGAACTCCACGCTCAACCACTAGATGTTTTACTGCCCCAGCATAGTTCGTCAGCTGCTTGGCTTGTTCAACTGCCATGTGAAGCTGCACGCAGTGCGGAGAGCCGTTCATGGTCAGCACGGTTATCGACCTGGGATGTGACTTATAGATGATGGTAGCTACCTTAAACCCCACAGGGTCCATGTGTCGCTCCTGGAGGCAGACGTGAAGAGCAGTCTTGTCCATGGACTGTTTCTCGACAACCTCAGGGTACTCCCTTTCTATACATGAGCTGTAGAGCAGGAGGTCTGCATTCTTCAAAAGCGAGCTCGTTACACTCATGGACATCAAGGAGTATCGTCCCATAAAAACCCCCTCAAAAGGCTAAGCTTAAAACTCACCCTTTAAGCTGTCTACCATAGGCGGGGGTTCCCGAGCCAGGTCCAAGGGGGCGGAAGAAGCCGAGAAGCTCTGCCTAAACTCAAGAGGTGGCCTGGGGTATCCGTTGGCGAAGGCCATCGTGGGTTCAAATCCCACCCCCCGCATTTACAACGTAGAAAAAGAAACGCGCATGATCTTGGGGAAACGCATTTATAACACGATAAGTAACACATGTAGAGTTGTAAATCTTGAGTAATAGCTATCCAGCATTCATGCTTTCATTGATATCCGGCATAATAATTCTGATATACAGCACACTGAGGCTTTACTGGAGCCTTCTCGTAATGCCTATTTCTCATGAACATTGGATGATGGGACCTTGGATGAACGGTCTTCAAAGCATGATGTCGACCTTCTCCATAATAGGAATCATAGCGGGAGCTTTGGTGTTTGCAGGGGCCATTATGATGTATAAAGTTCCTCAACAGCTTAGCACTTGGGGGATCATCGTACTCGTCTTCTCCCTCCTGAGCCTCATAGCCGGCGGCGGCCTCATCATCGGATCTGTGCTTGGTTTCGTAGGCGGGCTCTTAGCCATAACCACAAAGACTACGTAGGCAGATCGATAATCAGCATTCAACTAAAGTTCAATATTTTTTATAAACATCATTACTACGTGGAAGAGCAGGTTTACGTAGAATTTTTCAACTGTGGTCATCGCGGCCCGACGAGCCCGAAAACATTGAAATCGCTATTACAACACGTTATTCTTTAACCACGTAAGTTACGCGGCAACCCTTCGTCTTCTTAACAACGACCTCTTTACATACAAGCTCCTCTAAGATCCTCGATACCTGAGCCCTCTTTAACCCACTTAGTTTAACTATCTGCATGGTACCAAGCCCAGCCGGATTCTGCTTCAATATCTCAACGATCTTAGCCTCGTCGCTCATATCAAAGAATCTGAAGATCAACATTTATAAAAGATTTACATTAACAGGCTCTTTAAAACATTAGACAAGAAGAGCCTATCATTAGATAACAAGAGGATGTGTGTTGCGTTAAGAAGATACAGTAATGTTTTAATTATAGCCGGGGGCGGATTTGAACCGCCGTCCACGGGGCCAGAGCCCGTGATGCTTGGCCGCTACACCACCCGGCTTCGGAAGTAGGGTTTATGAAGTTGTTTTTTAGCGTTGCGCCCTTAATTTAGAGAGGGCTTCTCTTAGTTTGGCTTGGAGAGCAGCTTGTCTCTCAGAGAGTTTTGTCATGTTTTCCTCGAACTCCCTTCTAGTCATTTTCCCTGTCCTGAACTTGGACTCGATGTTTCTCCTAGTCTCCTCGAGTTCTTCTAGTTCTTTATCGATTTCATCAAGCATGGATAAGGAGTCCACATAGCTTGGTTTAGCCTCCTTTACTTTCTTCTTGAGTTCTTTGATCCGGTCTTCTAACTTGGAGAGCTCGATGTTAAGGGCGCGTAGCTGGTGTTCGTAGATTCTCCGTTTGATCTTGCCTGCACCGAAGTCTCTGTAGAGTCTTCTTCGCTTGTCAAGTATCGCGATTTTCTCGTCGTAGTGGTCGATAAGCCACTGAGGGTACGGCTCAGCTATGGTTGGTGTGGGCAGAGGTCTCCTGGCCTTAACCATGATGAAGGTGGAGGCTACGAGGACCACCACGAGAACTAAGAGCATAGGCGTCAACGCGATAGGTAGAGTAAAACCTAGGGTGAACCTCATGGTGACTGAGGTGGTAGGAGGAGGGTAGAGGTTTATACAGGTATATTTAGCTATGGTTGAACCATCGACTTGTTCTAGGCTTAGTGGAGGATCAGCCTCAAATTCTGTGGTTCCCGGAGGAGGATGGAGGATTAGGGTTAAGTGAAGGATGGGTTGGTCATTGAAGGGTAGGGTGGGTAGGGTGACTTCACCCGTCCCTTCTAGGCAAGAGTGGTAGGTGACGGTGAAGGTGACGTTTTCTCCGTAGCCAAGGGTGAACCTAGGCCTAACCTTTATGATGGTAGCGTTCTCCAGCTGGTCTACTTCGTAGTTAGCTGACAGTAAAAGATCTAAGCTATCTCGTTTTTCGAAGAAGCCAAAGAAGTCTCTCACCTTCACCTCCTCAACGCCTGGTGGTAGGGTGAACTCTATTACTTGGACCCTGTCGCTGGGGTTTAAGCCCTGGAAGGTCAAGGTGTCAGAGGCTTCAAACTCGCCGTTAGGTTCTAGGTTCAGTTCTCGTAAGGCTTCAACACAGATGAATTTCTCGACTTCACGGTTCAATGCGTAGGTGGAGTTGAGCCAGGTCAACGTGAAAGGAGGAAGAGGGCCTGAAATGTTAACCGCCTTGATAGGCCTCTCACCCTCTAAGACCTCTACACCCAACGTGTAGACCTGGACTACGTAGGCTTCCTGAGGATAGGTGAAGGTGACGTTACACTGCTCGACATCGAAGCCTAAAATGGGATAGAGCGGTAGGATTAAAGTCCTGTTTAAGCCTTGGGCAGGGTTAAAGAGGGTGTATACGACCTCCGCGCTGCCCTCATCCTGGATGAGGCAGCTGAACAATGTTAGGTTTCCTTCTACTCCAAGCCTTGTAGGCTGAATAATTTCTCCGCTAGGAGAGGTTACATAGATGGTTAAGAGGTCCTCCTCGATGGAGGTTGGAAGCGCGAAGGTTAAGTTAAAGGGGGCTGAGAGGATGGTTATGGTGTCCTTTAAAACCAGGTGGTTTAGGTAAACCTCTACCCTACGCTCAGCGTAGACGCTGGGCTGAGCATAGGCTTGAGGAGTAAGGGCTACGACGAGGAATGTTAAGGTTAAGAGCGTGAGATTAAGCCAGCGAGCCATGGAGATGCACTGTTCTAAGGCTGTTGAGGAACGCATTATATAAAGTCTACTAGGCTTTTCCCTTGAACAGCTACGTAGAGCTTGGCTAACCTAAACCTTGCTTCGCCGAGAAGCAGCTTTAAGTCGCCTGGTGTTACCTTACCTTTCTCCTTTCGTAGCTTCATTAGCTTCTTGGCTGTCCTAGGGCCTATGAAGGGTACCTTAAGCAGCATGTCGTAGGAGGCCTCGTTGAGGTCTACGGGGTATAGTTCTGGGTTACGTTTAGCGTAGAGGAGCTTAAGGTTGCTAGCGTTGGGCAACATGCCTCGGCCGTCTAGGAGAGGATTTAAGTCGTTTAACGTGAAGCCGTAGTCTCGTAGGAGGAAGGAGGCCTGGTAGAGCCTATGTTCACGGAGCCTAGAGCATGGAGGATGCTGCTGTAGAGGAGTATTTTTAATGGGCTCGAAACCGCTATAGTAGACTCTTCGAAGTAGACGGTGCCTATAGAGGCGCCAAGTCAGCTCCAGAAATGAGAGGTCGTTGTCCATGGAGGCGCCTACTATTACTTGGGTGTCCACGTCGATGTTGAAACCTTCACTCCTAGCCCTTGAAGCCTCCCCTACACACCACTCCAACCTCTTTACTAGGTCGTTAAGATAATCCCCCTTGTCTGGACAGAGCTCACCGAATATGTCTGAGGAAGCTGCCTCTAAGTTAACACCTATACGGTTAGCTAGCTCAGCTGCCCTAGCTATTAAGTGGCGGCTACATCCAGGCATTACGCGCAGGTGAATGTAGCCTGTGAAACCCATAGCTCTAAGCCTCTCAGCGGTTTCTAACTCCACCTCCATTGAGCGGTCAGGGTCACGGTCAACAGTAGATGTTAAGAAAACACCTTCCACGAGGCCGCTCTTCCATAACTTAAAACCAACCTCCGCGAGAAGCTCAGGGGTCCATCTAGCTCTAGCTATACTTCGAGGAGCACGTAGAGCGCAGTAGAGACATTCATTCACGCAGAAGCTTGAGGTTAAAGCTTTAAAGAGGGGGACTACTCGGCCGCGAGCCGAAGCTCTGTAGATAGGTATGTCAAGGTCTGTGCGATCCCACTTAGAATGAAGGGTTAGATAGGCCCACTTACGCTCCTTACCCTGCATCTAGCTTTAAGGTTAAGTAAAGCCTCTTAAACCCCTCGTTAAGTAGCTTCTCAGCCACGGCAGGTCAACGTTTGAGGTGAAGGTAAGTGAAGGTGGAGGTTAAGCTATTTGCTCAGCTCAGGGAAAAAATGAGCAGTGGTAGGGTTGAAGTGGAGTTAAAGGATGGAGCTAAGCTAAGCGACCTCCTCCGCCTTCTCGCTGGTAGGTGGCCTCAAGTATTCCTAGGCACAGCGTTAAATGAGAGCGGGGAGCTAGCTAAAGGCTACACTGTGTTGGTGAACGCTAAAAGCGTCGGCCTGGAACATGAGCTTAAGGATGGGGACTTAGTAGCCCTACTCCCTCCCGTTGGAGGAGGTTAAAGTAAGGTGGCTTTAAGGTAGTATGGGTGGGCCTCGGTGATCGATGCATTGACCCATCTCCAAGCTAAGCCTGGCTGCCTAGGCAAGACAACAGGTTTATAGGTATAGGTTCTCCCCATGAGAGAACCTTCCTTAACCTCGCCCGTAACGAGAACCTTCACCTCTCTGCCTAGCCAGCGCCTATTACGTTGGAGAGTAAGCTCATCAACAAGGAGGGTGAGCCTCCTAGACCTCTCCTTCTTAACCCAGTCGGGTGGATGAGGCATGGAGGCAGCTGGCGTAAGTGGTCTGGGGGTGAAACGGGCTATGTGTACTTTATCCGGCTCTATCCTCTTTAGTAGCTCACAGGTCTGTTTAAAGTCCGCCTCCTCCTCGCTCGGCAGCCCTACCATGATGTCGGTAGCCAAGCTTCCATCAGGGAAACTTGAGCGATAAGCCTCCACAATGGAGAGGAAAACGTCCACGTTATACCTTCTATTCATCAGTTCCAACACCTTATCGCTCCCAGACTGCACGGGACAGTGGAGAAACTTGTAAACCTTATCATCGCTAAAGGCTTCGAGGAGCGGTTGAAGTACCTTAAGCGTGGTGGAAGGCTCCATCATGCCGACCCTCACCATAAACTCTCCCTCCACTTTACATATGTCGCGGAGGAGGTTTGGAAGAGAGTATCCTATGTCTCGTCCATAAGCAGCAGCGTCTTGAGCCACTAGATAGACCTCCCTCGCCCCAGCCTCCACCGCCTCCTTAACATACCTCAACACTTCGCTTGGAGGATAGCTCCGTAGCGGTCCTCTAGACAGCGGCATGACGCAGTAAGCACAGCTACCTAAACACCCTACAGCTATGGGGACTACACACCTTCTACCTCCCTTAAACCTCGGGAGGCGCAGGTACCTCCTAGGACCCTTATCTAAAACTGCCAACCTCCCCGGCGTGAGGGTGACCTCAACCACCTTTTCGACGGAGAAAGTGGAGAGTAGACTAGCTGAAGGAGCTGTTGAGGCAATCAGAGCCGGCCTATAGGTAGCTAAGCATCCAGCAACTATGAGCTTCGAGCCAGGTTTACGTATAGCGTCTAAAGCCTTGAGCCTTCTCAAGATTTTACGTTCTGTTTCGCCTCTAACCGCACAGGTGTTGACAAGTATGAGGTCGGCTTGCTCAGGAGCCTTCACCTTTGTAAAGCCTATGTCTTCGAGGAGAGCCAGCATTATCTCTGAGTCGCCTTGATTGAGCCAGCAACCGTAGGTTTCAAGGTATACCGTCGGCGTAATAGTCACCTTCACTCTCTCCGTAGATATAGACAGCGAGGTCTATAAGTGTGAGAAAACCTCAACCAGGCTCTTCTTCTAGGAAGCCTCTCCTAAGCCTCTCCAAGTCCTCCTCAATCTCTGCGTCGATGATCTTCTTGACTACGGGCTGAGGGCGAGCTATGCGCTGTCCAGGCTTCACGAGAAACCTGCCTAGGCTATCCCAGCTGAGCTGTAGGTCTCCGTCAACGTGAATGAAGGACAACACTCGGGAGGATAAGGTGGGTGTGATGGGGTACATGGCCACCATGGCGTCCCTCAGGAAATTTACACTTAAGTAAATAGCTGTAGCCGCTTCCTCTACGTTTTGCTTAGCTTTCCTCCAAGGCTCCTTTAAGTTAAGATAGCTGTTAGCCTCGGAGAAGGCTTGTAGTATACGGTCGCCCACCTTCGTGAAGTCGGCTTCCTCGTAGATCGGTTCGAGTTCTGAAGGCGCTTTTTCAATGAAGGCCTTAAACCTTTCATCGTCCTGATCAAAGCAAGAGGGGTTGGGCACGATTCCATCGAAAAATCTATGTATTAATACGAGCACTCTGTGAGCATAGTTACCTATGTTATCAGCAAGCTCGTTGTTGACTTTGCGTTGGAACTCCCTTAAGCTAAAGTCGCTATCCCTCGTGGAGTTAGCGGCTTTGAAACAAGCATAGTACCTCAGGTAGTCTGATGGGTAGCGTTCGAGCAGGTATCTTAAAGGTATCAGCCACCCCCTACTCTTAGACATCTTTTCTCCTTCTAGGGTCAAGTACCCGTTGACTACGTACTTCCCTGGTAGCGGAAAACCAGCAGCTAGGAGCATGGCTGGCCAGAAGATGAAGTGGTGGTAGACTATGTCCTTGCCTATGAAGTGGACTACCTTGCTTGAAGGGTCCTTCCAGTACGTCTCCCAATCCCTACCTGCTCTACGGCAGTAATTCACAGTAGAGGCTATGTAACCTATAGGCGCGTCCCACCAGACATAGACGTACTGGTTGTCGGAGGCCTCCTTGAAAGGTAACTTAAAGCCCCAGTAATCTTCACGTGTTATGTCCCAGTCTTCAAGGCCTGCTTGGAGCCAGTTGAGCACGTAGTTAACCACCTCCTTGGGGAAGTCACGGCTTGAAGCTGAGCTTAGCCAAGAGTATAGCTTCTCCCTGAAAGCGCTGAGCTTGAAGAAGAAGTGGAGGGATCTACGTTTAATAGGGGTTGAGCCGCATACAGCGCATTTAGGGTTAAGTATCTTTCCAGGCTCTATGACCCTACCGCACTTCTCGCAAAGGTCGCTGAACTGGTTTTCAGCACCGCAGTAAGGGCATGTGCCCACCACGAAACGGTCAGGAAGAAACTTTCGATCCCTCTCGCAGTAGTACTGTTCAACTTCCCTAGTGTAGATGAAACCTCCCTCCCTGGCTTTAATCAGGAAGCTCTCCGTTAGCTCCCTGTTCTCCTCACTATGAGTATAGTGGTAGTTATCGAAGGAGATGTTGAGGAGCCTGAAATCTTCAGCGTGTCTATCATGATAGTACCTTGCATGTTCCAGCGGAGACCTGCCCGCTTTCAACGCCGAGACCTCTATGGGGGTGCCGTGGTCGTCACTTCCACAAACGAAAACCACGTCGTAGCCCTTTAACCGCTTAAACCTGACATAGATGTCGGCTGGGATATAGGTGCTTATAGCGTGGCCTACATGTAAGTCTCCGTTAGCGTAAGGTAAAGCTGCAGTGACTACTAGTTTCTTGTCCATGTCTATTCAGGTGCATGAAGACTGAGCGAGACTTAAGCTTGCCGCCTCTCAGAGTATAGGTGGGGTTAAGGGTGGAAGGCTTCGCGGTTTGGCTCACCGGCATACCTTCGTCGGGGAAGAGCACCATAGCGCGAGCGCTCGAAGAGAGGATTAAAGCTAGGGGGGTTAAGGTGCAGATCCTCGAGTCTGATGAGGTACGTAAGTCTTTAACTCCACGCCCTACCTACACAGAGGATGAGAGGGAAGCCTTTTATAGAGCGCTAGTGTACATTGGGGAGCTATTGGTTAAACATGGAGTTAACGTGATTTTTGACGCCACCGCTAATAAAAGGGTTTATAGAGATGAAGCTAGAAGGAGGCTATCTAGGTTCTTGGAGGTTTACGTTAAGTGCCCCTTGGAGGTAGCTATTAACAGAGACCCTAAGGGGCTGTATAGGAAAGCTCTCAGAGGCGAAATTACAGAGCTCCCAGGACTCCAAAAACCCTATGAAGAGCCTTTAAACCCGGAGGTGGTAGTGGAAGCCGATAGAGAGAGACCTGAGGACGCGGCAGCTAAAATTGAACGTAAGCTTAAGGAGCTAGGCTACCTTTAACGGTCAGGCTTATTATACCTCGAAGGCTAAGCCTTAAACGGGGAAGGAGCTTTGGATAAGGCTCAGCTTGAACACTACCTTTCTAGGGTTTTCAATCAATCAGTGGAGTTGGTTAGAGCGGAGAGGCTTGGAGGAGGGCCTGGCGATGTAAAGGAGTTTGGCTACGGCGTCCCATACCTACTTGAGTTTAAGGTATCAGGTGAGATTAAGAGAGCGGTACTTCAAACCATGAAGCCCGACCACTTTGGACATGAACACCCAGCTGATAGAGCTCAGTCCTTAATCTGGGCATACTCCGCCTACTCTAAGCTTCCTAGACATGTTAAGGCTCTGGACTTAGGGGTCTTCACCTGCGATAAAGAGCTGATAAGCCTCAAGAACTTTGAGGAATTCTTCCTCCTCGTAGAGAAAGCTGAAGGTAGAGAGTACTGGAGAGACCTAGAAGAAATAGCGGAGAGAGGTCACATAGTGGACTTGGATAGGAAACGTTGTAAAGCCCTCTCCGACTATCTGGTTGAGATCCATTCTGTGAAGAGTAAGGAGCCTGAGCTATACGTTAGAAGGGTCAGAGAGCTCATCGGCCACGGCGAGTGTATAATGGGTATCATCGACAACTATCCAGCTCCCACCGACTTCATTAGCAGAGAAGAGTTCATCGAGCTCGAGAAGCTCTGCGTAGAGTGGAGATGGAGGCTTAAGGAGAAAACCTATAGGTTATGCCGAGTACATGGTGACTATCATCCATGGAACGTCCTCTTTACCCACGGCACAGAGTTCACGGTACTTGACCGGAGCAGAGGGGAGTTTGGGGAGGCTGCTGATGATGTAGCAGCTATGACCATAAACTACCTCTTCTTCTCGCTTAGAAGTAAGGGAAGGCTTGAAGGAGGCTTCGAGGAGCTCTATAAACTCTTCATCTCTAACTACCTAGACCGCACAGGCGATGAAGAGCTCTTCAAGGTCATTCAACCCTTCTATGCCTGGCGAGCTCTAGTAATCGCAAGCCCCGTCTGGTACCCAACCCTAGCTAAAGATGTCAGGAAAAAACTACTCAACTTCGCCTTTAACTCTTTAAAGACAGAAAACTTCGACCCAGACAAAGTCAACGACTACCTGGAGGCTTCTACATGAGCCTCGTGGTTAAAGCAGGCTCTGTAATCACCATGTCAAATAGAGAAGTGTTACGAGACGCCATTATAGTGGTGGAGGACGGCCGAATAGTCGACGTGGGTCCTCGAAGAAACCTAGCCTCTAAGTATAGGGGCTACGATGTTCTCGATGCCTCAAGCTGCGTAGTTTTGCCTGGTTTGGTTAATGCTCATACACACGCCGCTATGACGCTGCTGAGAGGCTACGCCGACGACCTACCCCTAAAACAATGGCTAGAACAAAAAATCTGGCCGCTGGAAGCCCATATGGACGGCTACTCTATCTATGTGGGTGCTCTTTTAGCTGCAGTTGAGTCTGCATTAATGGGTGTAACGGTACTAAACACCATGTACCATTTCTTCCCAGACTGCAACGAGGCTAAGGCGATAGCTGAGGCAGGGCTTAGAGGGATGGTGGGGCATGTATGTTTCTCCTGGCGTAAGGAAGCTGACCTAAAGGCTATAAATGACATGATGGTTAAGTGGCATGGCTCTTTTAATGGACGAATAAGGGTCACCATAGACCCCCATGCCCCCTACACCGTAGACCCAGAATACTTGAAGGAGCTACGGCAACTTTCCGAGGAGCTAAGTAGTAAATACGGTGAAAAGATCCTATGGCACATACACCTGGCGGAGACTGAAGATGAACACTTAAAGATAAAGGAGGCCTTTAAGGTAGATGTCGGCGAAGGCGTAGCAGCTTATCTTGATGGTTTGGGTGTGCTTGGGCCTGATGTGGTGGCTGCTCACTGTGTTTGGCTTAGTGATAG
>QMSI01000030.1 GCA_003649615.1 Thermoprotei archaeon | reverse complement strand
CTATAAATGTGTTGATAGTGGAGTGGTTCAATACCTACGGCCTCCCCTACGCCGTGGCGTTGACGGCGATCCTTCTCCCCGTGTCGGTGGCGGTCTTCCTGGTGCTTAGAGGAATGTTGAGGTGGAGGAGATGATAGTCGTCGAGAACCTTCACCTTAACCTCGGGGAGTTCAAGCTTGAAGAGGCGTACCTAGAGGCTCAGCGTGGGGACTACGTGGTGGTGTTGGGTCCCAGTGGCGCAGGTAAGACCCTGCTCCTCGAGTGCATTGCTGGGCTTAGGAGGCCTGATAGAGGGAGAATCCTCGTCGACGGTGTCGATGTGACCAAGCTGCCACCCGAGAAGAGGGGGTTAGCGTTTGTGCCGCAGAGCTACGCCTTATGGCCCCACATGACTGTCTACGAGAACATAGCGTTCCCCCTGAGATGTAGGGGGGCATCGGAGCGTGAAGTCAGGGAGGGGGTTAAGTGGGTGGTCTCTGAGTTCGACATTGAACACCTGGTCTACAGGAAGCCTGGGACCTTAAGCGGCGGCGAGCAACAGAGAGTGGCTCTTGCCCGAGCCCTCGTATGGGAGCCCAAGGCGCTACTACTAGACGAGCCCACGGCGGCGCTGGACCCTGCTTTGAAAAGCGGCGCGTGGAGGCTGTTAAGGAGGCTCCACGAGGAGCTGGAGTTTACGGCGATACACGTCACCCATGACATGGCCGAGGTGGCAGCCTTAGCGTCTAAGGCCGCGTTCATGTGGGGAGGAAGAGTAGTTAAGCAGGGTAGCGTAGGGGAGGTCTTGGCGTCGATGGAGGCCTCGAGGTATCTTGGGGACACCAACATCTACAGGGGCAGAGTGGTCGAGGCCAGTGGAGGGGAGCTCGTGGTAGACGTGGAAGGCCATAGAGTAGTGGCCGTCGCCGGCGGGTCTCTTGGGGAGCTCGTGGTCCTATCGCTTAGACCCGAGGATATCGTCCTGCTTAAGCCAGGAGCGTACGATGTCAGTGCTAGGAACATGCTCGAGGTGATCGTGGAAGAGGTTGAGCCTCGAGGCCCCCTGATGCTCGTCAAGGCCAGGGCTGGCGGCCTCCACTTAAAAGCCTACGTCACTAGGTCCTCGGTCGACCACTTAGGAGTCGAGGATGGTGCGAGGCTCATAGCTTGCTTCAAAGCCTCAGCTGTGAGGAGAATTGCGTGATCGAAGCCAGAGAACCATAACCCCCACCTTTCCTAAGAAGCTGGTATAAGCCGAAACCCCCGATATTCAATATCGCTGGAAGCTTAGCTCCTCAGCGACCTTATTCCACTTAAACGTAGCATCGCTGACGTTTGACGTTAGGACCGTATTAAACTCACCCTTCAGAAAGCTGTGCTTCGTGTTCAGCCTCATGCCCTCAAAGAGGCCGAGGCGCTCGCTAGGAGTCGTGAGTTCAAGTTCAACTGGGCCGTTTACCCAAAGACCTTAACCTGAAACATTTTAAGAACGTGTGGACTGGTTAAGCCAGGGGTCTAAAAGGTGTACAGCGACCCGCTAGGGGTATTCGAAGCTACATGTCTTGAAGCATTAAAAGAAGCTATACTTCGTAAACTTCCAGAGCTTTCCAAGCTAAGCTTATCATTGGAAGTCCCACCAGATCCAAGATTTGGCGACTTAGCTTATCCCTGTTTCGAAGCCGCTAAGAGGTTGAATAGACCACCTATAGAAGTAGCCCGAGTATTGGCGGCAGAAATCGAAAAGGCTCTTCGCCCCCCTATCCTCGAGGTCGTTGCTCAAGGACCTGGCTACGTGAACTTTAGAGCCGATCATGTTCAGTTAGCAAGAGATTTATTTAAAGCAGTCTTAGAGGCACCTGATGATTACGGATCTACGCCCGCCTCTGAAAAGCTTCAAGTCATAGTTGAGCATACCAGCGGAAACCCTGTTCATCCTTTAACCGTAGGGACAGGGAGGAACTCCTTCCTAGGAGATGCCGTAGCTAGACTACTAGAGGCTAGGGGGCATAGGGTCGAAAGGCACTTCTACGTTGATGATGTAGGCTTCCAAGTGGCGCTAGCAGCCTTTGCCTATAGCAAGGTCAAGGATAAGGTGGAGATCAGAGTAAAACCCGACCATTTCGTGGGTTTACTTTACTCAATCTCTAACACACTTATGGAGATTCAGCGTCTCAAAACATTGGCCGCAGGTGAGGACGAGGAAGCTACGAAGGCTAGAGCTAAACTTAGTGAATGGATGAGCGTGCTGCAAGAGCTAAGGGAGCGTGACGAAAGGCTCTTCGAAGCACTCATGGACTCTTTGAAAGATGTCGACCTACGGGGCGAGGCACTTAAGCTAAATCGAGATTATGAGGAAGGAAAGCCCTATGCGGTTAAGGCAGTTAGAGAGTTATGTAATTTAACTTTAGAGGGGTTTAAGGAGACACTGAATAGGGCGAACATACGCTTCGATTCTTGGGATTGGGAGAGTGAGCTTACAGTATGGAGCGGTGCTGTTGAGGAGATCCTCGATGGACTTCGCAGGACACCTTTCACCTCTATCGAGATGGAGGCACTGGTGTTTAAGGCTGAGGAGACAGCAAAGAACCTAGACCTCAAGAGAAAACTTGGAATTAAGGAGGAACACGTCATACCCGATCTTACGCTCACAAGGGCAGATGGCACGACACTTTACACTACAAGGGATATAGCCTATGCCCTATGGAAGCTGAAGAGAGCAAACAAGGTGATTAATGTCATAGGTGCAGAGCAAAGTTTAGCGCAGATGCAGCTTAGGATCGCTCTCTATGCCTTAGGCCACGGAGACTTAGCCGACAACTATATACATTACGCGTATGAGCTGGTCCACCTACCTGGCTATAGAATGTCCGGTAGGAGAGGCCGTTATGTCACTCTCGACCAGATAATGGATGAGGCTGCTAATAGAGTGTACATTGAAGTGGGCAAGCGTTGGCCAAACCTCTCCGAAGAGGAAAAGCGTAGAGTAGCCGAGAAGCTGGGGGTAGGTGCTGTTAGGTATGCGTTAGTGAGTGTTTCAGCGTCGAAGCCTATGATGTTTAACTGGGATCGAGTGATCAACTTTGAGCAAAATAGCCTTCCATTCATAAACTATGCCTATGTACGTTCTTTAGGGATCCTTAAGAAAGGCGGTTTCAAGCCTTCTGAAGTAGACACGGCAAAACTGAGACACCCACAAGAACGAGAAATTGTAATGAAGCTTTGCTCCTTCCCTAGGATCGTAAGACAGGCAGCCGATGAACTACGCCCTGAACTACTCGCTACTTACTTAAACGACTTAAGCTCACTTTTCAATAGTTACTACGAGAAGGTAAACGTCATCCATGAAAAAGATGAAGAGGTTAGAATGGCCAGGCTCATGTTAGTGTACACGCTTAAAACTGTGCTTTGCAACGGGATGAAATTGATAGGTATAATTCCCGTTGATATAATGTAGCGATGACCTTCGTCCTCTCCTACAAACATCTATTCAGGATCTACTTCTCTTAGAGCCCTTCAAGTAGCTTACTTACAATCGCATTATAAGAAGCGGGCCCGGGGGGACTTGAACCCCCGACCTACGGCTCCGGAGGCCGCCGCTCTAATCCAAGCTGAGCTACGGGCCCTACTTATCCATGATTTAAGGTAGATTTAGTCCTTCCTCAACTTCACAACCAATGAACCTATAGGTACACCTAAGCTTCTAGCAATAGGTCCACACTTTGCTTTAAGGAGGTGAACGATAGGAGGTTTAGCCGGGTACTCAGTCAGGGTTTCATAGTTGCCCATACCTTTAGCTATAATGAGATGAGATGAGCGGTAAGCATCAAGGAGAGACGAAGGAACTTTTTCAGGAGTGAAGCCCACTTCATCATTTTCGGTGGTCAACAATTCATCAGCGACCTTGTCAAGGCCGAAGAAGAGGGCATCCTCTAATAGAGCATCATTAAGTATCGGGAAGCCTTTAGCTACCACCCTAACTTCCAAACCTAACGCTTTAAGTTCCTCTATTAACACTAAGTCGAAGCCTACTTCGCCTGCATTGTCTAGAAGATATAGTACGCGCTTGCCATCCTTGAGAATCGAGAATACCTGTTCAGTGTCATCTATTACTAGGCTACGTTCAGCCTCGGTCAGTAAAGACCCTGCATCCGCGACCTGGAAGCTATAACCTAAGATGCCAAACTCGAAGGCATTAGCAGCAGTTGCTATTAAACAGGCCTTCCTAAATCTCTCATAGGGATCTTTTAAGGGCGCTAGAAGATTCTTGACGCTAGGAAGCAGTTTTAAGGCCTCTTCATTACTCTTCCTCTTAGCCTCACGGTAGGGGTCAGGACAACCAGTAATACGCCTTATAAGTCTATCCCTTTCAGCCCCTAGCCAAGCTGGCACAGCATTAGGTGAAAACCTCTCGCTGACCATTTTCAGGAGCTCTATCATCACCCTCATCCTTAGGCCTAAATCTGAGGTGGAAAGCTCAGCCTCCTCATAACCTCTATGGAGCAGGCAGACAGCACATATTGGCTCTACTTTAACCATAAGGGTCACATACGCCTGTGAACACTGAGGCTTTAAATACTTAAGCTGTCCTAACGCTATTTGACCCGGATTGATTAAGGTAGAGCTTCCGTTAATATTGATCAACTTTAAGGCTTACATCGAAGCTTATGGCTCAAAAGCAGTAGAATTAGCAAAGAAGGCAGAGAAGGTTGCCAAGGAATACGGTGTCTGTATAGCCGTTGCTCCGCAGTATGTTGATATTCCTAAGGTGGCCGCTGAAGTAGAGGTTCCAGTATTCGCTCAACATATAGATCCTATTGGAGGAGGTGCCTGGACAGGGCACGTCTTAGCTGAGGCTGTTAAGGAAGCTGGAGCCTCTGGAACCTTGATCAACCACTCTGAACGCCGCCTTCTACTAGCCGACATTGAGGGAGCAGTAGCTAGAGCTAGGGAAGTCGGACTATTCAGCGTGGTGTGTACCAATAATCCTAAGGTTAGCGCAGCGGCTGCAGCTATAGATCCTTGGGCTATAGCTGTGGAGCCACCTGAACTAATAGGACACGGCGTAGCGGTAAGTAAGGCTAAACCTGAAGTGGTCAGTGGAACTGTTGATCTAGTCAGGAAAATTAATAGCAACGTGATCGTGCTGTGCGGAGCAGGCATTGTTGAGGGCCAAGATGTTCACGCAGCTTTAAAATTAGGGACTCAAGGAGTGCTACTTGCTTCAGGAGTGGTTAAAGCTAAGGACCAAGAAGCCGTATTGCGGGATCTTGCGCAAGGAGCGCTAAACGCTCTAGAAAAAAGGTAAGGTAGGGAGAAACCTCTATTCTGCTGGCTTAAACCTATCTTTTAACTTCTCCAGAACATGAGGTAAGGTAGTGTACTCCATCTCTTCCGCTCCCAGCCTCGCTGGCATGAACTCTCCCATAGTTCTCATGTAAGTAGCCATCTCCACTGCCATAGCCCTAGCCCTGTCGAACGCAGGGTCATCGAACAGGTCAGCGGGGCCTATGAGCTTACCTTCAGCCAATTGGAAGCCTAACGCTACTACTCTTGGAGGACCATCAAAGTAGCTACATTTAGCGTCCTTCAGGCTAACAGGCATCAAGGGTCCATAGTGACTACCTCTCATCCACCCAGCAACTAAGTGTGGGGTAGCGAAAGGAGCTAGTACTTCGCCGAGAGCAGGCAAGCCGTGTTGAGCCCTAATAATCATCACTGGGTCATCCTTACCCACATATCTCCCAGCTATCAAGTTGAGCCTTGAAGTACTGGCTACGGCAGCTAGTAAGCCATCAGAGGTTTTAAAGACCCGTTCAATCACGTACCTGCCTGTAGTTCCTATGAGGGCTAGGAGGTCGTATGCTTCAGCAGGACAGTGTAAATCAACTACTTTAGCCTCTAATATGTCTAGAACCCTAAAGGTAAAACCTCCGTGAAGCGAAGGATCTATGACTAAGCCGGCGGTGTTAAAGGGGTCTGCGAATATCTTATACAATGGTAAGTTCCAAGCGCCGGGCTCCGTCTTATCAGCAGCAAATACCACTATGGGTTCTGCTACTCTTTCTTCAATCTCCATCTCAGCTACGCCAGGACCCATTCCCTTAACGTTTCCTGAGAAGGCTTCAACAAGTAGGTCCTGGCCAGCGGCATATAGCTTAAGGGGTTTAGATACCTTTGCCGTAACTTCCTTGAAAGTTTCCCAAGCCAGACCGTGGATATCGGGGTTGTTAACTCCTTTTGTATGTGTCATGAGGAGTTCAAGGTCATCGCCGCAATTAAATACATAGTAATCAATTAAGAGACCCTTACGTTTAGCTTCCTCCAATTTTTCCTTGGCAACCTTCATCTGATCTTCGTGTACTCTGTGGTGACCGGCTAAGGAACCTACATCTGCCTTGATAAGGCTCACAGTCACTTTCAACCAAATACACCTCTTTGATTTTTGATTACCAAAAGAGATATAAGTTTATAGGCTTAAAGCTTCATGGGGAATGACCTTTGAAGACCCTCAAAGAAGTTTGCAATAAACTATTCAACATTCATGATGATATAAGGCACGTCGTGATAGCTGATAAAGAAGGCTCTGTGCTCGAAGTTTGTTCTCGAGCCAAGTATACTTGGCCCCCTGAAATCGTGGAACAGATAGCTGGAGTGGCCGCAGCCGTTATCAGCGGCATATTCGAGAAGACCAAAGAGTATGGGGGAGATATTAAGCATATTATGGTTAGCTACGAGAAAATGAAGTTATTCATACTCCAAGCCAAGGACAAACATCTATTGATATCAACTAGACGTAGCATACCTGCTGAGGCCGTAGAAGCTATGGAGAAGGTGGTCAAGGAACTTTAAGCTCCTTGAGGCTCATAGTAATACTCTCCTATAGCCTTCTGCGTCCTGTCCAGGTAGGAGCCTGGTTTGTTAACTCTTGCTCTGCCAGTCTGTGGGTCCCTTCTAAAAGTAATGTCTAGGTCTTTTAGAAAGGAGTTGAAGGCCTTCCTTAACCCCATGGGAGAGAAGGCGTGACCCTCCAAGCCTGGGAAGCCGCTAAATAGTATGATGACGTCAGCGAGAGAGTCAGCCACCATTACATCATGCTCTACCACTAACGCAACAGCCCCCCTATTTTCTACCACTCTCTTCACCGCCTTAACCATGGCCAACCTTTGCTCTATGTCTAAGTAAGCTGAGGGTTCGTCCAAGAGATACACGTGAGAGTCGGCTCCTAAACATGCTGTTATGGCCACTCGCTGCAACTCGCCACCACTTAGCTCTTCAACGTCTCTATCCATTAATTGATCTACACCTAGAGGCCTAATAACGTCTGCCTGAAACCATGAAGAATAAAGCTCAGAGCCTACAACCTCCCTTAGAGCTGTTTCAACGTTTCCTTCAAGAGGTAGCTCGGTGAGGTATTGAGGCTTATGGCTAACCTTAAGCCCAAATAAGCTCGTTGGCGCAAAGCCTTCATCAGGTTCCAAAGAGCCTGCTAACAGTTTCACAAACGTGGTCTTACCTATACCGTTGGGACCCAAGGCACAGGCTACCTCACCTTTATGTAGAACTCCTCCTTCAACTTTCAGAGTGAAAGTACCCAGCTTCTTCGACATCTCTCCCCATTTTATTAGAGGAGCCTCAAACTTTTGCTCCATAGGGGCAGGCTTAACTCTAAACCTAACGGGCTCAGTTCTCAACCGCATGTTTTCATCGGGTAGATAGCCGTCAAGATAGACATTAATCCCCACCCTAACGGAGTACGGGTGAGAAATTACTCCATAGACCCCTGGTTTACCGTAAAGGACGCATATATGATCCGATAGGTAGTCTAAGATGGCCAGGTCATGTTCAACGACCACCACAATCTTACCCTCTGAGACCAACGATCTGATGAACTTAGCGGCCTTCATCCTTTGCCTAACATCTAGGTAACTGGAAGGTTCATCAAATAAGTAGATGTCAGCCTCCCTCAATATAGCCGCTGCTATAGCTACTCTCTGCAGCTCACCGCCACTCAACTGGCTAACATCTCTTTCCCAAATTTCTTTTAGTTCAAGCTCCTCTATGGCGCGGTCGATTATCCCTCTCTCATTAACCTTCTCCAGCAGCGATCCGACTTTCCCCTTAACAAACTTAGGTATCTTATCAACATATTGAGGTTTATGTACCGCTTTAAGCTCCCTCCTCGAGAGCTTCGTCAAGTAGCCCTGAAGCTCAGAGCCCTTAAATCGATCAATAACCTCCTCCCAGCTTGGAGGGTTTTCGGAAAGACCTAAGTTAGGCTTTAACTCACCTGCTAGTATTCGAAGTGCAGTGGATTTTCCAACACCGTTTTGGCCTATTAGGCCTAGAACAGAGCCTTCTTTAGGAACTGGTAGTCGATAGAGCCTGAAGGCGTTGACACCGTAACTAAAAGAACATTCTCCCTCTAATTCCTCGGGGAGATTAACAATCCAGAGAGCTTTGAATGGACATTTCTTAACACATATGCCGCAGCCAGAACATAGTTCCTCTGAGATCCTAGGCTTCCCTGAGGGGTCCTCAAACGTTATAGTTTTATCCCCAATCCTGACTCTAGGACAAAACCTGTAACATTCCTGCGAGCACTTCGAAGGTTTACAGCGGTCCCTGTCAAGGACCGCTATTCTAGCCATGCTCTACCCCTCTAAAAGATTTAGATGATAGTGAAAACTTTTAGTAAAAAGGAGGAGCCTTCACCACTCTTCTTCCCACTCCTCTTCTTCCCACTCTTCCTCCCACTCCTCCTCCCATTCCTCTTCAAACATAAGGTTACACCTCGAAAAGGGCTTCGGGAGTCCACATTATTTAAAACTTTTTGAGTAAAAAAGTCTTACACTTATTAGAAGGCAACGCTTAAAGCTTAAGTTACCAAAGCTAAGCTGAAGACCTATGCAGAGGTTCAATCTCCTGATCTCAACTTATCGAAATAGAGAAAACGACTGTGTCAGCGAACTTTGGTATCTTTTTAGAGAGATTGGAGATGACCAAGCAGAGGCGCAAAAAACAAGAATCTCTGGTCTTGTGACCGTGAAAACTAAGCTTGATCCCTTTGAGGCTGTACGTAAGCTCGAGGCCATGGCCAAGGAGAGGCCATGGGACTTTAGGTACGTACTTAAGCTTACGCCAATAGAGGTAGTCGTGCCAACCTCCTTAGAAGAGATCTCTAAGGCAGCTAGTGAACTAGCTGAGCGTAAGATACCCATCGATGAGTCCTTTAGAGTTACCGTCAATAAAAGGGCCACTGCTCTAAGGACCCATGATATTATAGAGGCTATTGCTTCGAGAATCTCTAGGAAAGTGGATTTAACCAATCCAGACAGAGTGGTCCAGGTTGAAGTTTTAGCTGATGTCACTGGTATCTCTGTCCTTAAACCTGAAGAGGTCGTGTCGATAGTCAAGCTTCTGGGACGCTAAGCTTCTTTCTTTATATCTATTTCAGCAACCCTGCTCAAGACGCATTTAATTAAGGCTTTCAGCTCATCTTCACCTTCAGCAACTGAAGCCTTAAGCTCCTCCTCACATATAGAGAAGCGCCGTTTCAATTCCTCCATCTTATCCTCAGAGATTTCAATTAATGAATCATCAAGCAGACCTCCAAGCTCCTTTACCACTTCATCGAATAATCGTTCAGCCTCTTCCCTATCCCTCGCGAAGTATAAGATCACTATGCCTCTCGAATCCTCCTTGATTCCCACCTTACTTATGGCCTCCCTAATCTGTCTCTCACCTGCAACGTAAAGTAAGATCTCGATCCCTAAATCTCGAGCAAGCATCCGTCCTTCCCTCAAAGCTTTTAACGCTAAAATCGAGGCGTGTAGGAGATGCCTCCACGAAGCCACCGCTAAGTAGTCAAATATCTGACATATTATACCGCCCTTACCTTTAACCACCTTAAGTACGTCGTCAGGACGTAGAGGACTGACGACTCTAACCCCAGCTGCTGCAACAACAACCTTACCTAGTATAGGGTCTTCAAGCTGAAAGAGCTTCAAGCACCTCGCCACTCAGCTAAGCTTACTTAATACTTTGGGGAGAAGGGCTTCAAGCACCTCGAGTTTGATTCCGCTTTTAAGCAGTTTTTCTTTAGCCTCTTCAACACTTATCCCTTCGCTTAACCACCTAGTTAGGAGCTTAGTCATGGTTTCCTTCACTTCGTGTGGAAAAATCACCCAACAGGTTGTTTCATCAACATAAAAGTCTGGCTTAATGATAGACCACGGCTTATAGTAGACCGTAGCTATCTTGACCTCTGAGGCCCCCTTCTCCTCCACATGTCTCTTTACAACTTCAAGCGACTTACCCGTATCAGCTACATCATCCGCTATAAGCACCTTGCATCCTTTAACTGAGGCTGATAGAGGCTGAGAAATTTTAGGTTCCTCCATGGTCTCGGCTACCCCGCGGTAAAATTCCACCTTAACGTTGACGACGTTAGGGTTGTCAAGAAAATCGGAGAGTAATCTAGCTACTATCCAACCTCCTCTAGCAACTCCCACTATGATGTCAGGTTTAAAGCCTGAAGCCTCGATCAAATCAGCCAGCCTAAGAATCTTAAAGTAAAATTCATCCCACCAAGGAGCAACAAACTCCAAGCTTCCTCCATGTACCGTAGGCAAGAACACGACTTCATCACCATCCCTTAACTTAGTGTTTAATCCTTCGAGAGCACTTATTTCAATTCCATTTATGAGCACCAATATGTCAGATTGTAGAGAGGCCTCTGAGGGATCCAGAAGCCTTGCTAGAAGCTCTTTACGCTCCTCTTGGATAAGCTTCTTTAAAAGGACGCTTAGAGTAGCCCCTTCTTCGATCTCAAGTTCGTAGACAGGGTTTTTGGCCAGAGGTTTTAATACTGCCATAAACCTTAGCTTAACCTTCACATCCATCACCAGGTCAGAGGAGGTACATATCATCATCAACTAAGGTCTCAGAGCAGGTCAACCTCTTCATTCCATAAACCATAATTAGGCACGGGCTAAATAGCCTTTCGGGAAAGCTTGAGCGAGATAGGAGGGTTAATAGCGCTTAAGAGGGCTTTAGCCCTAAAGAAAGCACTAGTTAAGTCCCTCGAAAAAGAGCTAGAGAGCTGGAGGCAGCGTAAAGCTAGAGGCGACGGACATGCAAAGCGGCCTCCAAGGCCTTGCGGTTTGACTGTCCACACATGTGTAGGTTGCCCCTTCTCCTGCCTCTACTGTTACATAGAGGAGCTAGGTTTCCCTCGAGGAAGAGCGCATCCCTATGCCTTGTCAGGCTCCGAATGGACATATGCCATATTAATGAACCCAAGATTTCTTCCTGGAGTGTGGGGGACCTACTTAGCTTTCGGTAGCGTTTGTGAGCCCCTTCACGGAGACTGTACGGGAAAGACCCTTGAATACCTTCATGAAGTAGGTGAAAAGCTCGGTAACCTCTGTCAGTTATCAACAAAGTCAAGCGTCAGCGACGAGGTGGTAAAAAACCTAGCGAGATTGAAAGGGGTTCAAGTCAATGTCTTGGTAACTGTAATCACCTTGAGACACCATAGAGCCCTAGAGCCTTCAGCGCCTTCTCCTGAAGATAGATTTGACACCTTAAGAAAGCTGAGAAGGGAGGGAGTCCCTGCCTTCCTTTTCCTAAGACCACTTATACCTGGCTTAGTTGAGGATGAGCTGGAAGATCTCATGAATGAGGCAAAAAGAGCTGGAGCCATGGGAGTGGTCATAGGTGGCTTAAGGGTTTCTGAAAGGATACTGCGTAGACTCAAGACTATGGGTTTAAACACCCACATTATCGAGGAGAAGCTTCTCAAAGAAGTTGGAGGGAGGAGGCTTATCGACGTCCCCTCCTCCAACCTCAAGAAAAAAGCAATCGAGATAGCCGAAGAGGTAGGGTTGATGCCCCTACGTAGCGCTTGCTGTGCCACAACTTTCTCATACATGCTTAAAACAGGAAAGAGGCTGCCTTGCGCTGGGCTATGCTTCACCAGTCAGCTTTGTTATGAGAAATGCCCCGTTAAGTGCAAAGAACACCTCCCACCGGTGGACAAGGAAGACGTCAAAGAGGCCCTCAATCTTCTCCTGGGGAAGAGGCCAGATAAGATAGAAATAGAAGAGTTCAGGATAGTGGCTCATCTCAAGGCGGATAAGGTCAATAAGACGGTAGAAACCCTCTTCAATACAGCTTTTCGAAGAAGATTATACTTGAAGCTCCACTAGGAACTCGAAGCGTTCTGCTCCGCTTCTTCCCTAGGCTCCTCCTTGAAACTCCTCATTTTAACTAGTCTTGTAATATATCCAGCTACCCTATTCCTTAGGTGTTTAGCCCTTATGGTAGTTAACTCTGATACAAGGCGTTTGTTTTCCTCAAAGTTGGAGGTAAATCTATCGCCGTAGAGTGTAAGGAGACGTCTAGCCATGCTTTTAACTACGCCAGATCTAACCTTACCCATGCGCCTCCCCTTAGGCGAAGCTAAAGCCTTATTTAAACCCTCCTCGCACTAGCTAAAAGTTAAAGAGGAAGATCTAGAACATCCTCCATGAGGGGGAAGGCAATGCCGGAGCTTCCCTTAGCACCAATCGATAGAGTAATCCGTAAAGCTGGAGCTGAGAGGGTTAGTGATGAGGCGGTCAAAGCGCTTGGACAGGTACTTGAAACCATAGCTTTCGATATTGCTGGGGAAGCCGTAGAGCTGGCTAAGCATGCAGGTAGAAAGACGGTCACGGCCGAAGACATCAACTTAGCCGCTAAAAGAGCCTTAAAGTGGCTAGGGCGTTAACAACTAGCCAATAAGCTAGCAAGATCTTCATCTTCCTCAGCTTTAGCCAACCAGTCAATAGTAGTCTTCTTAACCTCGCCTTTAATCATCTTAGTGGCCTCCTCCAATACGTCTTCTAACGACTTATTTGTCACGTCGAGCTCGTAGACCTTGACCTCACCATAGTAGTCAAGGGCCTGAGCTAGACAGATACCCAACGCTTCAGAAGCTACATTCTCCTTCACTTTACCCTCAGGCCAACCTCTACTTAGTAAACGGTGTAGGAGAGCCCTCGGGTCAATTCTCAATACGAGGACGTAGTCTACATCCCTACTAGGTAGGACGTCAGGAACGTGAGAAGATGCTACAAGCCCGCCAGTCTCCATGAGCAAGCCGTGTAGCCTGCGTCTTAGCTTACTGAGCGATACAACTTTTGATCCCCTATCGCGATCAACATCACTATACAATCCTTCTTTTTCAACTAGCAGAGGAACATCCACGTGCATCAAAGAGAAGGCCTCAGCCAGCCCCTTACCCAATGAGGTTTTACCTGTTCCAGGTGTTCCGGTAATAACAATAGCTCGAGGCTTATCCTCCTTCCACTCCGTTAGTCTCCCTCCCTGATACCTCTATACCTAACATAGAAGCCGCCTTTATAAGCATGGAGGATCTTGTACT
>QMSI01000029.1 GCA_003649615.1 Thermoprotei archaeon | reverse complement strand
TTTCACAACATTAAAATACTGGTTTTATCAACAATGAAGGGGTGGTTGTTGGTTGTCTTACAAAGACGTTCTCTATGAGGTAAAAGATGGCGTGGCTTGGATAACCCTCAATAGGCCTCCGCTTAACGTCATGAACACTGAGATGCTACTAGAGCTAGCTGATGCTTTTAGAAAGGCTGGCTCTGACGAGGCGGTATCAGTTATAGTTGTCACTGGCGCTGGCAAGGCTTTCTCAGCGGGGGCTGATGTAGCCGACCACATGCCCGATAAGCTGGACGCTTTTATCAAGGCTTTTAACGGCGTGTTCTACGCCATGTGGGAAGTCGATAAACCTATCATAGCAGCGGTTAATGGCCATGCGCTGGGTGGGGGCTGTGAACTAATGATAGCGTGCGACATGGCTATAGCTGCCGCAGAAGCCCAGATAGGTCAGCCTGAGATTGTAGTAGGGGTCTACCCCCCTGTAGCTATTCCTATAATGCCTCAATTAATAGGTAGAATGAAGGCCTTCGAACTCATACTTACAGGGGATCGTGTCAGTGGTGAGGAAGCTGCTAAGATCGGACTAGTGAATAGGGCAGTTCCTTCAGATAAGTTGATGGAAGCCGTTAACGAGCTGGTGGCTAAGCTCAAGGATAAGAGCCCCGCCGTCTTAAGGATAACTAAGAAGGCCCTTATGAAAGCCATAGACATAGTTGCCACTAGGAAGGCTGTGGAGGAGGTCACCAAGATATACGTGGAGGAATTGATGAAGACAGAAGACGCTGTGGAAGGCCTTAAGGCTTTCATGGAGAAACGTAAACCTACATGGAAGGGTAGATGACGGCAACTACCTAGAGTCGGCGGGCATCTAGCCTCCTCTTTTTAGCTTCTTACTTTACTAGGGCGGTGGTGAGCAGCTTTAGATGTTTAACTCCTCGAAGGCTTTGAAGCGTGTTTGAGAGCTTCTGTATCCTCTCAGCTGGCCCTCTGCTTACGAGGACTTCTAAGCAGTTTTCTTCGTCGAGGTGGACATGCATCGTGGAGACGATGACGTCGTTAAAGGAATGCTCTACTTCAAGCAGCCTTTCAGCTACTGCTCCTGTTTCATGCTCGTAGATGAAGGAGATCACTCCTATGACATTGCCTTGAGCTTCCTTCCACGAATACTCCACGATGAAGTTTCTCATGGCGTCGCAGATGGCTTGAGACCTCTTCCTATATCCCAAGCTTTTAGCTAGCTCATCAAACTCTCTTAGCAGCTCAGGGGGGAACGATACGCTAGCTCTAATTACTCCTTCCTCCTTAAGTTGAGCTTCCTCGCTAGACACCCAAACCCCCAGTTATTTTTGGTGTGAAGGGCTTAAATAAGCTAGGGGGATACAAGTGTTACTGAAAAAGTATTAGTAACATTTATATGCGCCCTCAACTTAGCTGCCCAGCGATCGCTATACACATGCCCGTTAGCTTCCTAGACATTACCGCTGCTGCGATTACATACATTATCTTCTTGGGCTACGGTGGCTACGCGCTAAGCCGCATTAAACGAAAGTTGACCGCTGAACGGATGTCGTCGATCTCCTCACATGACGTTGAGTTCGTGGCTAGAGTGGCTGACAGGGTTTACGTCATGAATAATGGGGGTGCTGCTGGGCGGTAATGATGCTAGGTCTGTTTTAATGGACGAGAGGTTTTTTAGAGCTACCTGACATGAAGCCTCCTCTGGTGCTTCAGGCCTCTAAGCTATTAAGGCTTGGAGGAGAGAAGCCTCCCCTAACCATTAGGGAGCTCATGGATAAGCTTCAGACCTCTACTTAAGGGAAATCTATATCAGCTAGCTTGGGGAGCTGAGGTTGGGGACGTTACCTTGTCTATGAAGGAGCTTCTGAAAAATCTTTCTGAAGCATGTGGCGCTTCAGGCTTTGAATATAGCGTACAGAACGTGATAAAAAAAGAGCTGGAAGGACACGTATCTTCCCTCACCTCCGACTCTATGGGCAACCTCATAGCTGTAAAGGGTGAAGGAGACTTGAGCCTAATGGTAGCCGCACACATGGATGAGCTAGGCCTAATAGTTAAACACATCGACGATAAAGGTTTCATAAGATTCGCTAAGCTAGGCGGAGTCCCTGACCATGTCCTCCTAGGGAAGAGGGTTCGTATACATACTTCTAAGGGTATGGTTGAAGGAGTTATTGGATGTAAGGCCATACATGTGATGAAGGAGGATGAAAGGAAGCAGCTCGTCACCTACGATAAGATGTTCATAGATATAGGTGCACATAGCCTTAATGAGGCTCAAGCATTGGGAGTTAAAGTGGGGGATCCCATAACAATCTACATGGACATGTTTGAACTGGGAGGAGATCTAGTGTGCGGTAAAGCCTTTGATGATAGAGCTGGCTGCGCCGTGCTAATTGAGCTTCTGCGAAGGATCGAAGATCCTCCCTTTAAACTCTACGGCGTGTTCACGGTGCAGGAGGAGGTTGGCTTAAAGGGAGCTACGGTATCTGCCTTTGCCCTCAACCCAACGGTAGGGGTCGCTGTAGATACCACTATTGCTGCTGATCATCCCGGAGCTCAAGATCACGAAGCCCCCGTGAAGCTCGGTAAAGGCCCTGTTATACTTGTAGCTGATGGAAGACGCGACTCACTGTCAGGAGGGCTTATAGCTAACGCTAAGGTGAGAGAATGGCTTGTCAACGCTGCTGAGCGTGCAAGTATACCTTACCAGCTAGAGGTGTTGGAAGGAGGAACGACCGACGCCACGGCGATTCACTTAAGTCAACGCGGCATACCGGCTGGAGTTCTCTCCATCCCTTCAAGGTATACCCACAGCTTTAGCGAGGTAGTGAGCCTAAATGATCTAGAAAACTGTGTTAAGCTTCTCGTTGAAGCTGTTAAGATAGGGCTTCCTTCCTTGTAGGGGGATGAGTGTAGGCCTTGACCACAGCCATAATTTATAGCCCTGTTTACCTCGAACATAGGCCTCATGGTTATCATCCCGAATCACCTCGTAGACTTGAAGAAGCCATGGAGGCTCTCCGAAGCTTCGGCCTCCTCGACCAGGAACACTGCGTCATAGTAGAGCCTCGCCTAGCGACTCTTGAGGACTTAATGCTTGTTCACGATAAAGCTTACGTGGAGAGGGTCAAGAGACTGGTAGAGTCAGGAACACGCTACCTTGATGGCGATACGTACCTCTCACCTAGAAGCTTTGAAGCAGCTCTCTTAGCTGCAGGAGGAGTGATGAAAGCGTGTGAAATAGTTCTTGAGGGAAAATACATCAATGCTTTCGCTCTGGTTAGGCCTCCTGGTCACCATGCAGGGGTCTACGGCAAGGCTCTTGGAGCAGCTTCACAGGGTTTCTGTATATTCAACAATGTGGCGGTAGGCGTAATGCACCTGCTTAGACGTAAAGGGCTAGGTAGAGTGATGATTTTAGATATAGACTGTCACCATGGCAATGGAACGCAAGACATCTTCTACGAGTCTAGTCAAGTGCTTTATGTTAGCTTCCACCAAGACCCCAGGACTCTCTACCCTGGGACAGGTTACGTGGATGAAATAGGAGTCGGTGAAGGTAAAGGCTACAACATCAACATACCTTTACCTCCAGGCTCTGCTGACGACGCTTACATGAAAGCTTGGGCAGAAATCGTGGAGCCTGTGTCTAGATCCTTTAACCCTGAATTCGTGGTCATGTCAGTAGGCTACGATGCGCACCACGACGACCCTATAACTATGATGGGCCTCTCCACTCAAGGATACGTGGATCTTTTCAATAAAGCCTTGGAGCTAGCAGCCTCGACATGTAATGGCAGGTTTGTGGCTGCTTTAGAGGGAGGCTATGGAATGTTTTTGGCTGAGAGCGTGGCTGCTACCATCGCTTCAATGTCAGGTGTAAGTTTACCTATTACTTCCCAGCGGACAATGTCCAAAGACGAGGTTATGAAGAGGGTTGAAGGTGTCTTGATGAGGCTTAAGGAGAACCTTAAAGGAATATGGAGTTTTTAACAACCATTATTTACTTTTCTAATCGCACTCCTTGATTATCCAGCTTCACCTTCAACGGTTGACCTCCACCCCTCTCGATAGCCCTAGCCACTCTATCTGCCGTAACTTCATTGCTGCAGAGAGCTATCATACATCCTCCACCGCCAGCCCCCGTCAACTTAGCCCCTAGTGCGCCAGCCCTCCTTGCAAGGTATATTAGCTTATCGAGCTTCCTCGTAGAGACGCCTAGAGCTGACAATAACCCATGGTTTATATCGAGAAGCTCCCCAAGCCTCTTCAAGTCTCCTATCCTTAATGCCTCAGCAGCCTCTATGGTTAGGTGCCCTCCAGCATGGAAGAGCGGTGCCATGACCTCAGGGTGAGCTTTACGTAGACGCTCCACTTTTCTCACCATTACCCCTGTAGGCTTCCTAGAGCCTGTAAACCCTACCACCACGATAGGTTGAACCGCAGCCTCCACGGCCACGTATCCCTCCCCTCTCCTATATGCTATGACCCCTCCCACCGTGGATATTAGAGGATCAACACCGCTCGGATTTAAATGAACTATTTTTTCAGCCTCGAGGGCTAGCTCGAAGATTTCATCTTCCGTCAACTCTATCCCTAAAGCCTTGCTCACGGAAGCTGTAGCAGCTACAGCTATAGCAGCCGATGATCCGAGCCCTGAGGAAGGTGGAAGCTCAGACCTAACCTTAATCCTTAGACCTACAGGTTTAGCAGCCTCCTCAAGTAATCTTTCTAGTATTAGCTTTAAGGGCGCTAGGGGTTTAGGTAGATCTAAGCCTTCCTCCCAGTAAAGGTTTAGATCAGGGGCTTCGATCCTTACCTTCCTTTCTTCGGTTACAGCCTCCACATAAGCTCTTTTATCTATAGCCATAACCAGGGAGGGCTCTCCATGCACTACGAAGTGCTCTCCTGTCAGGATTACTTTTCCAGGTGCTGAGGCAACTACTTTAAAGCTCAAGGACATCGTGGAGGATTAAGCTACGGAACTATATTAGGCTACTCGTTTCAAGCGCCTAGTTGCTCATCGCCTCGACTAGCAACGCCCCTGTTCCTTAAGCTCTCTAATATAGTCGGCTAATCTATAGTTCTTTTTCTCATGGAAACTTAAGCCTAGTAGCGCATAGAGCTCGCGGGCGATGAACTCCTCAATAACTAAAGCTCCAAACCCAAACATTTCTTTAAGTGCTCGCGAAAGCTCCTCTAGTTTATCATATAGCTCATCTTTTTTAATCGAATAGCGCTGTTCTAAGTGGTATAGAATAGCCATCTTAGGGCTTTCCCCAAGTTTACCAAGCCCTCTCTCCACAGCCTTCAGAAAAAGCTCATTAAAAGTCCTAGACCCTGCTTCGCGGGGCACACTGCACACCTCATAGCTCCTTTAAATGTATGTAGAAAGCCAAGGTAAAGACGAAATAGGCCCAAAGGAATGGGAGTTCTAGAGAATGTCCTTCATAGTATAGCCCTAGGAGATCGAAGTAACTGAACAGAATGTCTGCTATCGCGTCTATAAGGAAGCTTAGTGATAGAATTAGCCATGAAACACCTATCCTACCACCAATGAACACGAAGACGCCTGCGAGCCCTAAGGTAAAGAGGATGATGTCTAAGATGGGGTATGTTAAGCATAAGGCCTGTTCTAAGGGTTCCACCTCAGGAGTAACGATGAGAGGAACTAGGAACAGCACTATAATGGCAGCGAGGAAGACTGTGAGGATAACTAACGCTCCAATCTTGACCTTACTTAAAGCGCTGCGGAAAATCTTTAGGTATATTAAGAGGCCTATGTAGAACGGGATGTACCCGGCTATGTAGAAGAAATCCACTATCGATGGCCATGGAACCTCGATGCCTAAGAGCAGTACGTATATAGTCCATGTAAGTTCAGCTAGGAACCATAAGATAAGGGACACAAGGAAGAAAGTCATGGCACTTGGTAAGCCACCTCTCCAACCGTACTTCTTAACAGCTAAGAAGCAAATCGCCGTAGCCACTGCCGCTGCTAAGGGGAAGAGTATGTTTGAAGCCACCACTATAAACTCGTGATCGAAGGTTCCAACCCAGTATATTGGAACGAGTAGGATGCAGGCTATGAAGGTCGCGACATAAGCACGGAGATGGGTGGAAGTTTTCATGCCCCCTCATAAGAATTGATAGCCTAATTAATATTTATGAATTACTATGTTTAAGCTTAAACGTCTCATCATTGTTGGCCTTCGCGCTGTCCCTTGATCCCTCAACAACTCTATCTAAACTGTCGGCCTTCATTTACGATTTATTTCAATCTATTAAAGAGGTTTTACGTGACTCCCTTTCATTATTTAATCTATATCAATAGACTTAGCGGGCCTCCAACCTTCCTTAATGAACTAAAGAAGATTAAAATCTCTAACCTTCTTAGCCTTAATTCGTAGGTGTGAGTCTTGAAAGTATCCTCCAGGTCTAAGACTATTCCTCCTTCAGAGACCTTAACTGTGCTTGAAAAAGTCAAGTACCTTATGGGTCAAGGACGTGACGTGGTGAGGTTTGATGTAGGGGAGCCAGACTTAGATACCCCAGTCCATATCAAGGATGCCGCGAAGAAGGCCATGGATGAGGGCTATACGCACTATGTTCAGAGCCGCGGCATACCTGAGTTGAGGCAAGCCATATCAGAACACGTCAAGGAGGTGCTTGGCCTTAGCGTAGATCCGGAACGAGAAGTCATAGTCACTCCTGGAGCTAAGTTTGCCCTCTTGGCTTCAATCATGGCCTTGGCTGAGGAGGGGGACGAAGTTATAATCCTGACGCCTGAGTGGCCTACCTATAAGGCATGTGTATTTATGGCGGGAGCAAAGCCGGTAGAGGTTCCAACACGCCCTCCCTATAGATTGGATGAAGAGGCGTTGAAGCAGGCTATAAACGATAGAACCAAGGCGATTATGATAAACACGCCGAATAATCCAACGGGGGGAATCATGCCTGAAGAGGACTTAAAAGCGATAGCCGACCTTGCCGTCGACCACGACCTAGCGGTGATATCAGACGAGATCTATAAGGCGCTTTTGTATGATGGTAGGCGCCACGTAAGCATCGCTACCCTTCCAAGCATGCGGGAGCGCACCGTGATAGTTGACGGTTTCTCGAAGACCTACGCCATGACTGGCTGGAGGCTAGGCTGGGCGATAGCTCCTAGGCAGGTCGTAGACGTTATGGTTAAGATACAGCAGTCCTCTACAACTCATCCTACCGCATTTGTTCAAGTAGCAGGTATAGCCGCCCTTAAAGGGTCTCAAAGCTTCGTAGATGACATGGTTAAGGAGTACGATAGAAGGCGTAGAGCGATGGTTAAAGCTCTAAGCGATATCGAAGGGGTGAATTGCCCCCTCCCTGAGGGAGCCTTCTACGTGTTCCCTGACTTCTCAGAGCTAGGCTTAACATCTCAAGAGCTCTCTGAGAGATTGTTGATGGAAGCCTATGTGTCCTCCATTCCAGGCAGCGTTTTCGGCCCTGGAGGTGAAGGCAAGCTTAGGCTAGCTTATACTGTAAGTATAGATCGCATCTTAGAGGGGGTTAAGAGGATAAAGGCCTTTGTGGATAGACTACGCCGCTAGCTGCCTAAAACCGTTGGGCTGAGTGCGTTAAGCCTGGACATATCTCCTCGTCAGCGACCTATGGGACGATGCTAACACGAACATGAAGCAGCGGTGGCTACACGGGTTCTTAACGCAGTTCAGCAACCTAGTTCAAGGAGCCGTCATAGATCATAAAAGCCCACGCTACAGGGATTTCCTCAACCAATATTCCCAAAGGCGCATCGACATCTTCGCTATACAGGCTAGGTTTTTAAGGAGTCAACCTCTATGTGGAAGAAGATGCTGACCTACGAGGGAGCTATTTATAGGCCTCCGAGCGAAGCTAAGAGCTTGATCATCCAGGCCACGATAGGTTGTTCATGGAATAAGTGCACGTTTTGCGTAAGCTATAAGGACAAGAAGTTTAGGGCTAGACCTCTAAGCGAGGTTAAAGCCGAGATTAGACGTGTAGCAGGGCATTTAGGACCCTATGTTAGGAGGGTGGTTATAGCCGACGGCAACGCCCTTGTCTTATGTACCTCCAAGCTCTTAGAGCTCTGTAAAGAGCTTAGGGCTTGTTTTCCAGGACTTGAACGTATCTCTTGCTACGCATGTCCTCAAGACGCTCTGAGGAAGAGCGTAGAGGAGCTCAGAGCTTTGAGGGAGGCTGGGCTTAGCATGGTTTATCTAGGCGTGGAGTCGGGTGATGATGAAGTGCTTAGAAGGGTGCGTAAAGGAGTTAGCTCTGAAGAGATGGTAGAGGCCTGCAGGAAGATTAAGGAAGCTGGTATAACGCTATCGGTCACGGTTATCCTAGGACTAGGTGGTGTAGAGCGCTGGGTTGAACATGCTAAAGCTACGGCTGACGTGTTGAGCCGGATAGATCCTCCGTACATAGGAGCTTTAACGCTCATGATTGTTCCCGGCACTCCACTGTATGAGGAGGGGGTGAAGGGTGTTTTCAAGCCGCTAAGCCCCTTAGAGTCGCTTAAGGAGCTTAGGTTAATGGTTGAAGGCCTAAACTTATCTCACTGTATCTTTCGCTGTAACCACGCCTCTAACTACTTGCCAATAGGTGGAACGTTACCGGAAGATAAGGCTGAATTGCTTGACTACCTAGACTACGTCATTAATAAACTGGAGAAAAACCCGAAGCTAGCCTCTCAGGTGTTGAGACCTGAGTACCTTAGAGCCCTCTAGCTTTAAAGAGGAGCCACAAACCTACCCCCAGCTTCGCCTCCACAGAACCTTATAATGTAGTCCACGGCTAGCCTCTCAGCCTCCTCTAGCTCCTTGAGGCTTATGCCTGGGACACCGCAGACCAGTAGAGCTATGCTGTCGGTTTCTAAGGTAACCTTTGAGCTATCCGCGTCCCTGTAGGGGTAGATGGCTACCAGCTTCTCTTCATCGGCCACCACCACCTCCACGCCTCTCAGCTTCCTAGGTCGATCCATGCCTATACCTAAGAACTCCTCTCCAGGCTTAGCGAAGCGAAGGGTAAGGTCCCCCTTGATTTTAGCGTAGTCAAAAGCTGCCAACGCCACGCCTGTTTTCATAGACGCTAGGTTATAGGCGTCCACAGCAGTGTTTATCCTGGGTACAGGCTTACCTACGAGGGTTCTACGTATAAGCGCTTCAGCTGCCGGTCTAACCTTAGTCGGGTCAACTCCAACCTTCCAGAAGAAATCGCGATATGCCCTGAACACAGGTAGGTCTTTTAGTTCTTCAGCCTTAAACCTAGACCTAACCTCTTCCTCAACTTCCTTCCTCAACCTGTCCAGTTCAGGTTCCTCAACCTCTACCTTTAAGTGCTCTATCAACCTTAAAATGACGCGCAGGTCAGTGAATTTTTCCATGACCCTTGGATCTACCGTTATCAAGGTCTGCGCCTCGGCTTATCTATGTCTTGAAAAACTACTGCTCAAAGCTTTTTAGCTACCGCTGACAGAAAGCTGTAAGGTGAGCTGCTTGACCCTAGCCTTCGTCCTCATCAATAGTGAAACAGGCGCCGAAGAGGAGATCCTGGAACAACTCATGAAGATAGAGGGGGTTAAGGAGGCTTACAGCGTCTACGGCGTCTACGACTTAGTAGTCAAGATTGAGGCTCCAGACCTAGAGAAGCTAAAGGAGATTGTACATACCAAGATAAGGAGGATCGATAAGGTCAGGTCCACGTTAACTATGATAGCCTTCGAGGAGCGTAAACATTAACTGTAATGCTTACTTTCTCCTAGCGCTCACTATCTTTATCACGTCTCTATCACGTAAAACGTATTCTTTAGGTAACCTAAGCCCCGTCCTAACATCTATGGCGTAAAGCATGGTTTTAGCTAGCTCAGAGTGAATCATCCTGGCAAGGTCCAAGGCAGTGGCATCAGGCCTTACCAAGAAGGCGTCTGGCAGTACGTTGCCTTTCGAGTCAGCTAGTTTACGCTCATCTTCGACGGGATAAACGGTGTTCATTCCTAGCAGCTTAAACACTGCGAAGTTCAAGGCGAACTGCACCCCTGTTCTAAAGTACTTATTTATGACTCTACGCTCCACGTAGTCTAAAGCCCACCGCTGCTTCTCAGTAAGCTTCGACTCGTCTATCACCTTGAAGATCTCTCCTCCAGGCACATACCTGATTAACCCCTTTTGCTCTGCTCTCCTAAGGATTAACTCGGCTTCAGCGCTGCAAGGTATGACGGTTGTATGCCCAAATTCCTCTACGAGACGTTGGTAGTTTTCCTCGGCGTAGGGAAGATCCATCTTATTGGCTATGATAAGTGTCGGCTTGGATACCATCCGTAGGTGATAGGAAAAGCTCTTGATGTCCTCCCACCTCCAACCCTTAAAATCTACTTCTTCAAGCCCAGCCTTCTGTAGGGCCTGCTTGACGTGTTGAGGTTTAACCTTGAGGCCTGAGAGCACTTGGTAAAGCGCGTCTTCGATCCTTTTGCCTCCCGCCACTAGCTTAGATATCCGGCTCCTATTGCCATCTACGATGTGGGCAAACCATAAAACTATCTCCTCCTCGACGTCGTACACGTCCCTTAATGGATCTCCAGTGCCCGGCTTCGCTATCTCTCCTTCCTCGTCTATACTGCCTGAGGCGTCTACCATATGTAGTAGAGCATCCGCCATTGCTGCTGCCTGTAAAAACTGATTACCTAATCCCCTTCCGGTCCAAGCGCCTTTTATTAGCCCTGGCAGGTCCATGACCTCTATTGGGATGAACCTCCATCCATCAATACATGCTGAGTTGCGAGGATTATCCTTGACGTTGAGCTCCTTGCATACACAGGGTGACCTTACGTAGGCTATTCCCTGCTCAGGCTCCTTGGTGGTGAAGGGATAGTTAGCTATTTCAGCGTTCAGCAACGTGGCTGCGTTGAAGAAAGTGGTCTTCCCAGTGTTAGTCTTTCCTATAAGCCCTATAAGAACCATTATCCTCAGCCTAAGTTAATGTGGAGGAAAACATTCTTATAAGGTTATACGGGGGCTAGAAGGCCTCTTTCGATTCTATATACATTCACTTCCTTACCCTTCTTCTTCATTCTCTCAGCTGCCTTATCGGCACCCTTCTTACTTCTATGAAAACTCATGATCCTGCCACTACTCGAAACTACCACCCAGCCAGTACGTAGATCTATTTTCCTAGCGCTTACCGAGATTACCTTCCTCTTCATGTCTTCTCAGCTCGCATAGAGCTTTCTGCACTGTTAAACCTTTCTAGTACTTTAACCATTCTTCTGCTCGACTTGCACCGCCTCTAAAACGAGTTCAGCTAGGTCTATTACTTCCACCGGTAGGGAGCGGTCTAAGGCAGTGTACTTAAAGTTCATGTAACATGCGGGACACGCGGTAACTAGCTTGTCTACATTTAATGGTTGTATGTCCTTGGTAAGCCTTAGGCTTGCAGCATCCATGCTCACCTGGTTCTTGTAGGCCCATAGTCCTCCACCACCTCCGCAACACCTTGACCTCTCTCTATTAAAGCGAGGCTCCCTTAACTCTAAGCCTTCGATGCTTCGTAGCACCTTTCTGGGTGGTTCATAGACTCCTGAAAGTCTACCTAACTCGCATGGGTCATGGTAGGATACCTTTACCTCCAACCTCCCCGGTGTTAACTTATTTTCTTTAAGCATTCTTTCTAGGAGCTGGGAAACGTGAAGCACTTCGCATGGTAGCTCTATGCCAAGTAGTTCAGGGTAGTGGATGGAGAAAGCATGGTAACATCCAGCACAGGCGGTCACAAGCGTGCTATATCCTCCTTTCTTGATAACCTCTAGTACCTTGAGCGCAGCTTTTTCTGCCTCCTCCCACATCCCTGCCAGAAACAGGGGGTCTCCGCAGCACCCTTCAGGTTCTCCAAGCACCGTGAAGTCCACGCCGCCTATTCTCAAGAGCTCCACTACAGCCTTGGCTACCTCAGGAAACCTTATGCCAGTCGTGCAGCCTACCCAGTACAGTATTTCTGCTTTACCGCCTACTTTTATGGCTGGCTCTACCTCCTCCAGCCACATCCACCTCATGTCAGGCGTAGAGGCGAAGGGATTTCCTAGACTCGACACGTTCTCTGCCATCGCTTTGAAGGATTCAGGGGCTAAACCTTCCTTTGCAAGGTCTCTCCTAGCCGCCATGATGGCTCTAAACGTTTCCAGGTTAGGGAAGCCTCCGTGTAGACACCTCATAAAGCAAGCTCCACATAATGTACAAGAGTAGACCACTTCAGCTAGCTTAGGGGTGGGTTTAAGCTCGCCTGCCTTGTAGCCATGGATGAGCATGAGCCTCCCCTTAGAGCTCCAGGTCTCTACATAGTTAAAGAAAGGTGCTACTGTACAATAACCTGTACAGACCTTACATTCTTTACAGAGTTCTGGCTGTCTGGATCGAAGGATACCTTCAAGAGCTATGCTAAACCTCCTAGGGGTGTTTATGCCTGTTTTAAGTATCTCGCTTAGGGCCTGTTCTTTAGCTGTCGCCATTTTAGCTTCAGCGGCCTTAGCTTCTTCTTCAAGCTGATCTAGGTCAGGCGTCGTGAAGGAGTCTATGACTAGGAGTTTGGGTTGATTAAGCTCTCCTTCACCTCTAATGATCGGGGTTAACCCTAACTTAACGGCTAGGTTAGCAACTTGCTCCACAGCATTAGGTTTAACTTTAACAACGGCCACTGGGATATATCGAGGAGAGGAGGAGAAGGGTTTCTCCCTAGCATATACATAGAGGTCTTCCGGGTCGGTGAGGACCGCTTCGACCCCTTCAACCTCCCTTAACTTATCCACGGCTTCTCGGCTTAACTTCAAACGTAACACCCAAAGATGGGTTAAAGAGAGGTAAAATATAGGGGTTAGATAGGTATCTTTTTCACGATCTCAGAGTACTTCTCGATAGCTGTCTTCTTCCTCAACAAGTTCGCCACGGTCGGTTCAAGGAACTCGACAGCCTTGGTCTCACAGAACCTGACACATTGAGGGTCTCCGTTACACAGGTCACACTTAATGACCTTTCTCGTCTTAGGATCTATGTTAGCTCCACCTAGTGGACAGGAAAGGACACATAGTTTACAGCCTATGCAGCGGTCATAGTTTATCAGCATGGCTCCAGTATCGGGATCTCTAGCGATAGCGTTCATGGGGCAGACAGCTTCGCATACAGGGCTTTCACAGTGTTGACACACCATGGGGACGTAGATACCTACGCCCTCCCACTTCACTACCTTTATCCTCGACCTGTAGGGATTGATGGTTTTCTCGTGGAAGAGCGAACAAACTACCTCGCAAAGTCTACATCCAGTGCATTTTTCAGGGTCCACAACGAGTATCTTCTGCACTAAAGCCACCTCCTATAGTTTATGGCTTGGCTCTTTGTCGAGCCGTAGCCTCTGAAGGGTTTCAGGCTTAGGTATGCCGTTGCGGTCCCAGCCGTGTAGGTCGTAGTACTCGTCGAGCATCTTGTCGAACTCTGCGC
>QMSI01000028.1 GCA_003649615.1 Thermoprotei archaeon | reverse complement strand
TAGTTAAGGAATGGCTTTCTAAAGGAGGAGAGGTCATACATCTAACACAGTACGGTGTACCGCTCCCCAAGTTATAGATCAAGTTAGAGCAAGTGGACGGGATAAGCTGATAATCGTAGGGGCAAAGAAGCAGCCCAGAGAGGTATACGATTTAGCTACATATAATGTCTCTATCACTACGCAGCCCCATAGCGAAGTAGCCGCCCTATGCCTCTTCCTCCACTATTTATGGGAGGGCGGCGAGTTTAATAGGGAATTCGAGAACGCCAAGCTGAAGGTGATACCCCAAGAGAGAGGGAAGAAGGTAGTGAAACTACGTTAAGCTACTTTTCTTCAGTAACCTTAGTTGTATTATAGAGTTTATTAAAGCAGCGTATTTAAACTTCGGGGAGAAAATACATACAACTCCCTACCGAGTAAAAGGGACCTCAAAGATGTCGAAGGAGAAAACTATAGAAGATGTAATACTTTGCATAGTTAATGAAATAGCTGGTCCTGACGCTGTAAAGGTAGCCTCGGTGCTGCTTAATGAAGACTGGCTAACGGATGAGGTCATAGCTTCTAAAACCTTGCTTAAACTCAACCAGGTTAGGAAGATACTTTACAGCCTCCTAGATAACCAGCTGATGCTATACAAGAAGGTACGCGACGAAAATAGCGGATGGTACACCTACTACTGGACACTTAACCGGGAAGGCATCGAAGGATTGGCGCTCTTAAAGAAGCGTCAAGTATTGAAGAAACTTAAGGAAAGACTTGAATTCGAGCAAAGCCATAACCTTTATCGCTGTGCCCGCTGTGAAGGGGTTCTCTTAACCTTCGAGGAAGCCGTGGAGACCTACTTCAGGTGTCCTAGCTGTGGCCAACAACTTGAAGCTTACGACAACGCCGGGGCCATCAAGGTCCTTGAAAGAAAGATAAGCATCTTAGAAGAAGAGTTAAGGAAACTTTCTTGAAGTTAAACCTCTTCACTAAGCCTCTTAACTGTTCTATGGAGAGCGATAGCCGCAGAGCCTATACATCCAATCTCGCCTGGAGTCCCTAGATGTACAGGCTTCCCGACTTCAAGTTCCTTCGAGGAGAAACCTGGCTCAGAGCCGGAGAAGAAGAAGGCTACGACACCGCCTTCTCTAAGCTTACTAACCACCTCCTCCTCGCTGAAAAGCTCGCCTCTACTCTTTTCAACGAAGAATAAGGCCTCGGAAGGTTTAATGAGCTCTAAGGCATCATTCACATCAGGAACCACGAGTAAACCCTTACCTAGCTTAAAGGCTAACCTATGAACCTCAGGAACCCCCGTCTGAGCCGCTGCAGAGGTGGGTTTGGAGAGGACAAATAGAGATAAGCCGAAGCCGTATACCAACCTGGCCATCTGCTTGACAATCTCCACTCCATGAGCGTTATGGAGGACAACGGTCAGCTTCTCCAGCGCCATATACTTTCCCTGCTGAGAGGCGTTGTGTTAAACGTTACGGGTTCATGGCTTGAAGGTTTTTAATTATCTCTGAGGCAACGGCGGCTGCTAAGGGTATCGGCACGGCTTCACCCACCATATCATACTGCGATTCTCTACCCCCAAGGAACACATGATCGTCAGGGAAGCCCATGAGCCTGGCATGCTCCCTTACGGTCAACAACCTATTCTCGAAGGGGTGGATAAACCTAGAATTCCCTAGTACGGGCGGTGCGGGCTTAAACGGGTGGAGCTTAACCCAATTCGTATACGTACGTCCAGCAGACCCAGCATATCGTATCAAGGAGCCGCCCCACCTCAACTTAACCGCTCTCCTATACTTACGGGGTGGCATGGGCACGTATTCGTGGTTAGGTACTTCTCCGTCAGGCTCAGGTAGGCCTTCTAAGGCATCGATAACTCTGATCCTCTTCTTATGCGGAGTCGGCTTAATCCTAACATTAGAGATGAATACTCTCGTACGCCACGAAGGGGAGCCATAGTTCTCGGCTTTAAGTATGTTAAAGAAAACCTCCCTGAAGCCGACTCTTGCCAACTCTTTTCTCAAGGCATCCTTTAGCCCTCCTTCCATGATGTGGGGCACATTCTCTATAACGAAGAATTTTGGGCTTAGATCCCCTATCAGCCTAATAGCATGAAGCGTCAACCTACCTACAGGGTCGGTGTAAAGTCTATCAAGCGGGTCCTTCATGCGTTTAACGTTAGCTGCCGTATAAGCTTCGCATGGAGGGCTGGCGATGACTACGTCAGGTATGTCTCCAGCTAGTTCTAGAAGCCTCCAACCCTCGACCTCCTGGATATCCTCATCGAGGAACACCACGTTCGGGAAATTGAGCTTATAAGTCTTAGCGACGGGAGGGGCGTTATCTATAGCGGCTAGAACCTTAAAGCCAACATTCATAAAGCCTCGAGAGAAACCTCCAGCCCCACTAAAGAGGTCGATGACAGTAGGGGTGTGGTTCAAGCTTAACCTCCATCCATGAAAAAGAGGCCGCCCATTAAAACCCTTCCCGTTTTGAGGTTGTTTACCAGCCAGGACACCTGCCTCCCTGGCGCCGCAGCGGATCTGATACTTAGCTGTAGAGAGCTCAGGTCGTTAAGAAGAAGCGTCTTCAAGGTCTCTGATAAGTGCGAAGCAATATCGAGCGCCGGGTGGGGGATTCGAACCCCCGCACCCCTCACGGGGTACAGGCTTAGCAAGCCTGCGCCCTACCAGACTAGGCGAACCCGGCTTCATGCTACTAGGCTGATATAACGGCTAAAAAGCTTTACCTAAATTAGGGTTTAACATAGAGTGAGTGACACTGAGTCACACTGCTTGAATCGGTGCTGAAGAATTAGGTTAAGTTAGGTGAGAGGTGGATCTTCAGTACCCCTCTCCACCATCAGTTATTGTGGAGGGCTGCCACCTTGAAGCTGAGTAATGGTTTTAAAAAGCCTCCGCGTGGAGAAAACCTGCCCCGGTAGCTCAGCTGGTAGAGCGGCAGCCTTGTAAGCTGTTGGCCGCGGGTTCAAATCCCGCCCGGGGCTTCAAAGAATTCTCATGTTGAAAAACTAAAAAACGACTGGTTAAGGGTTATAGGGGGCCGTAGGCTAGCTTGGTTAGACTGCGAGGCTCGGGCCCTCGTGACCCAGGTTCAAATCCTGGCGGCCCCATTAAGTTAAGGAAAAACATGGAGGTGGAAAAGGGTGTTTGAAACCTTAAATAATCTCACCTTCATAGGCCTTGCGCTATTGGCCATGCTACTGGCAGTAACCTACCAGCTGCTCTCAATGAGAAAATCTTAAGCCGCTTTGTAAACGGCTTAAAACAATCTTCAGGTCTGTGGAGAGAATAATATCCTTCTCCTCCAGAACTCGTTGCTCCAGCTCTCTGTAAATTTCCTCGAGCGAGGATTTCTTAGAGGAAAGCTGCTCTAGGAGAGCCTCAATCAACCTAGGCTGGCTTAAGTAGGGGTAAGCCTCGAGAAATGCTTCACGTATCTTACGGTACACGTCTTCACTCAAGGCTAAGCCCTTATCTCTAAATTACCCTCAGCTTTATTAAGCATTTAATGCTCACTACGTTGGGGAGGATGGATGGGAGGGAGGAAGCGTAGAAGGAAAATCTTGAAGAGGCCGCCTAAACGCATACCTAAAGTGTTCAGCTGTCCCCATTGCGATACGAGGAGCGTAACGGTGGAGCTTGATAGAAAACGAGGTGTAGCCATCGTTCAGTGTGGAAACTGTAGACTTAAAGTAGAGATAAAGATACCTGAGGTCTTCGAGGAGGTACACGCCTTCAACAAGTTCGTAGACCTATATTATGAGGGGAAGATAGAGGCTCTCTAATGCGGTGAGATGGCTCCTTGCCCGGGCGCGTAGAGAATTACTTAATGTCTAGGCTAGCTGAGGAAGGAGCTTTACACCTAGCGCTCATAGATCCTGATAAAGCCTCACCCAACGAGGCTGAGGCAATAGCTGAGGAGGCCGCTAAGGCAGGCTCAGCAGCAGTAATGGTTGGGGGGAGCCTTGGAGTCTCTGAAAATCTACTTGACCAAATAGTGCTAGCAGCTAAGAAATCAGGCCTTCCCACCATAATTTTCCCTAGCAACGCCACCACATTAAGTAAGTATGCTGACGCCGTCTGGTTCATGTCCCTCTTGAACTCCTTAAACACCTACTTTATCGTAGACGCCCAGATGATAGGCGCTGCCATAGTTAAGAAATATGGCCTTGAACCCATACCCATGGGATACCTTGTATTAAACCTCGATAGCGCCGTTGGTTTTGTCGGGCAGGTTAGGCCAATCCCACCTGAACGGCCTGAAATAGCAGCACTCTATGCATTGACCGCTCAATACATGGGTATGAGGTTCGTCTACCTCGAGGGAGGTTCAGGGGCTAAGAAAACCGTGCCTGCCGAACTCGTATCCAAGGTAAGGGAAAACGTGGGGATAACCCTAGTCGTCGGTGGAGGAATAAGAACTGGAGAAGACGCCAGACGCCTCGTGGAGGCTGGTGCCGATATACTAGTTACCGGAACTGTCCTCGAGGAGAGCGCTGGTAAAATGTTATCCAACATAATTGATGGTGTTAGGGAAGGTGTTAAGAAAAGGAGGGGACGTTAGGTAGGTCCTAAGCTTAAGGAACTTGTTCGAAAACTTCTGCACTTGGTAGGCCTACTCTTTGTACCTGGCTACCTTTATTTTGGTAAAGACCTTGTCATACAGGCAGCATTGGCCTGCCTCATAGCTTCTGCGCTGTTTGAGCTCATCAGGTTAAGGTCCTATCGGTGGTTCCCCTTCAAGCCGCTCTATGAGGCCTTGGCTAGACCGACGGAGAAAACCAAGGTTTCAGGATATTTCTACTTCTTCCTAGGAGCTGCAATGGTCTTAGCCATACTCAAGGTGGAGATAGCGCTTTTAGCTATAGCTTCATCGGTAGTGGGCGACGTTTTCTCCGCTATAATAGGAGGCCTCGTAGGTCGACACCGCATTCCGGGAAAAGGATCGAAAAGCTTTGAAGGGGCTTTTGCAGGGGCTTTGGCCATAATCGCTCTCCTATTTTTCTATTCAACACCTTTAGTTCCCGTGGCTGCAGCCTCCTTCACCTTTGTAGAGCTACTTAACAGACCTGAGGTAGATGACAACCTTCTACACCCACTCGTAATAGGGGTGGTAACCGGGCTCTGTGATTTAATCCTCTAGTTGTCTAAGTCACATGTTTATGAAGGAGGGTCAAAGTAGGAAGGAGTAGCGCGGCCGCTGGAGCCTCTATACATAAGCTGATTAGAGAGGCTCTTTCGATAACCTCCGAAGAAGAGCATAGTCATAGACCATTCCCACCACCTTACCGTCCGAGTTAACTACTGGCAGCTGATCGATGTCGTATCTCCTCATCCTCTTAGCACACTCGTTGATGGGTGTAAACTCGAGGGCAGTTATGAGGCGTCTCGTCATTACCTCCGATACAGGCTTATCAGGGAGTGAAAGTTCACCTTTACTTATGTATATCATAGTGCTGACGTCCCAGTCCCATTCCTGTCCTTCAGATACTATACCGGAGCTTGAAACCTTCTCCTTCAAAACCACTTCACTAAGCTTAACTAGGTCAGCATCAGTTATGATGCCGCAAAGCTCAGACTTATTGTCTAACACTAATACCGCTTGTGCCTTAGCCATCTTCATTATACTTAACACCACTGGGAGCGGCGTACCTTCCCATACGGCAAGCATCTTCCTCTCCATGTACTCGGATATAGGATCCGTAATGGCACTATCTGCAAGAGCCTTGTAAACAATGTCGGCAACCGTTATGATACCCACTAAGTCCTCCCCTTCAACGACAGGTAGCCTACGTATATTGTTCTCTAATAACAGTTTAGCGGCCTTTAGGACGCTGTCACCAGGAGAGACCGTTATCGGGTCCCTGCTCATAATCAGAGCTACTTGGTCCTCGGAAGGTTTACTTACAAGGTCAGTGCGCGTAACCATGCCTATGAGCTTCTTGGTGCCCTTCTTAACCACCGGCATCCCTGTTACGCCCCGTTCTCTCATCAACTTTAAGACGTCGCGCCTAGAGCCTGGAACTTCAACGTAGACTACGTCAGTGGTCATTAGATCTTCTACCTTTAACTCCTTCAACTTACGTGGAGACGTGAAGACCAACCTCCTTATGGACAGCTACAAGGTGAGGAGCCGCATTTAGGGCAGACATTATTGTACTTGGATAAGGCGGCTTCCTCGATATTCACGTCGAGCACATTAGCCATGGTAACCAGCCATGCCAACGAGTCTGCCAGCTCAGATTCAATAGCTTCCCGATTTCCATCAACTATAGCTCTACCTAATTCACCAATTTCCTCGACTAAATGAATAAAGTTTTTCTCTACTCCTCTTTTAGAGTCTTTATGCCAATAAAGCCTACGTATCATATCCTGAAACTCCCCGATGTGCATAAAGGAGCCCCCTTAAGGAAAACCTAAGAGTACATGAGCTATTAGGACCATCACAGTTAAGCCGAAGGCCACCCCTACAACAGCCTCTGGAGGTATCTGAATACCTTTAACCTCCTCCTCGAAGAAACGGACCAGCCCAGCACCAGCTAGAGGCATAGGACCCTGTTCACGCCTCGCTTTCTTCTTCCTCTCCTTCGGCATGGGTGACCGCTCCTCAACCAAAATTATGTGCTAAGTGCTATATAAAAACTAACCAGTAGGTCACTAATTAACAGCTCAGTCACAAAAGCTATCTTAGCAAGCCGGTCACAGAGAAGGCATGGAGAGAGTAGAGGGCTCTCCGGAGAGGGTCACCGTTAAATTATGGAGGAGCCTAAAGAGATTAAAGGTCAAACTGTGAACTGCGGTGAGGTTGATGGAAGTTAAGGTTGAACGTGCCGTCAAAAGCTATGAACTCCTCTTCAGTTTACCAAGCCAAGAGAAGCTGGCCTTAACCATAGCTATCTTGGGGGCCGTCCTAGGCTTGGCCACCCCTCAGCCAACCCTAGGCCTAATACTCTTCTCCCTACCCGCCTACCTCTCAGCCTTGCTCTCCGTGAAAATAAATCCGGGAAAAGTATTGACTATAAAGCGCAGCTTAGGCATATCAGCCATAGCCCTAACCCTTCAGGGAACACTCTACCTCAGCGTGTGGCTAGTAGCTAAATCCCTAACCCCAGACCTTGAAGCCTACGCCATCATCGTGAGCGGCGCTCTCTTCACCTCCCTCTCCACCTCGGTCCTCTTCTGGCTCACAGGAAGTTACATGAAAGCCACTGCTCCACCAGTCACAGCTCAGAGCCTAACCACCATATTAGCTAGCCACATCTTCATCTTTGATCCTTTAATTGCAATCAGGCTTTTTCTAACGGTCCAAGTAGCCGCACTGATCATAACTTATTCCGGCGCCCTCCTCATCAATAGAGCTGGTCTCAAAGCCGCAGGCCGAAAGGTCTTTGGGTTGTTTAAGTCCTTTGCCTACACCTGGCTGGCTGACGAACCAGACATGCTCGAAAACGAGCTACTTCAAGTCAGCAGTGAAGAAGAAGTGTCAGTCACAACACTCCTCTTTAAGTCACAGAAAGGACTTGAAGGTGTGTTCATAACCTACACCGCTCATCCAGGACCCTTTAGAAACCTAGGAGGCAGCAACCTACCTTCTCGTCTAGTTCAGACTCTAGAGGGAAACCTAGGGGGTTTAGCCCTACCCTTCCACTCAACTGCAACCCATAGATTAGACCCAGCCTCGAGGCTAGAAGCTGAGAAAGTAGTGGAGGCTGCGTTACGCGCAGCTCAAAAAGCAGTTAAGCTTGAAGAGCCTTACGTAAGCCCCTATGTCTGCGCCGAGGAACAAAACCTGCAAGTTTGCTGCCAACTGTTAGGCATACCTGTATTTACTGTGACCTGGACCTCACAGGGCGCAGAAGATCTACCCGTAGAGGTGGGTGAGAAACTCAGACAGAAAAGCCGGGAAAAGGGGTTTAAGGACGCCTTAGTCATAGAGGCTCATAACATGTATCTTCCTGAGGCTCAGCCAACCATCCACCTTGAAGCCTTGACTCAAGCTGCCTACAAATCCCTAAGCCTAGCTGAAAAGAAAGCCTTTAAGACACGGCTTAAGGCAGCCTTCGCTTCCATAAAAGATCCCGAGTTCTCAAAGGAGAGAGGGTTTGGCGAAGCAGGTATACGCCTAGCCGTGATCGAGGTCTCGGGCCGGAAACACCTCTACGTACTCATAGACGGAAATAACCTTCAACCAAGCCTACGCTGGAAACTAAAAGACGAGCTCCTCAATACTGGCTTTGATACCTGCGAGGTCTACACCACGGATACGCACAGCGTCGTTGCGTTAAAGCCCATGAAGAGAGGCTATAGAGCTATAGGAGAGGAGGTAGATCACAATACCTTGGTATCCAGGATTCGTGACGTTGCAAAGTCACTTCGAGAAAACCTTGTGGAGGTAGAGGTAGAGGTTGGAGAGGCCAAAGTTAAGATAAAAACCATAGGTGAAAAGGGCTTAAGCCAACTGCTCCAAGCTCTCGAAGAGTGTTTACGACTAGCTAAAATCACCCTCCCTGCAACTTATGCTTTAACCGCGGTGTTAAGCTCAATCCTCGTCTTCTTCCTCTAAATTTATCTCTTATACCCTATCTTCCTAAGGAACTCCTTACGTTCAGCCACTTCCTTATCGCCCTCTACACCTTTGGGTCTCAACCCATCGATCACACCTAGCACACCTCTACCCTGCGAAGTCTCAGCGATCACAACCTCGAGAGGATTAGCAGAAGCACAGAATACAGTGCATACCTCTTGGACCGCCTTAACAGCGTTTAGTACGTTAATAGGGTAGGCATCACGCATCATAATAACGAACACATGTCCAGCACCTATATCCAAAGCCGCCTTAGCTGCAGCTCCCTTCAACTCCTCGTCGTTACCCTCCACCCTGACCAAGCAGGGCCCAGAAGACTCGCAGAAGGCTAAGCCAAATTTTATCGAAGGACAGGAGGATACCAGCGCCTCATAAAGGTCCTCCACAGTCTTAATGAAGTGTGCTTGACCTATCACCACGTTTACGCCTTCAGGTCTCTCAACTTTAACCACCTTAAGCTCCAACCTACACACCCACTCCACCTATAATTTGTGACCAGCTATTAAACCCTGACGCCAGCTTGTCACAAATCACCATAAATGTGAGTGAGAGAACAGACCCTACCGGGTAGAAGCTACTTTAACTAATATTTGAGCACTACGTAGCTGATGTAGTAGTCGTGACACCACGTTAAGTACCTAACTCCTCCTGCCTTCCAAGTATACCTTCAAGGCCTCAGCCACTTCCCTAGGAAGACTATAGGTAAACGGTATACCTCCCTCTTCTCTCACCAAAAGACCCCTTTCACAAAGTTTCTTTAAAGTCCTAGCTGTATGCTCCCTAACCTTACCAATAGCCCTAGCTATCTCAGTCGACCCCCTGCTACCGTAATCAGGGTTCTCGTAGAGAATCCTAAGGATCCCAAGCTCCGTATCATTAGCTTCAGTCGTCAAGAACTTTAAAACTCCCTCACGCGTGAGCTCAACACGCTCACTAACACTGGGCTTCACTGGTCGAGTTGCTCTTCGACGTTGAGGACGAGGTCGCTCAGCAACAACCGGAGTAGGCATAGCTGTAGTTGATACCGGAGCTCTAGGAGGTCTCTCCTCCAGGCTTAAAGGAGCAGTTAAGTCACGTAGACCTGTGACCTCAGCTCTCCCGGGTCTCAGCTGGCTAGCTAAGGTCTCTAGAGCCTCATTCAGCCTACGGAACTCCCGCCTCAAGTTAAGGATCTCGCTTTCCAAGTAAAACATGCGTTCAGCAACATCCCTATAGTACTCAACCCTAATCCTCTCCAGAAGGTTCTCCACCCTTAAGATTGCCGCCCTAAGATCCTCCACACCACTCAATTATACCACACCTAAGCAAGTTACAGTGATTTTTAGCACAGCACAGGTTATAAGTCTTATCGAGTTACACCTCACATGTCCCCTCCTTGTATTAAACCACAATTAACTTTAGAAGCCTCCAAGTCTCTGGCAACCAACACCACTCCATTTAGCCTAGGCAAGCCATGCTGATTCTTCCCACGCTATGAATAGTTTTAAAGATAGAGACAGCTAGTCAAATTAGTGATTAAGTCACTAGTCACAAATCACAAATTTTCTGTGAGTAGGCTGCAGCAAGTGGCTGCATAGAACCGATGCTGTTATAAAGAAGAGAAGAGACTATATATCAACTTGAAAAAATGGAGAATAGAGAGGATGAAATAGACTAGGTCACATAGATATCACAGAAGGCACAGGGATGAGGAAAAATGATGAGAAAAGAATGTAAGTGCACCCCGCAGTGTACTCATAGCCTGAAACTAACTTCCTCTGCGAGTTAGAGAGCAAGGTTCTATAGCTCAGATCTAGTGCTCCGTTTCATCAGAGTCCTACATAGAGCTGATGAATTAATGTAAAAATGAAGGAGTTAAAGAGCGCCAAAATTAGTGATTTAATATCGAGAGTACACTCTGCAATAGACTAACATTAACGAGAAGCTCACGTCCCCTACTACTTCAGCAGGGGGGCCTGGAAGGCGTCCCCAGAGGGGTTCGGAGGGCCCGGTTATGGTATCCTTAAGGATACAGGTATCATGCGTCTCTACTTGGGTCGAGGGCCCCCACCCCTCGTTTTCCAGTGGAGAAGAATGGTCCCTGAAAGCTTTGCTTCTCCCCTCCTCTGATTGATGAGAATGGTCCCTGATTGTTTAAGCCTTCATGAATTTATAAAAGACTTGTCTAAGTTCTCGCTAGATACTTCTTGTTAGGCTTATCTATACAACTGTATTATCGTTTCAGGTGGAGCAGTATTCTCTTGGTATTACCACTTTTTCTCCAGTGGAAATAGAGGGGTGGGGGGTTAGAGTTGATCGATGAGTCTGTTTAGTCTCGCTACTTGTTCTCTAAGGATGTGTACGACCTCTTTGGGGTGTTTCGCGTATAGGGCTTCCAGCAGTCTTGCCGTTACTGAGTCGGAGGGGTAGTTCTTTCTTTTGGAGAAGCCCAAGTATCGGTATAACTGTATCCTTGAGGTTTTCATGTCTTGGGCGGTCTGTTTAATGGAGCGTTCATTTATCTCGAAGAGTCTTCTTACCAGGTCTCTCCGCGTTTCATCAGGTATGTACTTGGCTATTTCGATGAAGACCTCCCTCCTAGACATGTTTAATCCTCCTATAGCGTGACTTTGACGGCTTCCTCGAGGGCTTTGAGGAGTAGGTTGGGGTTGGCTTTCTTTAAGGCTAAGAGGTTACGGTCAAGGAGGGGGGCAACGTATACTTCACCTCCAAACTTCTCGATCGTTTTCTTGGCTAAGTTGGCAGCTGCCGTATCGGGCGCTATTAAGACGCTTTTCTGGACGCGATGGGCTTTAGTGGCTTCCTCGAGGGCTTTGAGGTGGTTATAGAAGTTCCTGGGTATGTAGCTTCCCGGGAAGTCCCAAGCGATGAGGAAGCTTACCTTAGCTTTAGCCGTGGAGGTTTCGGCAAGCTTGCGGTATTCCTTAGCATATAAACTAATTAAATTGGACAAGGGGTTGCGTGCGATTCCTCCCATGCTTTGCGCACCTACGCAGAGCTCTAAATCGACTTTACTTTAAGTTTACGTCTACATGAGGGTGTTAGATGAATTTATGGTACTGCTTTGCGTACCTACGCAGAGCTTAAAGACTTTTTCCAAAGATCACCTACATGTTAACAAAGGCTTTCTAATAGATAAGGGAGTGGTTGGTTGGCGGGGCGGGGCTAATGGGCGTGGTTTTACCGCCCATGTACATTGCTCAACGTTTATAGCGGGGGGTGGATTTGAACCACCGATCTCGGGGTTATGAGCCCCGCGGGATAACCTGACTTCCCCACCCCGCTGATTTGGGGTATCAATGAAGGCACGGATAAGTCTTTCGCTTCATGGCGCTTTCTTGAAGGATGGGTTCACCCAGAGGAACTGGCTAGGGCTTAGCGGAGCTAGTGGAAGGGGTCCCCCAGTTTTTTCGCGTCCATACCTGGAGTACGGTTTGGTTAGGTGTCGATGGGCTCGAGGAGGCGGTATGTATAATGTTTCCACGAGCTTCCTCGGCTTGGTGATCCAGGTTTTCTTGGCGTGTGGGTATTGTTCGCCGCACTTGCGGCATCGGTAGCCCTTACCTTTACCCATGGACTCCAACTTGGCTCCGCAGCGCTTACAGGTGGGGTTGATGGCTATGCGCAGCGAGGTCAACTTGACTATTAGGAGCTTCTCGAGGTTTATGGTTTTAGGGTTGCTGGGGCCTGGCGGCCTCACCCCTCCGTAGACGACGACCTCGTCTCCCGGCTGAAGGGCTAACACTATTTTCCTAAAGCTACCGGTCGGCTCATAGGCAGCGCAGTCGATGTTCCCTGTACCATCGCTCAGCGTGAAGACCACGTGGCCTCCGGGTATGGTTCTAGGCTTAGAGGCTACGGTGCCTTTAATGGCTACGGGGAGGTGTTCGTGCGCGTCAGCTACCGTTGCTGGCTTGAGGTGCGCGTCGGTCCCTTGATTGGTTCTAAAGATAGTCCATCGCTCTACAGGCTCCTCTACTTTGATAAGGGTGGAGGCGTGGCGCACGGCTTCAGCAGTCTCGCCCCGGACGCCGTAGAGGACGGGGTCTGGTCCATGAGGGGTTATGAGCACCCGGAAGGCTTCGAAGTCGAGGTTGTTGAAGGTTAGAGGCCTAGTTAACCTATCCATCTCGACTACGGAGCTGGCGTCAACCTTCCTGGGGCTTCCTAGGCTTTGAGGAGCCCTATAGGCGATGAGCTCATAGGTATGGTCTCCCTCGAGGGTCTCTCCCAGAGCGGCTAGGGCGCCGACTACTCCTCTAGCCTCCTTTAAACAGTGTAGCTCTACGCCCTCCTCCTCAGCCACTTTTAAGGCCTCCTCCACCTTCACTATGCCCGTTACAGCCTTCATCGCCAGCCTCCTTAGCTCTACACTGGGCCAGCCTACGAGGACCGCTAACGCCGGGTTGGTGTAGGGGTCTTCGAGAACAGCTTCCTTCTCTAGAAGCTTCACTAAAACCTCCACCGCCTCGCCCAGCCTATCATCCTCGAGCTTAAACCTCAAGCAGAGTGCTCCGTTGCCCCTAGTCTTCCACGGCACGTTTGGATTAAGCCTCACGAGGTTAGGATAGTCTAGAAACCTGGCTCCAAGCTCAACTAAACGCTCCGCAGCTAGGCTTGCTAAGTAGGTGGTGCAACCACCCCTAGCCGAGTCGGTGTCGTCGAAGCCTACGTGGACTGTTAGCTCCCTACCCATCAACGCTCCTTTCTCCACTTAGAGAGACGTACTTGGCTCTTAAGGCTGGAGGGGCTCGTAGCCCCCCTTCTGTTTAGGCGGCATTCGGCTAAGCGACCTTGAGCCGCTCGAGGGCCATCCTCACCACGGCTCGTCTTTATCCGCGCGCGGAGAGCCCGTTTCAACGGTCCTACCGGGGTCCTCAAGGGGTCCACGCCCCATCAACGCCACCCCACCGGTAGACGTGTCGTTGCTGTGCTCTCCGCACCCCTCTCGAGGTGGCGCCTTACGGCGCCGCGCTGGCCCTGGATGGGGGAGCTTCCTCAGCGAGCCTGATGGCTCCAGGCTCACCGACAGCCGCCCGGCCCCTCCAGCCACCCTCAATATAGCAGAGGTATGCCTTAAACCTTAACTGTCTTGGCTACAGGTTTGAAGAACCCTTCATTCGCATCCGCCTTACCATTAACTAGTTTGTTTAAAAAATTCAGGGTGAAGGTTAAGAGAGGTCTCTCTCAGTTCTTTAGCGCAATAAATATATCCCTCCTAAGTAGCCTCTACTAGTGCCACGGCCGGCGGTACTAGTTAGACTGAGAGCCTAGTCGCTCTCTGGATGATAACTAGACTCTCCAAGCCGTGGCAAAAACTATGAGGATCCAAGGAAAACCTGGGCCGCGGTGGCTCAGGGTGCCTTGGGTCTAATGTGGGCCTATCGACGAGCCACGAATAGTGGGCATCCTCCGCCGTAGGTTTTGCGGCCTACTCCGGTTGATCCTGCCGGACCCGACCGCTATCGGGGTGAGACTAAGCCATGCGAGCCGAACGCCTCCAGGCCAGGGTGGAGGCGTGGCGCACGGCTGAGTAACACGTGGCTAACTTACCCTTAGGACGGGGATAACCCCGGGAAACTGGGGCTAATCCCCGAT
>QMSI01000027.1 GCA_003649615.1 Thermoprotei archaeon | reverse complement strand
GGCATATCAGGGTTAAGCGATATAGTTGGCCTCTCAAAAACATGCCTAAAATGAGAGATATCAACAAGTTTATCCATAAAGTTACACCAAGTTTTGGGGTTCGAGGTTTTCACAAAGGACTTCGGGTTGACATCCAAATAGATCCAGAATATAAGCTTTCCCTCCATTACATCTCTATTGAACTATAAGAACTAACGCTGAGTACATCATGGAGAGGCTCGTAAAGAGTTCATGAATGGTTAACCCTTAAAGGCTCTTCTCATAACCTATGTAACAGCTAAGCAACGAGGGGAAGGCTAAGCTCGACGAGGCGGTGAGGAAAATCCTCGAGCTCGATCAACAGGTTTAAGAAAAGCGAGCTGAAGGTGAGGGTTTAGGTCAGCTAAGCTTCGCTCTTCACTTGGTTGAGCTTAAACTCAGCGTGGTAACCTCGTCGAAGCCAAGTGAGGTTTGAAGCTCTACGCTAAAATGAAGGTGGTGGGGATGAAGCGTGAAGGTTTTGGGTCGGTTGGAGCAGCCTTAATAATCATCCTCGCCGCCGCAGGCATATACTTCTTCTCCGCAGGTAAACCTTCTTGGGAAGCCATAACGCCAAGCAGCGGAGGAGAAACACGGGCAAACAGATACCTTATCACAGCCACCCACCTTCACATGGAACCTAACCATACACTACGAGGAGCCACACCCTCAGCCGCCTAGTACCCTCACCTAGCTGGCATGCCCACGGTGAAAGCTCTCCGCGCTTCATCTTATACTAACCTTTTTAATAGAACGTTATCTCGAATACTTTGTGATTTTTGAGGTAATGAAGTGGACAACTTTACCTAGATAGCCTGTAGTAGTTTCTAGCACTTTGTATTATAACCAACACGAAGTTTAAAGGTTAAATACGGAATTCTCTCCCCGTAGAAGGGGGTTAGGAGGGACAACTATGAGCGCTATAGAAGTCACCCTTGTCACAGGTAGAACCTTGGATCAGGGGAGGATGTTAGAGGAGGGAAAGTTCCTTGAAGGGTACTTATCGAAATGTGCTCTCATAGAGCTGGACCCTGGCGACTTAAATAAGCTAGGGATCCAAGCTGGAGCTAACGTTAAGGTCAAAACAGCTTTTGGAGAGGTAGTAGTTAAGGCAGTGGCAGCGGGTTCTTCTCACCCTGGTATAGCTTTCATGCCCATGGGTCCTTGGGCTAACGCCGTAGTTGATCCTAATACCTATGGCTCGGGTATGCCCACGTTAAAAGGCATTAAGGCTGAGGTAACGCCTACTCAAGAATCCGTTAAGACGTTGAGTGAGCTCTTTGAAGGCCTTTCACCTAAGGCCTTTGAGGTTAAGCTTAGTGAAGGTGGAAGCGATCCTTCTGGAGGTGAATACGTCGTTAACGATGCAGTTTGCGTGTTCTGTGGCTGCATATGCGATGATATACAGGTCACGGTTAAGAATGGCACTATCGCCTCGGTTAAAGGAACATGTGCTATAGGGACCTCTAAGTTCATGAACTACTCGAAGGAGCGAGTGTATAAACCTCTTATTAGGAAGAATGGTAAGTTCGTTGAGGCTAGCTATGAGGAGGCCATAGAGGCAGCCGCTAAGATCTTGGCCTCAGCCAAGTACCCTGTACTCTATGGGTGGAGCTCCACTTCCAACGAAGCTATGAGGCTAGGAGTAGAGTTAGCTGAGTTAGTTGGAGGAGTGGTGGATAACACTGCTGTCGTATGCCATGGACCTACCATCCTAGGTACTCAGCAGGTAGGCGTTGTCACCGCTACGTTAGGTCAAATCAAGAATCGAGCTGACCTCATAGTGTACTGGGGCTGCAACCCGCTCTATGCTCATCCTAGGCATACCATCAGGTACTCTGCTATGGCTAAAGGGCAATTTGTAGAGGGTAGGAAAGGCAGGAAGATAGTTGTAGTAGACGTTAGACCTACCGCTACCTCCAAGCTTGCTGACCTCTTCGTTAAAGTAGAGCCTGGCATGGATTACGAGCTTATAACTGCTTTGCGCATGGCCGTCAAGGGCCACACCATAGAGGTTGAGGAGGTCGCGGGCGTTCCTAGAGATGTGATCTTGAAGATGGCTGACATGATGATGTCGGCGAAGTTCGGTGTGCTGTTCTTTGGCATGGGCCTAACCATGACCCTGGGGAAAGGTAGGAACGTAGAGGAGGCCATAAAGCTGGTTCAAGACCTAAACGAGTGGACCAAGTTTGTCTTGCTTGCTATGAGAGGGCACTTCAACGTGACTGGCACTAACGCTGTCATGGCCTGGCTGACAGGCTATCCATACGCTATCGACTTTAGTAGAGGTTTTCCAAGGTCAAATCCTGGTGTGACTTCAAGCACTGATGTCTTGTTGAGAGGAGAAGCCGATGCCGCATTAATTGTAGCCTCTGACCCAGCCTCGCATTTCCCTAGGAAGGCTGTGGAACACTTAGCAAAGATACCAACAGTGGTTATAGATCCTAGATGGAGCCCTACGGCTGCCATGGCCGACGTCTTTATCCCAACCACATACGTGGGGATAGAGCATGAAGGGACAATCTATAGGATGGATAAGGTGCCTTTAAGAGCAAAGAAACTAGTGGAGCATCCTCCAGGGTTGATGAGTGACGAAGAAGTGCTGGAGAAGCTTGTGGAGAAGGTTAAGGAGCTTAAGCTTAAAGCCTCCTCCTAAAATTCTTTATTATAGTTTAGGCTCTAACGCTTAAAATCTGAGTATTTATGAAGAAACTACGCAACTTCTCCACGTAGCTTAATAGGTCCCCCTCCTCAACTCTAATCCCTACCCTTGATTCAAGGAGCTTTACGATCTGTGCTTCAATGATCTTAGCTGCTAACCCGTAGATCTCGTTGAGACAGTTCAAGAAGTCATCGAGCCTGCAAGGTATATCGTCCTTCCTAGCACCATACCTAGCCTCACAGTAATAGTAAGTGACATCTCTCACGCTAATTCCAAACATGTAGAGCGCTTCATCGATAGCTTCAAGCAGTAGTTTGTCGAGCTCATCCATTCTGGACACGTGTACTACTGGTAAACATTCGTATAAAAATCTTTGAACAGCGGAGAACAAAAAAGAATCGGTATTCTCTTGGTATTACCCATGTATTCCCTGGGGTTCTCCATTAAATCATACAATTTTTAAACAACTATATCAATTTCAAGGAACATCTTCAGACGATTTTTTCTTATTCTTGGATATTCATCACTTGATGACCTTTCCCTCGCTAACCAAGCGGTAAGGATGTTGCTTTAAGCTCCACTGGACAAAGTCCAACCGCTGTCTATGACTGACAGTAGCTTTTTTACGAGGTTAATGAAGGCTTATTAAGCCTACCTACTTATCCTTCCCCAAGTGTTGAAGGAGGGGTTTGAGGTGCAGCTACTGATTAAGAACGGTATTATCTATGATCCTATGAATAACGTCAAGGGAGAGAAAATGGATATCGCTATCAAGGATGGTAAGATAGTTCCTGACACCGAGGTAGATCCTAAGAAGGCCGAGGTTATTGATGCTAGCAACAAACTTGTCATGGCTGGTGGAGTTGACCTACACTCACACATCGCTGGGCCTAAAGTTAACGCAGGTAGGGTCATGCGCCCTGAGGATCATTACCGGGTTTTCATGAAGGTTGTTCTCGGAGCTAGAAGGTCGGGGACAGGCAAGACCACTCCTTCAACGAATATTATAGGATATAAATATGCCCGCATGGGCTGGACGACGGTGGTAGAACCAGCAACTCCTCCTATGGAGACTCGTCACACTCATGAGGAGCTTGACGACATACCTATCCTAGATAAGGCATGCTTCCCTCTCTTTGACTCCAACCTCTTCGTACTTGACTACATAGAGAGCAAAGAATACGAGAAGCTGGCCGCTTTCATCGCTTGGATTATGGACGCCGTGAAGGGCTGGGCCATTAAGATAGTAGATCCAGGAGTAGCTGAAGCTTGGGCCTGGGGTAAGGGTTATGGGCTAAACCTAGATGACCTCATTATGGGACGAACCATAACGCCTAGGGAGATTGTGCGTGGCCTCTGTAAAGCTAATGAGATGTTGAAGCTTCCCCACCCTATCCACGTACATTGCAATAGACTAGGCTTTCCAGGAAACTATGAAGTTACCATTAAAACCATGGACGCTGTCTCCGACCTCTATACTGGTCAGGAAAGGCCCATCATCCATATAACCCATGTCCAGTTCACTGGTTATGCTGGCACTGGCTGGGCTAACTTAGACACTGGGGCTGATGAGATAGCTGACTATGTTAACGCACATAAGCATGTGTCACTTGATTTAGGCCAAGTAGTTTTTGGGGACGCCACGACCATGACGGCGGATGCTCCTTTCGAGTTTGCGCTGTATCACATGGCTCCTGGAAAATGGGCTGGAAGTGAAGTTGAATGCGAAGCTGCCGCCGGCATTGTACCGTATCGGTATAAGAAGAGCAACTACGTCAACGCTATACAGTGGTGTATAGGTCTAGAGGTGGCTCTCCTAGTTAAGGATCCGTGGAGGGTGTTTCCGACGACTGATCATCCTAACGCTGGCCCCTTCACACGTTACCCTGAGATGCTGTCGTGGCTCATGAGTAAGAAGGCTAGAGAGGCTGTGCTTAGTAAGATTAATCGTAGAGCTGCGAAGAAGGCTATTTTGCCCACCATTGAGCGCGAGTACGATTTCTATGAAATAGCCATCGCTACAAGAGCTGCTCAAGCAAAGATACTAGGTTTCAAAAACAAGGGGCATTTAGGTGTGGGGGCTGATGCGGACGTATCTATCTATGACCTTAATCCCTTAGACGTTGATCCCTCCAAGGAACCTGAGAAAGTAGTTAAAGCGCTTAAGCGTGCTTACTGTACGATTAAGGGAGGCGAAGTAGTCGTTAAGGAGGGCGAGGTGGTGAAGCATCTCTATGGCTCTACGTTCTACGTGAAGCCTAGGGTGGAAGAAGACCTGTTTAAGACCATGCTAAGCGAGGTTGAGCCTAAATTCAAGGCTTGGTACTCCATGAGTTTAAGTAACTACGTCATCGCCGACCATGAATTAAGGTCGGCGGTGCCCATACCTATTGGGTCTTAAGGAGGTGGCTTGAATGGCCGAGAAGAAGAAAAAGAAGGAGGAAGCTGAGGTAAAGATAGAGTATAAGGAAGTTAAACTGCGCCCCAAGGTTGCTTTCACTGTGCCCATTGAGGCAGAGTGCATCAAGCCTGATACCTTTGCAGGTAAGAGCCTCGACGATATAGCTAAGCTACCAGTATATGAAGGAAACACGCGTAGAACATTAGGAGACCTTTTTGAAATAGAGGGTTCTCCTGGCTCAGCAGCGTTGGACACTATGATAACTATTGAAGGGGACCTTTCAAAGGTCAAGAGAATAGGTGAAGGCATGACGGCTGGCAAGATAGTCATCAAGGGCGACGTAGGGCACTACTTAGGCTTCAAGATGAAAGGAGGCAGTATAGAGGTTCACGGTAATGTGGGTCTATGGTTGGGTGGTAAGATGAAGGGCGGCGAGATCGTAGTGTTCGGCAATGCAGGAGACTGTGTTGGAGGCGCGCTTAGAGGAGAGCTTCCAGGGAAGGGTATGAAGAAAGGCACGATAATAATTCACGGTAATGCAGGGGCTGAAGTAGGTAAAGGTATGAGCGGCGGCTCCATTATAGTGGATGGCAATGTAGGTCCGCTTCCAGGCGTAGATATGAGGGGAGGAAACATAGGAATCAAGGGAGATTGTGAAGGAAAGCCTGGTGCGAGGATGGCTGGAGGGAGGGTAGTCATTGTAGGGAAAGTGCCTTCCGTCTTGCCTAGCTTCTACATAGACGACGTACGTGAGACCATTAAAACTGGCCCTGAAAAGCTAGCAGGACCTTTCTACGTCTTCATAGGAGACGTGCTGGCTGACATTAAGTGCGGTGGCAGGCTATTCGTCTCTATTCCAAGCAACCCGCACCTTAAGCCTCTAGAGACTTTCTTGACCTCCGTCGCTGACGAAGAGGTTTAAACCTTCTTTTCACTTTCCATTAGCTCATTAAGCCGCGATATACTCCGTCCTTATAAGGATCCTGGTTGGATTCTGCATGGGTGTGAAGGAAGTGAAACTTGAGAAGGTCCAGGCTGAGGTCAAGAACTATGGCTCGACGTCAAAGCCCAAGTACACGATATTCTTAGAGGTAAAGGCCTCGTTAGAGGCTGAACCTGACCTCCTTCACTCGCTTTGCGTAGAGGAGAGGCTGATCTCGTCGAGGACCGTGCCCACCTCGATGGTGGTGAACTTTAGAGGGGACATGGAGGGTCGTAGACCTTACTATAAAGCGCTCTTGATGGATAAATCAGGGTCTACCTTTGAGTACGTTGTGGAACCGAAGTATAAAGGAGGTTTTTCCAACGTTACCTACGAGCCTCTTATTCAGCCTCCTAACCTAAGACATGTTCACCCTATACATTTTAAGTCGATGGGGTGGAAGGTCCTAGGCTATGAGCTTAACAACTACCGTTTCACGTCAGGCCTTAAGAGATATGAGTGCTTTAACTTAGAGGTTTACGGAGGGGGCGAGGAGCCCTCCACAGTCTTAGCCATGTTTAAGGAAGCTGGGCTAGAGGTTTTAGGGCTACCTTGTCGAGAGCTCTTAGAGCTGCTCGATAAAATATTAGCCAAGCTAGGCGGTCTTGAGCTTAAACGTAGAGCCTATGAAGAAGTCACAGCTCGAGTACATGAAAAATAAGGATGTTTAAAGCTCAAGGGATCTTTTGAGGGCTTCTGGATTCACTTTACCGCCTATGAAGGTCTTCCCCGTCTTCTTACTGGTTAAGGCTAGCTTACCTATCGTGAAGAACGATGAATCAAGCTTAGACCAGTCGAAGTTCACTGCCTTCAATGCTTCATAAGAGAGCTTCCCGTAGTCGGCCCAGGCAGTGGCAGGGGCTTTACTTATGAACTCCTGTAGTTTAGCATCCTCTTCATCTATTACGTAGCTCGCGACACCGCCATATAGCAACGCATCCTCTTCCTTAGCGGTGGAGATACCTACGTCCGGGTGTGGAGGCATAATTGGGGCAGAGCCGCTAGCATACTCCACTTTAGCGGGTTCTAGGCCTAGAAACTCTAGCCTATAGAGCCCTGTCTCCACAACTCTGCCTGAGACCTGGACGGAGCCAGCCATGGAGGATGTGGTGGTTAACAGCATGTAAAGGCTCTTGGGCTCGACTTTACAGTCTTCAGCCACCTTCCTTGCAACTTCGTCGGTAGGTTTCTTGGTGGTTTCCATGACTATAGCGGCTTCGCTATAATCATCCTTATAGCCTATCTTCTCGAACACTTTCTTTGGCTTAAGAGCTAAAGCTCTAGCTGGTCCAGAGGAAGGAGCGAAGAAGTCCCCTACTTTAACCATCCACCCCGCGAGCTGGCAGCCAAGTAACGATATTGCTGGATGATCAGTAGCTACTACGATGCTAGGTATCTCTGTATCTCCATAAGTCTGGTAGGTCATCCAGCACTGAGCTAATCCTCCTAAGCAGACTTCAGCTAGCTTGATGCCAGCTAAGTAGCCGCCAGGTGCTTCAAGCCCGGTGTCTATTACTGTGGCTCCGCAGGGTAATTTTTCCACTTTAACTCTGTACTCCTCGGGATGGTCTAAGAGCTCACTGACGTACTTCATGGTCAACTTATTGACGCTCAACCCGGCCATTTAATCCACCCCCTACCCCTAACTATGATAGAACTAATAACTTTTCATTGGGCTGTGGACCTAGCTAGCGCTTTAAGCCTACACTTCGCCTCCTCTTGGTCGTTTGGATCAAGCCCTCTTCCACGTAAACTTTGGCCATGGTGTTTATCACGGAGCGAGCGATGAAGCCTTATGAAGCCCTAACCGGTCTACTAGCTCCAAGGCACCTCGCAAGGTGAAACCTTATTACAACTGGTGTGCACAGCGAGTGCTCTCCATCGACTAAAAAGATAGGACGCTACGATCTAACCTTTTCCTCACTTAGCCTCTTAACGGTCCCTTAACGCTTCGATTTATCTGCACGTAAGTACACGTTTAGCTTAGGTGGAGACCTTGAACATCTAGCTCGTCTCTTAGACTTAGGCTCTCTCGATAACTGGTCTTTCAACATTAAGCGTCTTCGCAGTTTCTCATCCTTATTTCTACTCAACTTTCCTCTAGATACTTTAGGCTCTACCTCTAATTAGCCTTCTGGACATGGTTTCAAAGCTAAACTTAGATGTGTAATCCTTAATTATCAGCTAAAACAGGTTGTATAAGAGCTAATGGTATATTAGGGTGTTGAACAACGGCGACGTCTAAAGCATGAGCGTGCCGCGGCAAAAGCTTTAGGAGGTTGCTTGGTTGAAGCTCGGCTTCCTCTACTCCGATGAGTTCGGCGAGAGGGTTATGGGAAACCTGATAAACTACTCGATTTTCTGTAGAGCCTGTGACGTGACCTGTGAGCACTGCAGGGCGAGCTATGGCTCCTACGCCTCTGATATTTACTGGCTCCACGAGGTCCCTAAGGACCTACCCACGTTCATAGATGACCCTTCACAGTACTTGCCGCGCGAGCTACCCGAACTTGATATATTACTGGTTATAGGTGTCCATCCCGATATTCTCTCGACCATCCCTGACATGGTGTCGTCCTCCACCATAAAGGCGGTCATAGTCCCGATAGAGTGTAAAGACTGGTGTCCTCCAGGGCTTAGGAGGCAGCTAACTGAGAGGTTTGAGGAGATTGGGGTTGAAGCGGCTTTCCCTAAGCCCTTCTGCTCCTTCACTCTTTCAGGTAAAAGATACCTCGACGCCTTTATAGAGAGGTATAGGGTCGGGAGGCCTATCCTGGAGGTGGACATCGACGGCGGTGTCGTTAAGAGAGCTACGGTGGTGAGAAGCGCTCCTTGTGGAGCTACGTGGTTTATATCCAGACAGATCCTAAATAAGAGGATCGTAGAGATTGAAGAGGCCGTATCTAAGGCTCACCATGCTTATCCATGCACCGGCAGCATGCAAGTGGACCCCGAGATAGGCGATACTATACTTCACAAAGCAGGCTACATGGCTAGGGAGGCGGTCAAGGACGCCATAGTAAGAAGCGGATACCGAGGTGAGCTAAGAGTAGATGACAGGATGATTCAGGTTAAAACCTGGACAACCCTCATCCCTGAGGTACAAGTACTGCTTGAGGTTTTCCCCGCCTTTGAAGACGTCAACGATATGATAGAGCGGATCCTATGGACCACTACGGGCGAGCTGCACAACCCTTCACGTTACACCCTTAAGTTAAAGAGGCATGGAGTAGAGAAGGTCCTTTCATCGAACAGTGAGCTGAGGTTGCTGGAACATGAAGATAAGCTGATAGTTGAAGAAGCTCCTTAACCGGTTTTGATTAAGTTAGGAGCTGCTAGAACTAGCCATAACTTAGCTCAGCAAGGACCGAGAGATTGTTTTTGAACTTACGTTTGAAGGCTTGATGAGAATAGTACCCTGAGAAAGTTAAACAAAGTTTCTACTGCTGTCGGGCGTAGCAGAGATCAAGTACTAAGAAGGCGTTGATAAACATTGTTGTCTTACCTGAGCTGTTTTCTTAGGAAGCTGGGGGTTAAGAAAATATAAGGCCTGCTTGGAGGAGGGCTTAGATGAGTGACATGAGGATCGGCTTATTAACACGAAACGTCGATGCCTGGTGTTCACAGCAACTCTCAGAGGCTATGACGAAGAGGGGCATAGAGCCTGTTCCGTTAAGGTTTCAGCAACTCTCGGCCTGGGTGGGCTTCAAGCGTAAGGTGGGGAGCGGCTCAATTAATCTCGAGGAGCTCGACGCCTTGATTGTTAGGCCTATAGGTCCAGGCTCGCTTGACGAGTGTCTCTTAAGGATAGATTTACTACATAGCCTTAGCAGAGCTGGTTTAACGGTGATAAACCATCCTTCAGCTATTGAGCGGTGTATCGACAAATATTACACTCTCTCTTACTTAGAGGAGTGTGGAGTCAAGGTTCCTAGGACTGTGGTTACGGAAAGCGTGGAGGAGGCTCTAGAGGCTTTTAGGGAGCTTGGAGGCGACGTGGTGTGTAAGCCTCTCTTCGGCTCACGGGGGATAGGTGTGACTAGGTTGATGGACTACGAGGTGGCATCAAGGGTTTTTAGGACCCTAGCTTTTGTGCACCACGTCATATACCTACAGGAGTTCATCCCTCATGGCACCAGGGATATAAGAGCCTTCGTTGTCGGCGACCGCGTCGTGGCCTCGATGTATAGGGAGGCTACAGGCTGGAAGACTAATGTGTCTCAAGGCGCCCGCCCCATCCCTCTTAAACTTGATAGAAGCTTAGAGGACTTGGCAGTTAGAGCGACAAGCCTCATGGGATGCGAGATTGCGGGAGTAGATATCTTAGAGGGTAAAGATGGCTACTACGTTACTGAGATTAACAGCCAACCTGGGTGGAGAGGGCTTCAGAGCGTCACGAAGGTCAAGATAGCCGATGTAATCATAGACTACGTGGTTTCCAAGGTGAAAAGGTAAGGGAAATCCTTATAGCCTACATCCAAGGCTTGAGGCTGTCAAGGAGTGATTTACATGAAAGTCGAGAGGCTTAAAGGCATAGAGTCCTTGAAGGTAGCTTCGCTAAACGACCTAGCTAGGTTCGCCGCTAGCATGGTGGCGCTAGGCCAGCCGGTTTACGTCATCCACTTTCAGGATGGCGGCAAACACATCTATGGGGTCTTTGCGGTTTACCACGACTACTACGACCTCTACGGTATACCGCTGTTCTACTACTATGAAAGCGACTCTGAGCTGGATGGGAGATACATCTTGGTTAAGGCTGAAGAGCCTAAGGAAACCATTCAGATCTCAAACGGGACTAGGCCTGGGTGGCTCACAGTGCCCATCATCAACTTGAAGGAGAAGCCCGTGTTCATAGACCTAGCTTAGCTTTTATAGCTATAGGCTAGCTACGACCTCCGCTAAGATAGGTGTGCCTGCCTTAACTTTAACGAGCAGCTCTAGGTTACCTGTTATTTTACCGAGCAAACTGAGGTCGTAGTTAAACTTCATCTTCTTATAAAATACGCAGACTGCTTTAGCCTGAGGCCAATAAGCCAGCGACCCCTCCTCCATCTCTCTTCTAGGCTTCTCCACCCCCATGGATAAAGGTACTTGAAAGTAAACGTATCCTTGTCCTGGGTAAACCCGACTCCTTACAGGCATGGACTTAGCTAGAGCTTCTACGGTTCTAGGTGCATATATCCTGATAAGCTCTGCCTCGGCGTCTCCTAGGCCTTCAAGCTCCAACCTAACCTTGTAGGCTGTCAGCGCTGGCACGAATGCTTAACTAACTAGGGCTTAAATCAAGGTTTCTCTCTGGTCGTCGAAGGGTTAAGGTTAAATGTGCGAGGTGTGCTCGATTAACGAGTTACATGGTTGGCTGTAAACTTTGTGGTAAGGAAGTGGAGGAGGATCTTTGCGAAGAGTGTTTAGAGAAGCTAAGCAGTACTAAGTGTATATTTTGCGGTGAACCGTTAATAGATTTGGAGGTTGAAGAAGGTTTTTTCAGACATAAATGCGGCATGAGGTTTTCCATAGAGTTCCTAGGCCTAGCTCTTGAGCTGGGCTTGGAGGAGGCGCTTAAGCTTGTATGTGACGAGTATGACTGTGACGGCGAACTTGAAGAATGTGCTTCCACTTGTGAGCGGCTGCGGGAATTTGTCGCGTCTTCTCCTTCTAAGATAAGGCCCATCTTGGAGCCTGTATTGAAGGATTCAGGGATGTACGTGGAGTATGGCTGGAAGACTTGCCTCGTAAAGGACGATGGAGGGCTGCTAGTGGTGTTGATAGACCAACATAACCCAGCTTACTTGTCAGAGGGGCCTTCATCCATAGTGGTTGAAGGCCCTGATAAGGCTACCATTATAGGTTCAAAGCCCACTGAACGCCAGGTAGAGTTGTTAGGCCCCCTAGAGGAGGCCCTTAAGCAACATGGCTACGTAGATCTACTAAAGGTATTTGTAGAGCTGCCTGGCGAGATGGGTACCGTGGAGGCTCCATAAGGTACGATAACTGTCTTCTCTTTCCGCTGCTCTAAGATCTCGTCGAGGTTTCTAGCAAACTCTATTTCTGCTTTATGTAGGAAGGCTTCAACCTCAGCGGGGGCTTCAGGCGCTACTACTGAGAGCTCGGTGTGTCGACTATCCATCGCCATCCTGGCTATCTTCTGAAACACTTCGTTGAACTCTCCTGCCTCCATCCTCCTCTTTAGGTCTCTCAGCACTTCTCCCGGTTCGACGCCAACGTAGCGTAGGTATTCTTTAGTGAACTCCTCGTTCCCTATCCCCTCCTTGAGTGAGGCGATCAGTATTACCTTTGCTTTACTTTTTCCCATGTAAGCTACGTTGCAGGCGTGGTGGTAAGCCTTTAACGCTTGGAAGAGCGTCCTACCTAATGGTCCTTCAGCCACCGTAAGCACTAAGCTGGCTGGCTCGCTCTCTACTACGTAGACCTCTCGGCTTCTAGTAGCAGCTGCTCTATGTGTTTGACAAGGCTCCCCGTAGAAGGCTTCTATGAGTCTTCCTTCAGGATCGATCACGAAGTCCAGCGACCTATACTTTATCTTATCACCTAACATTTTCCCAGCCTCATTCATGTCTTCCCTTACAGGGTTTCCATCGATTAGCAGCTCTCTAGCCATAGGGTTGCCCACAGCATAGGAATGATTACGCCGGATGGAGGCTAAGCTGCAGCATCCAGGTAAAATAGCCTTAGCTCCTCCCTCCCAGCCTGCAAAGTAATGAGGCCTTACGCAGAGCGTGGATACGATGAGGTCTACGTCCAACAGCTCTTTATTTACTTCAACGGGTGTTCCTCGAAGAGTATAACCTATCAATTTAAACTTGGAAGGGTGGGCCTTAGCCCACGAATGTCTAAACCTAGACCAACCTTGCTCAAGTAGGTTTCCAGTAGACTTTTGAAGCTGACTTAAGGTAGGAGGAGGATGAGTGCCTCCGGCCACCACTACAACCACGTCTCTCGTCAACTTTTCTAAGCTTTCCAGTAGGAGAGGTAGGAAAGGGCTTGGGGGCCTGGTATGGTCAGGTATTATTATGGCGGCTCTTTCAACACGCTCCTTACTAAGAGGTGGAGACCTTAAGGGGGCGCTTAGTGCTTTTCTAAATAGGTTCTCAACGCTCTGCCCTGCTACTCCTTTATTGGGTATTAACCACTTAACTTCCTTCTCTTTAAGCTTAAACGACTCGACGTATCCACCTTCATAGTAAAGCCTTACTCCTTGCACCAAGCATATTACCCTGGACGTCTCATTACGCGTCGGTGTAGATAAACTTAGACCTGATCGGCGGTTTTCATGGGTCGACGCAGCAACCCTATGGTTAGGGCGGCTATGAAAGCTTACCCTTCAAGCTTAGCTGGGGAGGTGGTTAAGAGCTTCGACGTAGTAGGCGATGTAGCGGTGATCAAGGTCCCCCCCAAGTTGATGGATGGCAGGTTTAGATTAGCTGAGGCTCTCCTAGAAGAGCTTCCTAACGTTAAGGTTGTGCTTAGGCAAACATCTCCTCATCTAGGCGACTATAGGGTTAGAGGAGTAGAATGGCTTGCAGGTGAGCGTAGGACAACCACGATATATAGTGAACATGGATGCAGGTTTAAGGTAGACCTAGCCAAAGTATACTTTTCACCTAGGCTCTCCTATGAGAGGATGAGGGTGGCTGGCCTCGTCGAGGAGGAGGAAGAAGTGTTCAACATGTTCGCGGGGGTAGGTTGCTTCTCGGTGATGATAGCTAAGCATAGAGGAGCTACCGTGTACTCTGTCGATATAAACCCTGACGCAGCGAAGTACATGCATCTAAACGTTAAGTTGAACAAGGTTCACGGCAAGGTCCACGTACTGCTCGGAGACTCAAGGTTCATTGCCCTTTCAAGCCTAAAGGGGAGGATGGATAGAGTCCTCATGCCTCTACCCCTCAGGGCCTATGATTACCTGGACGCAGCTGTCCAGGCCCTTAAGAGGAGAGGCTTTATCCATTACTATGACGTGGAGGAAGCGAAAACAAAGAGGGATGCTCTCAGTAAGGTTGAGTTGAAGGTCGCCCGTAGGCTCAGGGATTTAAAGGTTGGTTTCAAGATATCATCGAGCAGGGTGGTTAGAGAAGTGGGGCCTAGAGCTTTTCAAGTGGTATTAGACTTAGAGGTGGAGAAGCTAGTGTAATAAGAGGCT
>QMSI01000026.1 GCA_003649615.1 Thermoprotei archaeon | reverse complement strand
ACCTCGGTTGACAGGTTAGGGTACCTAGTCAAGTTTCTAGGCTCAGCTTTTTCAAGGTTTAACTAAGCCCTTCATAGAAATTTCTGGTAGCAAACATGCCATTCCTCGTGTCTGGGTTACCGGCTAACAACACTAAGGTCCCTCTAACGAATCCTCCCATAGTGATTTCGTCAAAGCTCTTGTTGACTGTGGAGCATCGCTCGAGGCTGTGATCATGGTCAGCTTGTATACCTCTTATCATATTCTGCCCGCTGAGGATTAAGAGCACTTCAAAGAGGTTAATTGAGGTTAAACTTTATTTGTAGTGCTTGTCTGAAACTCAAGGCAGTGTTGAGCCTCAGGGTGAAAAGATTTGGAAGCGAGCCATGGACCTCAAAGCGCGTCGGAGGATTCCTTGGAACTGTCGGTGATCGTACCCACCTACAACGAACGGGATAACATCGTCACCCTCCTAGAGAGGGTTGAAAGCTCTCTTAAAGGAAGGCGGTTCGAGCTAATAGTGGTCGACGACAATAGTCCTGACGGTACAGCGGATGTGGCGTATAAGGCTAGTGAACGTTATGGAAACGTGAAGGTGATTAGAAGGCCAGCTAAGCTTGGTTTAGGCTCAGCTGTGACCGAGGGGGCTAGGGTGGCTAAAGCTAACGTGCTAGCGGTTATGGATGCAGACCTACAGCATCCACCTGAACTGCTACCTAAGATGCTGGATAAGATTAATGAGGGCTTCGACATCGTCGTAGCTTCAAGGTATATCAGAGGAGGGGGAATAGAAGGCTGGGGTTTGTGGAGAAGGCTTGTGTCAAGGGTAGCTATAGCCCTAGCTAAGCTCGCGTTACCTCGAGTTAGAGGGTTCAAGGACTCGATGTCTGGCTTCTTCATGTTTAAGAGAGGAGTCATCGATGGAGTAGAGCTTAAACCTAAGGGCTTCAAGGTGCTCTTAGAGATCTTAGTTAAGGGGAAATGGAACGCCGCGACAGAGCTTCCTTACATGTTTAAGCCGAGGTTGAAGGGGAAGAGCAAGCTCAACACCAAGGAGGTTTACAGCTACATAAAATACCTGTTAGAGCTCAGCAGTTATAGACCGATCAAGTTCGCGGCTGTAGGTGCTTCAGGGATCGTAGTTAACGAGGGGCTCCTACACCTCCTAATACACTTTATCCCGCTACAGGTTGCCGGAGCCCTAGCTATTGAAACCTCTGTCCTCAGCAACTTTATACTCAATAACTACTGGACTTTTAAGGATCGTAAGGAAGGAGGTATACTGTCGAAGTGTTTAAGATATCATGGAGCAGTGGCTATAGGAGCTCTCGTGAATTATGTCGTTCTGCTCTCGCTGGTCGCCTTCCTAGGCATGCACTACCTGATAGCTAACCTCATCGGTATCTTCTTAGGCTTCTTAGCCAACTACTCTGTCAGTGAACTGTTCGTCTGGAGGAGCTAATGTACATGAAACACAAGGGAAACCCACCCATACCTCCTCTCGGAGAGCTCGGCAAGAAAGCTATCAACGTTATTGTAGCAGCCCTACTTTTCAGGTCAGCTTTCTGGATACATCTAGAGTTTAACCTCGTTGAGAACTTACCAGGCCTCCTTAGCACCCTTCTCCTATATGCAATAGCTTTCATACTTCTGGTTGAGGCCTTCACTGACCTACGCCTCGTTAAAACTACTCGCATCATTGCCGCCGCTGCGGCTATCAGCTTTGTTCTATCCTTCGCCGTATCTTCTCAGGGATCACCTCACTATGGCACCGACGCTACCATCTTCACTAGGTACGCTGTAGAGCTCTTACTTTCAGGGGAAAACCCGTATGCTCACTCCATGCATCCAGCATTAATAAAGTACGCCATGGATTACCGCTGGCTCACACAGACCCTCGAAGGAGCTTCCATAACAACCTACAGTTACCCTTCCCTCAGCTTCTTGATCTATGTGCCCGCCTTCATGGTCGGCTTCAACGATGTCGGAGGCGTCATGGTATTCTTCTTCCTTTTAACAGCTCTCTTCTTAGCTTTCGAAACCCCTAGCGAGTATAGGTTGCTGCCTATATTGATCATGTTTCTGGACCCTATGCTCCTTATACTTTCCTATGTGGGGACCCACGACATTATCTGGGCTTTCTTTCTCCTGCTATCTATGAAGTTCTTCAATCCTTCCTCTTCTAAGGACCTGTCTATTAGCGCTATTTTCCTGGGGTTAGCCATGGCAGTCAAACAAATTCCATGGCTCATCTTACCCTTCCTCCTCATATGGCTGTTCAAGAGGAAAGGTCTGAAGGAGACGGTTCTCTACGGCGTCTATGCATTAATAGTCTTCCTTCTCCCTAACTTACCCTTCATCGTCTGGGATTTCGAAAGCTGGCTAAGAGGCGTCCTAACTCCTGTAGTTGAGCCTTTAACCCCCATGGGTTATGGACTCGTCTCCCTGGTCTATGAAGGCTACCTATATCTACCTAAGATCTTCTTTACTGTAGCTACAGTCGCCGCGGCCTTAACTTTGTTGGTACTGTACTGGCTGAACTTCGAGAGGGTAAAATATTTAGCTTGGATAGTGCCTGCCTTCGTCCTATTCTTCTCTTGGAGAAGCCTTCAAAATTACTTTATCTTCTTCATTCCCATCGCATACTACGCTGCCTTAATGATGGTGAAGGAACGTGTCTCCAAGGCGACTTAACCTGATAATAATCACAGTTGCCGTCATCGTGATACTGTCCTCAGCTGTTGCTTTATTGGGTAGGCCTCCTCAACAAGTTGAGGTTCAAATAGTAGGCGCCTATGACTCTAGTAGGCTTAATCGCTTCGACCACCTCGTCGTTAAGCTTAGGAATCTGGATAGTCCGCCCTTCAGGCCTGTCTTCTTCATAGTGGATGGCACCCCTGGTGGATATAAGGCATGGGAGATAGTAGAAGGTCCTCAAGAACTAAGCCCTGGAGAGGAGGCTCTCTATACTTTGAAATCCCCCTTCGTGTTAAACGCCCTTCCCCCAAACCGTGCCTTCGTAATTTTAGTGTTGGATGCTGACAACTATACGTTGAAGGCTAAGAGCAGGCTGCATTATTTTGAGCCTTCCTCTTTCACCCCTCTTAGAAACCCGAACCTTTATTACTGGATATACGACGTGATGAAGGGATGTAGTCAGCCCTTCGCTTGGAGCTACGTGAGCTGTAGGGATGGTGTGGAGGAGGTTGCAGCTGTAATGGAGAGCGACGGCTCAGCTAAGCTCCTCGTGGCTAACCTGACCCGCAACGAAGGAGAGTGGGTCATGAGTGGATTATGGCAGACCGTGGAGCTTCCCGGCGTCTTAACCATCAAAGTTAAACCTATGTTCAGTACCCCTCTAAGCTCGAAGCCTTCAAGGGTCGTAGGCGTAGAGGTAGGCTTTGGTTCTTGGGACTGGGGCGAACATAGAAGGGTAAGCAACTACTCTTTAATTCCGTACCAAGGACTATGGATACTCTTCACTAATGAAACCTCAGAGCCAAGGCTTATCAAGAGCGACATCGGTGAAGGCTTAATGCTCTACTTCGTGCCTGTTAATGTGAGCGAGTGGAACACTGTTGTTGTAAACGTCTCCGCCGTCTTCCACGAGATAGGCTGGGATCTTCCCGAGCCACAGCCCTACATGTATGAGGGCAACCTATACATAATTAGGAGGGCTGAGCTTACCATTTTCGTCGCTAAATATCCATGGGACGCTCACCCAACTGAGCTGCTTGAAGCCTACTTCGACTACGTGGATGAAACCCCGTACAGCGGTTAGCTTTGCTACTTAAGGATGGCTCCTTCACTTGCTGATGAAGCCTGCTTAACATACCTCGCTAAGTAGCTTCTTTCTAGTTTTGGGGTTCGAGGCTTCCAGGTCTTTCTCCTAGCTTCAAGTTCATCAGAGCTTATTTCTAGGTCTATCTTCCTAGCCTCCACGTCGATGACCACTATGTCCCCATCCTTTACCAACGCTATAGGACCTCCCTCAGCTGCTTCAGGTGATACATGTCCTATGCATAGCCCTCTAGTGGCGCCGGAGAACCTTCCATCAGTTATCAACGCTACCTTGCCGGCTAGCCCCATCCCAGCTAGAATGGCGGTGGCTTGAAGCATCTCTCTCATGCCTGGACCTCCTTTAGGCCCCTCGTACCTTATAATGACGGCGTCCCCCTCCTTAATCATCCCTTTCATTAAGGCCTCAACAGCATCCTCTTCGCAATCGTAGACTTTTGCCTCCCCCCTGAATTTGAAGGCTTCCTGGGAGAGTGCGGCTGTCTTAAGCACGGAGCCTCTAGGTGCGAGGCTCCCCTTAAGTATAGCAATGCCACCTGTCTTGGAGACCGGCTGGCTAAGAGACCTTATTACAGACCGGTCCTTCACAGTCACATTAACTAGGTTTTCACGCAGGGTCTTTCCCGTAACCGTCAACACGTTCAGGTTTAAGAGAGGAGCTAGCTCCGCCATCAGCGCTGGTATGCCGCCGGCTAGGTCGAGGTCCTCCATGGTATGTGTTCCTCCAGGAACCATGGTACATAGCTGAGGCACCTTCCTGCTTGCTTCGTCGAAGTAGTCTAGGCTTAAGTCAACACCTGCTTCATGAGCGATAGCTGGGAGGTGAAGCGCTGTGTTCGTGGAGCCTCCCAGCGCTAAGTCAACAGCAACCGCGTTCTGGAAAGCCTCTGCAGTCATGATATCCTTGGCTCTAAGCCCCTCCCTGACCATTTCCACAGCCCTAATGCCGCTTAGACGGGCAAGCTCAAGCTTCCTGGAGGTATCAGCATGAGCAGTAGCGCAGCCTGGAAGTGACATGCCTAAAGCTTCAGTTAAACAAGCCATGGTGTTAGCTGTGAACATTCCATTACACGATCCAGGCCCTGGACAAGCACAGGATTCAAGCTCCTCAAGCTCCTCGAGGCTGACATCCCCTGTCTTAACTCCACCCACGGCTTCGAAGACGGAGGCCACACCTACCTTTCTGCCCTTAAAGATCCCTGACCTCATGGGCCCCCCCGTGACCACAATGGATGGTAGGTTGAGCCTCGCAGCAGCCATCAACATGCCCGGGGTTATCTTGTCGCAATTGGTGATCAGTACCATTCCATCAAAGCGGTGAGCCTCCACAACAAGCTCCACGGAGTCAGCTATTAAGTCGCGTGACGGAAGCGAGTACTTCATGCCTACGTGCCCCATGGCTATCCCGTCACAGATAGCTATCGTGTTCACTTCAAAGGGCACTCCTTTAGCTTCCCTAACCCCCTGCTTTACAGCTTCAGCAAGGTTCCTGAGGTGTAAGTGTCCAGGTACTGTCTCGGAGTAACTGTTAACCACGGCTATGAAGGGTTTCTTGAAATCATCCTTGCCTACTCCGAGAGCTCTAAGCAGGGATCTATGTGGAGCTCTCTCTAAACCCTCCTTAACCTCCTTGCTGCGCATAGCAACCATTAAGTAGACTGGCGTTATAGCTTTTAAGCCGTTAACCTGTACCTGCGTTTTCACGTCTCTCATGAAAAAGGCGCTGAGCCTATAATCAGGGAGGCTGCTGCGGCGAGGCGATCTTGAGGTTAGACATCGACCTGAGGGTCCCTTCCTCCCCGTTAGCCTAGGCGCTCAATGAACTTGACAAGTTTATTGAGGGTCTCCTCGCTTATAGAGTGTTCAAGCGCACAGCTATCCTCCTCAGCAGTATCCAGTTCAACGCCGAGTACTTCGTGGAGGAACTTCAAAAGGATTCTATGTCTATTATAGATTCGTTTAGCTAGATCTTCTCCTTCTTTGGTTAACGTTATGGTGCCGTAACGCTCATGCTTAACAAGGTTGCGCTCAGCCAGCTTTTCGACAGCTTCGTTTGCGCTGGAAGCCTTCACGTTGAGCCTAGCTGCAAGGTCCTTCATCCTTGCTTCTCCTTTCTCCACTTGGAGGATGTAGACGGCTTCTAGGTAGTCTTCGAGGCTCCTAGTTAATTTGACTTCGCTGCTCAAAGAGCTTCCCTTCTTTAGGATAGAAATTTAAGGTCAGAGTTAACTTTTTCGTAGTTTTTGTGCATAGTTCAATAATTAACTTTAAATAACTTGAAGGTTAGGTTGACAGAAGTTAGGTTAACCTAACTTAGAGGGTGGAGGTATGGAGAATCTCCAGTGCCTGCTCGAGGCCTTAAGAAGCTTAGAGCTTAAAGGCGTCAAGCCGTCTTCGCCGGAAGAGGTAGCTAAGGAACTTGAGATAGGCCTCGAGGAAGCCCAACGCTTACTCCATGAAGCGGTGATTAAAGGCTTAGCAAAAGAGGTTGACGGCAAGTATGCTTTAACACCTGAAGGCCTAGAGGAGATGCATATACATCGAGAGAGCGTCGTCCACAACAAGCTGTACCACGGTGCTTCGCTGATAGGGAAGCTGTCGCGAATCATGGAGAGGAGATTAGAGGACCTCGACAAGCATTGGGAAGCCAAGCACGGCTTTAACGGCTTCACTGTTCGAGGCTTACATCAAGGCCTCATGGATCTACAGGGCCGGGTCGAAGACCTTGCACCTCTCACAAGCTTAACGCCTGGAGGCAAAGGCGTAGTGGTCTTTGCCTTGGGAGGCTACGGCCTCGTTAGACGGTTAGCGGAGATGGGCTTAACGCCAGGCACGGAGGTTCAAGTGGTCAGGAAGGCGCCTTTCAGAGGCCCCATAGAGATTATGGTTAGGGGGGTAACCTTAGCCCTAGGTTTTGGAGTAGCCTCTAGGGTGATCGTCAGGCCTCTCCTCTAAAGGTGAAGGGAACAGTGGCCGAGAAACTAACATTAGCGCTGGCTGGAAACTCCAATGTCGGTAAAAGCGCCCTCTTTAACCAGCTCACTGGCCTTAGACAGAATGTAGGGAATTGGCCTGGAACCACCGTGGAGAAGGTGGAAGGCACTCTTTACTTCGAGGGCCTCAAGATTAAAGTGATAGATCTACCTGGCGTATATTCACTATCTGCGTTCTCAGCTGATGAGAAGGTAGCTCGAGAGTATATAGCCTCTGGAGAGGCTGATGTGGTAATAAACGTGGTCGATGCGACGGCGCTTGAACGTAACCTCTACTTGACGCTCCAGTTGATGGAGCTTGAAGCGCCCATGGTGATGGCGTTAAACCAGGTCGACGCAGCGACCAGAAAAGGCATAGAGATCAACGTAGAGATGTTATCAAAGGAGCTAGGCTTCCCTATAGTGGCCACCGTGGCCATAACAGGGATGGGTGTCAAAGACCTCCTCTCCACAGCATTACGCATAGCTAAGCAAGGTGTTAGGCCTCCACAACCTAGGTACGGTAAGGAAGTAGAGGAGAGGATAGTCAGGCTTATTGAGGTGCTTGAAGCTAAAGCCGACAAACTAAAACTAAATTACCCGAAAACGTGGGTAGCGCTTAAACTCCTTGAACGTGACGAGGAGATCGTTGCTAGGCTATCATCAACGGCTGAAGGCAAGGAGATCGTAGCGTTAGCTGAACGACTAGCTGAGGAGCTTGAACTTATTCACGGCGAACCTTCACCCGTAGTGATAGCTTCGGAGCGCTACAGCATCGCAGCTAGGATAGCTAAAGCCTGTGTACAGTTGAAGCCTCGACCCGAGATTCCTTGGGGCGATAAGCTAGATGCTGTGTTAGTCCACCGTGTTTTAGGCTACCCTATAATGATCGGTGTCCTCGTCGCTACGTTCGCGCTGATCTTCACTGTAGGCGATCTTTTGGTGGAAGTTCTCGAAGGCTTCTTTGAAAACTATGCCGTTCCCGAAGCCTCCAGCTTCTTGCTATCCTTACTACCTGCTGAGGCCGTCGACCTGGTGGTTAACGGCGTGATTATGGGTATAGCAGCGGGCACTACAATTATCTTGCCTTACATAATTCCCTTCTACTTAGTGCTCTCCATCTTAGAGGATTCAGGTTATCTTCCCCGCGCCGCTTTCTTGACAGATGCTTTGATGCATAAGGTGGGGCTACACGGGAGAGCCATAGTCCCTATGGTTCTAGGCTTCGGCTGCAACGTCCCCGCGGTGATGGCCTCTAGAGTATTGGAGACTGACCGTGAAAGATTGATAGCAGGGCTCTTGATAGTGCTGGTTCCCTGTGCCGCTAGGACCGTGGTCATATTAGGGTTGGTGGGAAGGTTTATCGGAATTCACGTGGCGCTCGCCATCTACCTCTTAGACCTTGCTGTAATAGTGCTGTTGGGCAGGTTAGCCTTTAAGGTGTTGCCTGGAGAAGCTGTGGGACTAATTATGGAGATGCCTCCCTATAGACTTCCCTCAATTAAGTCGGTGGTCAATAAGACCTTGGTTAGAACATGGTCCTTCATGTTCATAGCCTTCCCCTTGATAGTGGGAGGAAGCGTCGCTATAGAGGCTTTCAAGCTTATGGGGCTGCTTGATGCCTTCGTAGCGGCCTCTAAGCCTTTCATGGAAGGTTTCTTGGGACTGCCTGCAATCTGTGCTGTACCTATAGTGTTTGGTATACTGCGTAAAGAGCTTACTTTGATCATGCTGACCGAGGTGGCTGGGACTACGAACTTATCGACGGTATTGACGCCCCAGCAGATGATAGTGTTCACGGTGATCGTTATGTTATACATACCATGTATAGCTACCATCGCTGCCTTGATCCACGAATACGGCGTGAAGAAAGCGATATTGATGACCGCCCTCTACATTGTCCTGGCCCTAACTATGGGGGCCCTCACCAATTTATTCTTGAACCTGGTCTTAAGCTAGAGGGAAAGCTTAATTAGCCTTGTGCATCAGCTCCCTTGATGTCCTCCGAGCTTTCCCCTTTAAACATAGCTAGGGTAGTTATGGCCTTCGGCAGGAGGCTAATTGGCTTCAAGATAGACATGATAAATAAGCCTGGCTCCCTTGCCAGCGTATTAGCAGTTACTGCAAAACATAACCTAAACGTACTCTGTAGCGTTGTAGCCGCCCTATCACCAAGTGACGAACAGGCTTCTATGTTTTTGGTCTTAGATGCTACGGAAGCTGCCGTGGAACCTAAAATCCTCTTCGAGGAGCTTAAAGGCCTGCCTGACGTGCTTGACATAAAGATGGCTGAGCCTGAAATAGATGGGCTGCTCATAGACCCCTTCCACTTCCCCATCCTAGTAGGTGGATGGAGAGGAATGATCTATATCTCTGGACCCGTAATAAGCATGATAGAGCGTATAAAGAAGGAGTGGGGCTCAGCTGGTGAAACCATCCTCTTCTATGAAGGCGTCGCAGCTGGCGAAGCTCTTGAAAGAGACTGGAAACCACTTCTTCCAGGTTTTACAGGCGAAGAGATTGCTGCTAGCTTGCTTCGAATCTTCAAATCTCTGGGCTGGCTCAGGGGAGAGATCGTGAAGTGGGATGAAGAAGCACCTGAAGCAATCATCAGGACATACGACCTCTTTGAATGCAGCTTAGCAGGCCCTAAGGATAAGCCTAACAGCCACCTCTTCAGAGGTCTTTTAACGGGACTGGTAAGCAAGCTGATGGGTAAGGAGGTCATAGCTATAGAAACCTCATGTGTAGCTAAAGGAGATCCCTACTGTGAGTTTTTGATCAAGCGTAGGTGAAGCTGACTTACCGCATCATTTTTATGGAACGGTACTTTAATTATAATGCTTCAGTAGATCTTCTGTTCTAATAATCTAAAGAAGGTTTGATAGAACGATCACCACATGTGTTGAAGAATTAGACCAGGTCCTTCGAGGAGGCTTATTCAAGGGCTCAGCCACCTTATGGGCGGGGCCTAGCGGCACAGGTAAGACCACGATAGCTGCGGTGTTTGCAGCCAAAGGAGCTATTGAGGTAACCCTGTCCTTTACTTTAGCTTCGAGGAGCCGCAGAGTCAACTAATCTCCTTAGTGAAGTCGCTAGGCTTCAACTACGAGAAACTGTCAGACAACTTAAAGATAATAAGCATGAGTCCAAGGCTTTTCACTGAAGGTGCACTCTACTTCTACATGGAGAAACTCGTGAAGAACTTAAAACCTGAACGCCTCATCGTTGATAGTCTGGCTAGACATTATGACGAAGAAGAATTCCTAGAGCTGGCTAGAAGCCTCATCCTGCTTTGCAAGAAGCATGGTGTCACTTGTCTGCTAACTTCCTTAGAGGACCTCATGAAAGGAGAGGAATTGACCATAAGCACCGCGGTGGACAATACAGTGTCCCTATGGTTTAACTGTTCCGGGAACGAGGTTAAGCGCATGATAACTGTGTTCAAGGAAAGGATGAGCACGCATGATCCACATAAACATACCTTGCACATCGAGAAAGGAGAGGTGGTAATACGTTGGGCCTATAATTGGGGAGGTCTAGGGCTGAAGTGGTGGAGGAGATCTTCAAAACCTTGGAGGAGATTTTCGGCCCATCCTTTCCAATAGTCTTGAAGTTTCACCTTAAAGGTAAGCTTAATGGAAGAGGGATAGAGGCTCTATGGGACGAAGCCAAAGCCGTCTATGAAGGATTATCCAGCCACCGGATAGGCGAAGAGGGGCTCTAAGCCTCGTTTACATGTGGATAGCCTCGGCGAAGGGGGGAAGAAGGAAGCTGGCTATGCGGCTTGTAAAGGCTATGAAGCAGGGGGCGTTAAGACTGTTAGAACCTTGCTATGTGCGGCCCTGTTTGACGACCTGTTATGAGAGCTAGGCTCCTTCGCCTTAAACGTTCTCTTTCCACATCATTTCCCTGAGCTTTTTACCCACCTTCTCTATTGGATGACCTTCGAGCTCTTTCATGTACTTGTTGAAGGCTTCAGGCCCTTCACGTTTCCAAGCCTCTACCCACTCTTCAGCGAACTTCCCCGACTGCACCTCCATCAACACCTGCCTCATGGCCTCCTTTACGCCTTCACCTATCACCCTGCCACCTCGCGTTAAGCCGCCATACCTGGCTGTTTCGCTTACACGCCTGTACATGCCTGTTATGCCGTAGCGCTGGATCAAGTCGACTATCAGCTTAAGTTCATGGAGGCACTCGAAGTAGGCTACTTCAGGCTGATAACCAGCCTCCACTAGGACCTCGAAGGCTGTCCTTATTAAACGGTCTACGCCTCCGCAGAGATCTACCTGTTCGCCGAACCAGTCGGTTTCCACTTCTTCCTTGAACGTGGTCTCGATTACACCCGCTCTCGTAGCGCCTATGCCTTTAGCTATGGCGAGGATCCTTTGCCAAGCTCTACCTGTATGATCCTGGTATACGGCTACTAGGGCGGGAGCCCCGAATCCTTCAAGGTAAAGCTCACGTACACGTTGTCCTGGGGCCTTGGGAGCCACCATGATCACGTCCACGTATTCCGGCGGCACGATCCATCTCCAGTGGATGGCAGCGCCGTGAGAGAAGCATAAGGCTTTACCTGGCTTCAGGTACGGCTTAACCATGGCTTCGTACACTTCAGCTTGAACCATGTCGGGTATCAGGAAATGTATGATATCGCCTCGCTCCGCCGCTTCAGGTATGCTATAGACCTCAAAGCCGTCTTTCTTGGCCTTCGACTCGGTTTCATCGCTCCTCAGCCCTAAGATGACATGTACCCCTGAATCCCTAAGGTTGTTTGCCTGTGCATGGCCTTGGTTGCCGTAGCCTATGATAGCTACGGTTTCTCCCTTGATAGGGTCCAAGCTGACTTCATCGTCACGCCATATCTTAGCCAAAACTTCCACCTAAAACGACTAGGCTTAGTAGGCTTTTTAAGCTGTATTGGGCTTAACCTTCCTTCAACAACCCAAGCCTCCGAAGAAGGCTTAATACTTTAGGGGCTGCCTTAGCCACCTCCCTACCACTGACGGTGTGGGCTACACTGCACTCAGGGTCGACGGTGACGCCTACCCCCTCAACGTATATGAAGGGGTAGAGCCTACAACCCTCAGGCCTATTTTCATAAACCATACATGCCTTCAGCTCAGGGTTATAGAAGAAACAGTGTCCATCGACGTTTCTTAGCTTTATCAATCCTTCTTCAACCCTGGCAAAATCCCTCCTAATGTAGCCGAGGGCCTCCAACCTAGCTATGTCTTCCTCGGTCAAGGGCATCTCCGTGTTTAGACAACATTTGCCACACCTGATGCATTTGAACGGGGCCATAGCGTTCTAGCAATAGAGTTCCTCTGGCTCTTTATGTTTAGCTTCACCATAATGGACGCTTAACTATTTTTAATAGGTTCTTAAGTTGTTTTTCTCGGTGAAGTCTTCTTGATGATACCTGACCATATCTTTAGGGCTTACGACATTAGAGGAGTCTACGGCGTAGACCTGACAGGTGAAATAGCTGAACGGATAGGTTTAGCCTTTGGACATTACGCAGGAGGCCGTGGCAGAAAGATAGCCATAGGGATGGATGTCAGGCTAAGTAGCCCTAACCTCAAGAAGGCCTTTACGCAAGGGCTTATTAAGGCAGGCTGCAACGTAATTGATGTAGGCCTAGTACCCACACCGGCTCTCTACTATGCGGTTGTGGCTAAGAAGCTGGATGGAGGAGTGATGGTAACAGCGAGCCACAACCCTCCTGAGTGGAATGGGTTTAAGCTCTGCATGAGGGGGGCGAAGATGGTGTCGGAGGGCATGGGCATGGAGGACCTGAAGGCTCTAGCTCAAAACCCCTACCTAGCTGAGGATGAGGTTAAAGGCGAGGTAGTACCTGATGAAGGGTTCCTTGAGGAGTATACGAGCTTCCTACTAAGTAAAGTCAAGGTGTCCAGGGAGCTTAAAGTGGCCTTAGACCTCTCTAACGGGTGTTGTTCGTTGACCGCACCTAGGCTCTTCGAAAAACTAGGCTGTAAGGTAGTAGCGTTGAACGCTGAGCCTGACGGACGTTTTCCTAATCATCTCCCCGAGCCTACCGAGGAGACGTTAAGTGAGCTTAAACGAGTGGTCGTCGAAGAGAAGGCGGATTTCGGTGTAGGTTACGATGGTGATGGTGACAGGGCGGTATTTATCGACGATAAAGGTAGGGTGCTGCTAGGCGACTCGATGACAGCTCTCCTCGTCCACCATTACCTACCCAGGGAGCCAGGAAGCTCCATAGTGTTGGATGTAAGCAGCTCTTCAGTAGTGGAGGAGATAGTTAAGCAGCTAGGAGGTAGAGTCATAGTGAGTAGGGTTGGACACGCCTACATAATGGACACTATGCTGAAGACCGGGGCTTTAATTGGAGGGGAGAGGAGCAGCCACCTTTACTTTAAAGAGATATGGGGGATCGACGACGGAGTCTACGCTAGCCTAAAGGTAGCTGAGATGTTATCTGAGATCGAACAACCATTATCTGCACTGGTAGATAAACTTCCACGGTATCCTTCAAGGTCCAAGAACTATGACTTCCCCGACCAAGTGAAGTTCAAAGTAGTGGCCGAGATAGCTCAGGAGCTCAAGGCAGTAGGGGTTAAGGTTATGGAGCTTGATGGGGTGAAAGCGCTCTTTGACAGCGGCTGGTTCTTGATAAGACCTTCCAACACTCAGCCTTTGATCAAGTTGACGGTGGAAGCGAAGGATCAGGAGGCTTTAGATAAGCTGTTCAGGGAGGCTGAGAAGCTCATTTTAGCAAGGCAATCTTAATAAGTCAGCAAGGCCTTTGAGGTTAAGGTGGCTGAAGGTCATGGTTGACGAAGAGAAGGTTAAGGAAGTATTGAAGAACAAGGTGAGCCCCCTCTTAGCTGCTGAGGGAGGAGGAATCGACCTAGTAGGTATAGATGGAGGTAGGGTCAAGGTTAGGTTGAGCGGCGCGTGCGCTATGTGTCCTATGAGGCAGTTTACCGTCAAGCAGTTCGTGGAAGCAGTCCTTAAGAGAGAAGTTCCAGACGTTGAGTCGGTGGAAACAGCTTAGCTAAAGCGATCCTTTAACGCTAGCAACTCCTTTGATTCTCTGATCTAGCGAAACTGCTTGTCTGAGCGCTAAGGCTAGTGATTTGAAGGCAGCCTCAACCTTGTGGTGGTCGTCAACGCCGTATAATACCTTTACATGAAGGTTTAACCTACCAGCGTCGGAGAACGACCTTAAGAAGTGTGCAGCGTCCTCAGCTCTTAGGTCCTCCACCTGGGGTGACTTGATCTTAAGGTTCACTACCGCAAAGCTTCTACCGCTTAGATCTACCGCCGCTCTGGCTAAGGCATCGTCCATAGGGGCGTAGGCGAAGCCGAAGCGAGCTATGCCCTCCCTCGTTCCAAGAGCTTCATCTAAAGCTTTACCTATTGTTAAGGCCACGTCCTCAACCACGTGATGAGCCAAGTCGCCCTGCGCCTTCACTTTCAAGTCTATTAGGGAGTGTTTAGATAGAGTTTCAAGCATATGTTTGAGGAAGCTT
>QMSI01000025.1 GCA_003649615.1 Thermoprotei archaeon | reverse complement strand
TGGAAGATCTCGCGCTTCGTATACTACGGCCTCCTCGCGCTTCAACATAGAGGTCAGGAAACCTGCGGCATAGCTACCTTCGACCGTGAAGGCCTGCACTCATATACATCATCAGGAGTGGCGGATAGAGTTTTTAACGAAGAGACGCTCACCAATCTTCCAGGATGGGCTGGAATCGGCCACGTCAGTCCTCAGCTACCGAGTGAGGGAGGATTACAGCCAGTTGTCGTAGCCGATCCTGTTAAACTAGCGTTTTGCTTTAATGGCAAACTCTTGAACGCTGATGTATTAGCTAAGGAGCTAGGCATTATTGAAGCGTCTGAGGCAGAGGTCTTTGCGAAGCTCTTATCTAGACTATTAACTCGCTTGGACCCTATGGAGGCAGCAGCCGCGGCTATGGAAAAAGCTCTGGGAGCCTATAGCTTCGTAGCCTTAACGGAGAGAGGAGAGATGATAGCGGCGAGAGACCCTTCAGGTCTAAAGCCTCTAGTTATAGGTAGTTTCGGTTTCGATTACGGCGTGGTTGCTTCTGAGTCCTCAGCCATAGATGTGGTGGGTGCGGAGTTTAAAGCTGACGTGGAGCCTGGGGAGGCCTATGTCTTCACCCCCTACAGCATCGAGAGGCGAAGGCTGTTTAAACCTAAACCTAGGTATTGTGCTTTTGAGTACGTGTACTTTGCTAGACCGGACTCGATTATTAATGAACGCAGCATTTATGAAGTTAGGATAAAGATAGGAGAGCGGCTAGCGAAGGAACATCCTGTCGAGGCTGACGTAGTAATAGGGGTACCTGAGACCGCCATACCTTTCGCTATGGCCTACTCTAACGTCACCAAGGTACCTATAGCTATGGGCTTTGTGAGGACAGGTCCCCATGTAAGGAGTGCTATCAAGCCAACTCAGTTTGAAAGGCTTGTAGGCGTTCAACTTAAGTTGAACCCCATAAGATCTGCGATTAAAGGGAAACGCATAGTGCTTATCGATGATAGCGTGGTTAGAGGCAACACAACTAAGAACACTGTGACGTTAATGAGAAATAAGCTGGGCGTTAAGGAGGTTCATGTTAGGATCGGGAGTCCCAGGCTTATAGCTCAATGTCCCTTTGGCGTGGAGGTTCCGTCGAGGGATGAGCTTATAGCAGCCCACTTAAATGATGAGGAGGTGGCAGCAGTTGTTGGGGCTGACTCCTTCCATTGGCTTTCGCTCGAGGGCCTTATTGAAGCGATAGGTGTCTGCAAGGAGAACTTATGTTTGGGCTGCTTTACAGGTGAATACCAAATAGATGAAATGTGTCGTCGATAGCGAGGCTTAAATAACAGTTTCTGTAATATAATCAAAGATAGTAATGTTTCGAAAGAGGGCTTACTGGCAGCTATTGCTAGAGTTTGGTGAACAAGAATTTACCGTTGAGCAGGCAGGAAGAATCTTACATCCACGAACTCCTACACCTCTTCTTCTTCATAGGCTATGTAGCGACGGTTTTCTTGAGAGAGTTTCGAGAGGGAGGTTTAGGGTGTTAAACCCTTTCATCGTAGCGTTGAGGGAGATGGGCTTTGACTGGAGGGATAAGGTAAAGCAGAAAGCTTACCTACCTATGCTCGATTTTGTCGTGGCGAGACTTGTCAGCGGTCTCTTAGGCCGGCTGTGCTCGTTAATAGTGTTCGGCTCTATAGCTTCAGGTAGGGCTAAGCCTGAGAGTGATGTTGACCTCTTAGTTGTCAGTGAAGGCTTACCGGAAAAATACTCTGATAGGTTGAGGTTGTTTAATTCGCTTGTCGAGGGGGTGGAGGAGGTTAGGTTAAGGCTTTGGCGAAGTGAAGGCATCTATCCGCTGCTAGACCCGATTCTCTTACTACCTGAAGAGGCTCTCATAAGCCACCCCTTCTACATAGATATGTGGGAGGAGCATATCATAGTTTACGATAGAGACAGGTTTATGGAGAAGAAGCTTGAGCAGGTTAAGGCTAAGTTAATGGAGCTTGGTGCAAGGAAGGTGATCGCACCTGATGGAAGCTGGTTCTGGTTGTTAAAGCCAAGCGTACACCGTGGAGAGGTCGTATCGCTATGAGGACGGACGTGATGGCTCGAGATTATTTAAGGAGGGCTGCATCGAGGCTTCTGGACGCTAACTCAGCTTTAAGCCGTGGAGACTGTCCTGAGGTTGTTAGGTACTCACAAGAATGTGTTGAACTTTCCCTCAAGGCTTGTCTAAGGGCAGTAGGCGTTGAGTACCCTAAGGTTCACGATGTCGGGGATCTCCTCCTCGTGAGCCTTGATAGGTTTCCAGGCTGGTTTAAAGAGGTAGCTAGCAAGTTGGCTGAGATTTCTAGGAGCTTAGCTGAGAAGAGGTCTCCAGCTATGTATGGGCTGGAGCTTTTAGGTAAACCTCCCAGCGAGCTTTTCGGTTTCGATGAGGCTAAGGAGGCGTACGAGGAGGCTGTTTTCACGCATAATGTGGCTAAGCGCTTCATAGAGGAGTTTTTAGGTCAATAAAGGAGGACTGAGCCCCAGACCCTTCATTTCCAGCCTCTATATCAACCTCGTTGCGGGACTACGTCTTGATCAGGTTAGGGTGCTTTGAACTACTTGAAGCATTAAGATTTAAAGCTCCAGAGAGGGAGAAGGAGCTAGGTGCACTTATTTGGTTAAAGTCCTACTTGTAGGCGACGCCTCGAGGGAAAATGCAATAGCTGACGCTTTGGCTAGGAGTACTAAGGAGCCTAGGCTTTATGCCGTGATGAAATTAAGGAACCCAGGCATAGCTAGGCTCTGTGAACAGACAGGGGGAGAGTTTTACTTAGGGAATTTCACGGATCCTAAAGTTGTAGTTGACGCAGCGTCTCGCTATTCAGTAGACCTAGTATTCATAGGGCCTGAAGAACCACTCTTCAGAGGTGTGGCTGACGCTTTAACGGAGGCAGGCTTCCCTTGCGTAGGTGCTTTGAAGGCAGCGGCTGAGGTTGAGATGTCTAAGGCTTTCATGAGGAGGCTTATGTGGAAGTACAATATCCCCGGTAGGTTGAGGTTTAAGGCTTTTAAGAACGTTGAAGACGCTATCGCCTACATCGCTGCGTACGCTGAAAGCATCGCTTTAAAACCCGCTAGACAAGCTGGAGGTAAAGGCGTGAAGGTCATAGCCGACCTCCAAGTATACCTCAGCAAGGAGAAGCAGGAGGTGAAGTCGAAACACGCTCAAGTTATACATGAAAAACACATGGCCGAGTACACCGACATAGAGGACCGTATATTGATAGAGGAGAGAGTTGAGGGACCTGAATACACGCTTCAAACCTTTACTGACGGCAGGACGGTTCGGCCACTACCCTTAGTCCAAGACAATAAAAATGCCTTTGAAATGGATATAGGCCCTGAGACTGGCGGTATGGGCTCCATAGCTGGGCCAGGTTTAACCCTACCTTTCATAACCGAGGACGAATTTGAACGCTCCGTTGAAATAGTGAGGCGCGTCGTGGAAGCTATCTGGAAGGAAACGGGAATCAGTATAAGGGCGTTATCTCAGGGCAAATGATGCTCACAGCTTTATGGGGACCCACCATAATAGAGTTCTATAGCAGGCTTGGCGACCCTGAAGCGTGCAACGTGCTTCCCATCCTTAAAACAGACCTTCTCGAAGTGGCGGAAGCCATAGTGAAGGAGAGCCTACATAAGGTCAAGCTAGAGTTTGAAGAGGAGGTGGCTACGGTGGTTAAGGCAGTAGCTCCTCAGGGCTACCCTGACCACCGCGACCTAGCTAAGGGACATCCCGTGCAGGTGGACGAGGAAGCTATTAGGCGTAAAGGATGCATCATCTACTACGGCTCTGTCAACCAGAACCTGGACGGCTCTTTAGTTACAGGTGGCTCTCGCGTGGCTGAGATTGTGGCTAAGTCTAAGACCATACCTGAAGCTGGCGAAATAGCTGAAGAATGCGTGCCTTATGTTAAGCTCCTCGATGGCTGGAAAACTTTCCACCGAAGCGATATAGGGAGTGAGACTCTTCTCAAGAGGAGGATGGAGCAGGCTGAGCTGATAAGGGACATATACAGGTATAGGATGTCGAAAGGCCTAGTAGGCAAGGTAATCGACTGGATACCTGGAAGAGGGAAGATCGAAACTACGCTCTAACCTTAAACCTCGCCGTGCGGCTCCGTGAAGCTTTAAAGCTTCAGGAACCTTAAGGTAGCAGCGGTGGTGGAATGACAATTAAGCCTAGAGAGTACTTGGGCACCCCTCTTTTTGAAGGAGCTGTTAAGCTTCTACTTTTAGGCTCAGGAGAGCTTGGCAAGGAAATAGCCATAGAGGCTACTAGGATGGGGGTCGAGGTAATAGCGGTGGATCGCTACGAGAACGCGCCGGCAATGCAGGTGGCTCATAAAAGCTATACCGTCAATATGCTCGACGGAGCAGCGCTGAAAGCTATAGTGCATAGAGAGAAACCTGACGTCATAGTACCTGAGATAGAGGCTATTAACACCGATGCCTTAGTGGAGCTCGAGGAGGAAGGCTTCTTCGTCATACCTAACGCTAAGGCTGTCAAGGCTACCATGGATAGGGTTCTACTAAGAAAATTGGCTGCTGAAGAAGCAGGGGTTCCAACCTCTAGGTATGAATTTGCTGAAAACCTCGATGAACTCAAAGACGCCTGCGAGAAGGTAGGCTATCCATGCATAGTTAAGGCGCAGATGAGCTCGGGCGGCCTCGGCTCTAGCCTAGTATTTAGCCTCAACGAGGTTCCAAAAGCCTTCGAAGAGGCTCGTACGAAGGCGAGAGGGTTTGGAGGTAGGATGATAGTGGAGGGCGTCATAGAGTTCGACCTTGAGGTTACGGAGCTAGCGGTAGCTCACCTGGGTGATGACGGAAAGATGAAGATAAGCTTTCCTAAACCGGTAGGCCATGTCAGGTCGGGTAGCCACTACCATGTCAGCTGGCAGCCCTTCTTAGACTTGGATGAGCAGGCAGGCATGACTAAATCGCCGGTGGAAGGTTATGGTAGCCAACGACACCTAGCCGAAGATCCTCCCAGAGGAAAGCTTCTATGGAGCTCTAAATGGAATGGGAAATATGTGCCTAAGGAGGTTGTGGAGGAAGCTGAGCGCAAGATATACGATGTGGCCGGTAAGGTGGTCTCTAGGCTTTTAGGAGATAGAGGTGGCTTAGGGCTTTTTGGCTGCGAAATTTTCGTTAAACTAGGCGAAGATAATGGAAAGCCAGAGGTCTATTTTAATGAGATCTCGCCTAGGCCTCACGACACAGGGATGGTTACTATGATCACCCAAGACCTCTCTGAAATGGCTCTCCACGTAAGGGCGGTGCTAGGCCTACCTATACCTGAAATAAGGCTTAGGAGCATAGGCGCAGCCCACGTGATCTTATCCCATAAGGATGGAAAGTGGGCTCCAAGATATGGAGGTGTCTGGGAGGCTTTAAGCATGCCAGGGGTTCATGTAAGGCTTTTCGGTAAACCTGTTACTTACTTTGAGCGTAGAATGGGTTTAGCATTAGCCACTGCTTCCTCCATTACTGAGGCCAGGGAGAAGGCTTTGAAGGCAGCTCATCTACTAGAGTCTAAGATACAATATTAGGGTGTTTTTCTTGATCACTCCACTTATAGCTTTAATCATGGGCAGTGAGTCTGATCGACCTATAGCTGAAAAAGCAATCAAGTTATTAGAGAAGCTTTCTATTCCCTTTGAGTCGAAGGTATTATCGGCGCATCGGAACCCTAAACAACTTGAAGAATACATCGAGAAATGCACCGCCGAGGTCTTCATAGCTATCGCTGGCCTCTCAGCCCATCTACCCGGCTTCATAGCTTCAAGAACCCTTAAACCAGTAATAGGGGTACCTGTAGGTGCTAAGCTGGGAGGACTTGACGCTCTCTTATCCATCGTTCAAATGCCTAGAGGAGTGCCAGTTGCTTGTGTAGGGATTGATAATGCTGAGAACGCGGTCCTCCTCGCAGCTGAAATATTGGCGCTTAAGTATCCTGAAGTAGCTGAGAGCCTCAAACACTACAGGATGGCTTAATGTCCAATAGCCAAAATAGCTATTAAGCCTAATACTGATTTCTAAACCGTGTCTGAGGAAGGCTGGACCTATGCTAAGAGCGGCGTGGACCTAGCTAGGGTTAAGAAGGCTCACCGCGACATAGCTAGGCTCTTATTGTCCACCTTTAAGCTCAGGGAGGGTAAGGTAGGTAGGGTGCTATCTTCGATAGGGCATTACGCTGGATTAATCGATGTGGGAGGAGGGTTAGCGCTAGCCCTCCATGCTGATGGAGTAGGGACGAAGGTTCTTGTTGCCCAACTCATGGATAGATACGATACGGTAGGTATAGATTGCGTGGCTATGAACGTCAACGACCTGGTATGTATAGGTGCGGAGCCCATAGCCTTGGTTGACTACTTGGTGGTGGAGAGGGCAGAGGAGGATATGATAGCGGAGATTATGGAGGGGTTGGTAAAGGGGGCCGAATTAGCTGAGGTGGCTATTGTGGGTGGGGAAACGGCTGTAATGCCTGATGTAATTAAAGGAGAAGTAGAAGGGAAAGGCTTTGACCTTGCTGCCCTCAGCATAGGGGTAGTAGATCGACGTTTCATCTTGACGGGATCTGAGCTTAGACCTGGAGACGTTATAGTGGGCGTGGAGAGCAACGGTATACATAGTAACGGTCTTACGTTAGCTCGTAAGGTGCTACTTCAAGATCGGTCGGTGTACGACTCTTTGCCTGAGCTTGAATGTAGCATAGGCGAGGAGCTGCTTAAGCCCACTTTCATCTACGTCAAGCCAACGCTTAAAGCCTTAAAGAGTTTAGAGCTACACGCAATTGCTCACATAACGGGTGGCGCCTTCAAAGCTGAGGAGATTTGAAGAGTATTCACGTGTAGGCTTTAAGCTAGATGGAATGCCTGAGCCTCCGCCTGTGTTTAAGGCCATTAAGAGGCTAGGCAAGGTTTCGTGGGAGGAGATGTATAAAACCTTTAACATGGGTATAGGGCTCTGCTTAATGCTTAGCTCAGAACAGGTGGACGATGCCGTAGGTTTCTTCGAGAAGGAAGGCTTTAAGGCTAGGCCTATAGGCAAGGTCGTTGACGAGCCAGGGGTAACGGTGAATGTACCGGGATATGGATTTATAGAGGTTTAAAATATTTAAATATTAAAAGAGGCCCTTGCGCGGTAGTGAGCCATGTTTGAAATCCTCCTCCCCAAGGAAATGAAACCTAACACCATGGTAGAGGTCTACCTCCTTGTTGAACCTTTTATAAGAGCTAGGTGGCCTTTCCACTATGGTCTTACTAAGAAGAGGCCGACGTCTGCTCTAGAATACATGGCTGGAGGTATACCTACCAGTCATGGATGCCTAGTTCTTTGGTACTTAGGTCTGGATTGGCCTCTTTTCTTTAGAGAGGCATCAGATAAGCTTGATGGGTACGTATTGGATGAGCTCAAAGAACTGATAGCTAAAGGTAACTACATGAAGGCTAGGAGGCTGTTACATAGACTAGACAGGTCTAAATTAAAGTCCATTCTCCTAGCTCGCAAAGGTTTAGTAAAGCACCTCGAATATGAATTGATTTTATCTATCCCCATACCAACGGAGGTAGAAGGGGTAGACGTAGAGCTAGAGATCTCTTCCATGGCTCGGTCTTTGGGGTCTCTTCTAGATTTTCGTAGGAGGGTTGTTGAGGGTAAGTCTCCATTCCTCGACGTTGAGTTACTTAAATGGCGCGTACCTATGGCTGATCCGTTAGAGATCTATGGTATCTATGAAGAGTTTTCCGGCGACGTAGAGGAGGTACTAAAGCTTGCTGTGAGCGAGCTGCTAGCAATAATACATGAAAGTATGAGTAGACCAGCATACATAGCGGTAGTTAGAGGAGATGTTAACGCGGAGCGGACGTTAAGCGACTTTGAAGCTGAGTTAAGCAGGGAATTATCACCTATTGTGCGTTATGTTAACCCTTCTTCCATCTTCGCCACTTTGGTCTCGTAGCGCAACGACTAATAGCTTATAAAGTCCATTTTTACATATGTATGAAAGGGTTAGACTAGCTATGACCAAGTTCCTTGGTATATTTAGAGAACTTCCCGAGGAGGAGGAGCTGGTCTTTACACCTAAATCATCGGTTCCTACCCTCTTCGCTAGGGAGATGGAAATAAGGAAGCTGATGGGAGTTGAACGTAAAGAACAGCCTCTCATATATGCTGTGGCGTACCCATACCTAACTGACAAGCGCTTGATAATCCTCGCTCTCCACCAAGTGGAGTCTAAGACCCTAACTGAACGTAAAGCTCCGAGGATGGCTGCTAGGTCAGGTGCATGGCTGGATATCCCCCTAAGTTCAATAAGTGTGGCTGAGCTTAGATCAATAGAGGTTAAGAAAGACCGAGATCTTTCAGGTTTTCTAGATTGGAGCGGTTTCAGAGAGGCACTTGTCGAACGTTCACCCGCGATAGAGGTTATCTACGACGAGAAGCAGGCCTCAGGCAAAGTAAAAGATTACATTGATCTAGTCGCTGAAATGGGCCTCATAGTTAAGGACCCTAGGAAAGTGGAGCGCTCATACGATAAAGTATTCTTAATAGGGGAAATGATGGTTGAAGACCTCTTACCATTACTTAAGGAACAGCTTGAGAAGACCTTAGAGATCAGGGAGAGCTCTGAAAGCGAGGAGGCTCTAGCTTAACGGGTATAGGCTCTGTTACATTAACCTCCCCCTCCTTCAATACTACTTTATAGGCTAGTGGCTTAACCCCAGCTCTGAAAGCTTCTTTTAAGGCCTCGGCGAAGCCAGGGTCAACTTCATAATTAGGCCTCAGCTCTCTAGCTTCACACCTAGCCACTAGGAACAGTACATATCCTTCATATCCGTCCCTCACTGCCTTCGCTAACTCTTTTAGGTGTCTTTTCCCCCTCAAGGTAGGGGCATCTGGAAATAGGGCTATCTCTCCTACAGATAGAGTGCATCCTTTAACTTCAACTAAGGCCTCTACGCCTTCAGCTGACTTTAAGAGGAGGTCTAGGCGGCCATCACCATATTTAACTTCCTTTCTTACCACTTCGTAACCTCTAAGCTCCCTGACCACCCCTCTTCTAATGGCCTCTTCAGCTAGCTTGACGTGAAGTGCTGAATCAACCAACACCCAGCAGTTGTTAGCCAATGTAGCCACCATGTATAGCTCAGTCTTACGGCTACTCCCTATGTGAGGCCTAACCAATACCGTAGCTCCTCTAACCAGTAGCTCGGTGAGCCTCCCTGGATCATGTACGTGGGCTGTCTTTACCTTACCGTTGACCTCAACGTAGGCCCTAAACCGCCCTTCTCTCCTAATAAACCGCCCTTCCATTAAAGGTTGAGAAATTTTCACATATGCTCCCTCAAAAGGAACCTTGCTACCTCAAAGGGTATGAACGCCGCTAATAGGAACCATGCCAAGTAGTAGAGGAAGCCAACGATGAAGACTATGAAGAAACTATGTCCTTCGACTTGGAAGGGAGCCATTAACGCCATGACAAGGGTGAGGGTCAAGCAAAAAGCTACCACGTCCCTCCTTTCAACCTTCATGAATTTTTCTGAGCTTATCACCCCGAAGAGAAGACCTGAAATCAGCACTAAGATCCTAACGTCAAGCCATGGCGCATAGGGCCTAACGAGAATAAAGATTATTCCTAGCGTTATCCCTATGAAGGCTGGGGCCTTGATCATGGTTTTAATAACCATCTCTAGGCTTGATGCTTCCTTAACCTTAACCTTAAGCTGCACCTTGTCAGGCAAGCTTCGGTAGAGCTCATCTTTCGACCCCCTTCCCTCCATGAGGTCTATGCAGGCTTTGGCTAGCTCCGTAGCTTCATAGACATACTTTCGATTCACCTTTCTTCTACTAAGAAGGCCTGTTTCTAAGAGCTCCTCTAAGTGCTCATCTACCGTGCTTCTGGCTTTACTAACTCTCTCTGCTAACTCGCCTGCTGTGGCTGAGCCTTCTTCTATAAGGGATTTAGCGATGCGATACCTAGTTTCATCGCTGAGCGCTACAATAGCTCTCCTAACCAGCTCGCCTTTGCTCCTCTCCACGGAGCTCCCTTCCATGATAACTCCCCTCAACTCATAGGAAAAATCTTTCGGCCCCGGCCGGAGTTTAGCCTCACTTAAGCCAAGTGCATTTTCCGGCCTAAATCGTCAGTTCAGCTCCGGTGTAGACCTTAACAAAGTTTAACCTCGAGCCTTGCGCCACGCCTCCTCGACGCGCTTGGAGGGAGCTGGTTGAGGAGGAGCGTAGTTGTCAAGGTGGTTAAGGATAAAGGGTTGTTGGGACAGGCCTTAGCGCTACTAATCCTAGCTTTACTTATAACGATGATCCCAAGCCTCATAGCTCTACTGGCATTGCTCATAGCGTACAGGGTTATTAAAGCATTAAGGCTAAGGAGGAAAAACGTAGGCTTCAAGGCTTTGAAGCTAAAGAATAGATGGCCTATCTTCACCGGGAGGATTAAGTCAAATGGGCTTAAGAAGGTGGGAAGTTTAGGTGGATGTGGGCTCTACGTACCGGAAGGAGGATCTACATGTCTACTTTGCTTAAATGGCTTCACTTTGACTGGTAGTGGTTACCTATCTCTTAAGCCGTTAGAGCCCTTCTCTATCGATGTTAAGCCTCTCATGCACGCTGCCTTAAAAATGAGGAGACAGCTAGTTGTAGCGTTCATCGTAGATCCTGGTCGTTATGGTCCTTTAAAGGTCAAAGTAGCTACTTTGGTCGTGGTTAGGGCAGTAAGGAGGTGTTTAACGGTCGATGAAAGCCAAGTAGAGTCTCTCGTAAACGAGGTCGAACGCTGTCTTGATGGGGTAAGGGCGGTCCTGATGTCTCAGCCTTACCATCTAGAACTTGATGTCCTAAGCGGTGACGACCTCATCAACGCCAACCTGCTCTTGGTGGGGGGCTATGCGTAGGGACATTTATGAAGGTTCTGACGTGTTTTCGCCCTTCATTCCCACTCCTCTACCACCAATAGAGGGGGTGAGGGGTGAGTTATTCCATATAGGCGATGTTAGAGGGGAGGATGGATGGCAGCCTTTCCTCGTGGACCTCAGAGACCTTAAGTTCATCATCCTTGCGGGCCCTAAGAAAGCCAGGGTTTCCATAGGAGCTTCCTTATTGTTCAAAGAGTTCTTGGCGAGTATAGGGTTCACGGTGCTAGATACTGGAAGAGGTTACCGAACACTGTTCAAGGCTCTCCCGAGAGCTAAGCTATATAGGCTTGGCCTCGACTCTACATTAAATCCTTTCTCGATACCTGAAACTTGGAGAGAGTTTGAGGCTTACAGCTACGCATCGTTGGTTTCGAAGAGCTATGCTATATGCTTCAACCTTACGAGGATCCATGCTTCATTGATGTGTCGGGCTCTATGCAAGCTATATGCCGAGAAACCCAATCCCACATTATTGGAGGTAATACAGGCTGTTGAGGGTGAAGTGGAGCCTCTAGCTAGGCTTCAAGGCTTTGCTGAAGAGTTGAAGTCGCTGTTGGCCTCCATGCAGGAAGGCTATGTAGGTGCCTGCCTACTAGGCGTAGAGGAGGTACCTTCACCTTCGGAGTTGGAGGAAGCGTGCATAGTGGAGCTTAGTTATCTACCTACCTCTGAGCTTAGGGCGTTTATCCAGGCCTGCTTCATGGCCAAGCTCTCCATTACGGCTAGGCTGAAAGGTTTAATGAGTCAATATACCTTGCTTATCGAGGATGCTCAGCACCTCTTCCAGGAGACTAGGGGATGGAAGTTAGAAGAACTTATCTCAAATATGTTAGATGCTGGCTTAAACCTACATTTAAGCACCCCTAGCGCAGCAGCCTTACCCTCTACTTTGAGAGGAGAAGGCATTATCATACTAGAGGCTTTGGAGGGGGGCTTAGCTCACTTGGTTAAAGTTTCAACTTCTCGCGGGAAAATGGAAGCTAAATTAAGCACCTACTCATGGTTGGAGGATGACCTCACAGATTGTGACGTAGACCTCCTCGTGGAGTCGAGGACGGGAGTAAAGCCTAGAAGAGTTGGAGCTCCACGTAGACGTAGCTTAACGACTCTTGAGGAACTTTTCTTAAAGGAAGAAGTCAGAGCTGAAGCCTATAACATTCTATCTTACCTGAGAGATAACTACTCGACGTTTAAAGGCCTCTTCGAGCTCATGAACTTGCCTAAGGAGCTTGCTAGGAAGACCCTCATTAAGCTTTATCGAAATAAACTCATCGCCCAGAGCGAGGTGGGAGGAGTCAAGGTAGTTACGCTGACTGATCTTGGTAGGCTAGTACTTGAAGAGTATGAAAGCTCTCTGGAAGGTGAAGGAATTGATGGAGGTAAGGTGGCTTAGCGGAAGTAGCTGCGAATGGTTAGTAAAGAGGCTAGGCTCATCTTTCATCTTTGTTAGGCTCGAGGTGGCTGATAAAGATGGCTCACCTTTACTTCGCCGAAGCCTCTTATTGAAGGGGAAGCGCGGTCGTGTGAAGCTAGTTTTCACGGAGGAGTACGAGCTGGAGGATGCGTTAAAGACGCTTAGGGCTCAAGGCCTCCTTGTCGGCAGGTTAAGGCTACGCTCCTCTAGGCCTCCTTCCAAGCTCATTCCTGAAAACCTGAAAGGGGGTGGTGGATAATGAAAGAATTAACCCTAAAGGATATCACCGGTATAGGGGAGAAGACCGCTAAGAAGCTAGAGAAGGCTGGAGTTACTTCGCCTAGGCAACTAGCGTTAATGACAGCATCTGAGCTGGCAGCGTTAGCTGATATAGGCGAGGCTCACGCCCTGGCCATAACTGAAGCCGCTAGGAGGGAGCTTGAAAAAGTGCTGGGCATAGGTGTGGTGAAGGCTAAAGAACACTACGAACAGTTGCTGAGACAGCGAAAGCTCACCACTGGATGTAGTGGTCTCGACACCATTCTCGATGGAGGGTTAGAGCCAGCCGCTATAACAGAGTTCGTTGGAGTTTTCGGTAGTGGCAAGTCTCAGCTCATGCACCAGCTATGCGTAACAGTTCAGCTGCCTGAAGAACAGGGTGGTTTACGTGGAAGGGCCTTCTACTTAGATACCGAGCGAGGTTTCTCGCCTAAGAGGCTGATAACCATAGCGTCAAGGTTCGGCCTGAACCCTGACGAAGTATTGGATAACGTCTTCAGCGTCTACGTAGTCAACTCGGACCACCAAGTAGTGCTTCTCGATGAAGTTGAGAGGCTTGTGAGCAATGAAGGAGTGAAGTTGGTGGTTGTGGACAGCTTCACCTCGCATTTTAGGAAGGAGTATCCTGGAAGGGACCACTTAGCGGAAAGGCAGCAGAGGCTCAACAGATATTTGGGGCAACTCATGAGGATAGCGGTGACCTACAATGCAGTGGTAGCGGTTACTAACCAGGTAATGTCTTCACCTGATCCGAGGGATCCTCAAGAGAAGGCTGTAGGGGGCCATATCATGGGTCACGGGACCACCCACCGCATATGGTTCTGGAAACGTAAGGGACGTAAGAGACTAGCGCGCGTCATCGACTCTCCGAGGCTTCCTGAAGCAGAGGCATGGTTTGAGATTCAGGATGGAGGTCTTTATGACGCTGAGCCGGAATAGTGCTGAGCAGCTTTCTTGGGCGTTAACTAAGCTTAAGTCTAGGTTTACGGGTAAAAGCGAGTCTTGGGTACGTCGATGCCTTAAGAGGCTCAGAGACGTAGAGGAAATAGAAGTCGGTACTTGGAGGGTTAAGGGAAGATTTGAGCTCGGCGACCGTTATCCCAATTACCTCGTCAAGGTAGTGAACGGTAAATACCAGTGCTCCTGCCATGATCCTCATAAGCCTTACTCTAGGTTTCGTAGGAGGTCGGTGTGCAGCCACATAGGTGCTGTCATACTTTACAGGGCTTTGAGGAAGCTAAGGTGAAGGATTTGAGCTACGAGAAGCTCCAACAGATAGTAAAGGGAGGCTTGACGGCTCTGGTTTACGGTGGAAGTGCGCTTGAGAGGATCGAGTACCTCATGGAGGTGGCTAAGCTAGCCTTAAAGGAGGGCTCCTTCGCCCTCTACTTCTCTATCTATGAAGGATCCACGTTCCTCATAGTGGATGTCGCCTCGAGAAAGGGGTTGGAGAATTTACTCGACAAGATCTACGTTGCTATACTACCTCTAGATGTCGCGAAGCTTGGAAAGGTTATCGAAGCTCTCCGGGGCTTATTGAACGAGGAGAAGTTAACTCTAATCGTCTACGACCAGGTCTTTACAGCCATTTATTACACGTCGCTGGGCGATCCTGAGGTCAAGAGTAGGCTTAACACCTTGCTGTCAATGGTTAAGGCTCTTTCAAGGAAACATGGATTCTGCACCTTACTGCTAGACAGGGCTAAGGTGGATGGTTCTCCTCGAACTCCTCGTTTTATTTTAAGGTATGTAGACGAAAGCGT
>QMSI01000024.1 GCA_003649615.1 Thermoprotei archaeon | reverse complement strand
GCTAGCTCTTTATCTATGAAGGGTGGCCCCTCATGTTGAGAAGCAGGGTAGACTTCATCTAGCTCTAAGGGCACTATACCTAGAGCTGTATAGATACATAAATGCACTCTTCCTAGATCCTCTCCCAACTCTCTGCTTAATCTACTTAAAACGCTCCTGACTTTCTTGTTCCTTGTGTATGGCTTGGAGCTTACTGGCGGGAGGAGTAATAAAATGCTGGCTTCGCGAGGAGGTTTGAAACGTTCCTTAACCCTCCTCCTAAACCTTTCAGCTTCGGGGCGAGTTAATGAGAAATTATCATAAAAGAATAGCCCTCTCCTCTTTGAGAGTGGAGTAAACCTCTCGAAGATCTCTACATACTTGTTTAGCTTTGCGAGAGCTGACTTCATAGAGGGATGTGTCCTTGCTCTAGCTTCTAGTAGCTCCCAAAGTCTTCCTTCGGCTATCGCCTGCTTAACTCTCCTAATTTCTGCTAAACAGGCGTAAAGGTTGTGTCTAGCTAAGTTCCTCTCAGCCTCTTCATCGGGCATCTCTCGAAGCTCTTCGGGACTAAGCTTTGAACAAACAGGACATGAACAGGGGAGATAGTCAAGGTCTTCAAGCCTTAAGGTCCCTCCCTCATACATATACCTTCTCTGCTTAGCGTAAATGGCATAGGAAGCAGAGTCGAAGGTATCACATCCTAGAGCAGCAGCTAGAGGAAACATCATGGGGTGTCCAGCTCCAAAAAGGTGGAAAGGCTTGGTTATCGGTAGACAAGTTTTAGCCGTCAATATCATGTCGACGAGAAGATCGAACATATATTGTTCCATTACCCTCGTGGGGCTTCCTAAAGCATACATATGAAAAGGCAACTTAGCTATTTCTTCAGCACTTCTTTTAACTAGATCTAGCCAAGTCCCTCCTTGAACAGGGCCTACCCAGAGGGTCTTCTTCTTTTTCTTTACGAGGAATAGTTCTCGAGCTCTACGTAGGGTTTCCTCCACCGTCTGCTCTGCTTTGGCTCTATTTACCTTGAAGCCTGTGGGCACATCCAATATCACCGCTATGTCTGATCCTATCTTTTCCTGGAACTCAACTACCTCCTCAGGGGTAGTCTCCACCCTTCCATAGACTAGTAATTGGTAGGCGCCGGAATCTGTCATCACCACGCCTGGGTAGTCCAGCAGTTTATGTACCCCTTTCTCCTCAGCTTCCTTCTTCTTTCTCCTTAGTAGGACGTAAGCATTCGTTATCACTGACCTAAACCCCATTTCATAGAGTTCTCTGGGCGTAATGATTTGTTGAACTGGATTTACGACGGGTAATAGAGCTGGTGTTTCAAAAGTACCTGTCTTGGTTTTTATGTACCCTATCCTCCCAAGTAGGTCATGGTGTTTAACCTCGAACATCCCTAGCCCCTTAGATATAGGCCTGGCTCTCTGCTCTTCTTTCTGCCTCTCTTCTCTCTAAGAACTCCTTTACTTCCTGCTCAATTCTTTCAGCATCCTTTACTAGCTCTGTATAGTCCACGTTGAGTCCGTAGAGTTCATTAAGCAAAGCTATGGAATTGGCTGCCGCTAAAGGATCAGGCCTACTCATGTTGGCGTAGGGAAGCAGAGCTACAGCGGGAAAGTCTCTAACCTCGAAGCGGTGGAGCATCAAAGCTAGGGGTCCTGTTATTAGAAGACCTTTCTCTATCACTGGGACTCTTAATCCTCTCGCCTTAACATAAGCTTCTGTGGCAGCACACCTCATTTTATCATCCCCTCTCTTAAAACGTTGATCGAGTCCACCTATCAATACAGCTTCTTCGAACCCACCATCTACAACCCAGTCGACGATCGACCTGAAAAGACCATACTGATCCTTAGAGGGAGGGATAGCTTCAGCTATAAAGAACATGAAGTTTTCGTGTTCATAGAGCTGAAGAGGTGAGATAAGTCTCTCGCCATCCATCCAGACTAGAGGCGGTAGTGAAGGAGTCTCGATGACCCCTATTGGGCGTGCTTTAAGGGAGGAGACCAGGTGTTTGAGAGCTATATACCCTGTAAAGCCTACTCCTTGAAATCCTGTTATGAAAACCTTCCATTTTTTGCCTTCAACCTCCTTCTTCAAAGAGACCTTCACTTTCAAGACCACCACCTGCCTCAATGGGGAAAGTTTATTAACGAACCTCTCTAAACCCACTGGGCTAAAAAGTATAGAGCGCTGATGGTCTTGGATAACGGGAACGTTAAGCTAGCCTTCCTCGGTGGAGGAAGAGAAGTAGGCAGATCTGCTGTGTGGGTTAGGGGTGAGAAGGCTTCAATACTTTTAGATTACGGTGTACGGGTCGGTGACCCTGAGCCGCTCTTTCCGCTTCATGTTCCTCCAAAGGAGCTAGACGCTATTGTCCTGAGTCACGCTCACCTAGACCACTCAGGCGCTCTCCCCCTACTCTACGTTAGTTACCCCCGTCCCCTCTACATGACTAGCTTGTCTGCCAAGATGCTTGACTTCCTTCTTAAAGACTTTATGAACTTATCCAAATACTACATACCTTATGAACAAACTGACGTAAATCGTATGTTTAGGCATATGCGTGCTGTTAAGCCTGGAAGCAAAGTAAAGGTTGGGAATGTTAAGCTAACCTTTGCTGATGCTGGCCATATCCCTGGCGGTCTGCAAGTATTGGTAGAGGTAGATGGTAAGAGGATCCTGTACACAGGCGATATAAACACTATTGACACCAGACTCCTAAAGGGAGCTAAACCTTTCAATGAAGAGTTAGACGTGTTAGTGGTTGAAGCTACATATGCCGGTGTAGATCACCCTGATAGGGAGGAGCTTGAAAAAGAATTCGTAGAGTCAGTGGTCGAAGTCGTAGAGGATGGAGTAGTGGTGCTCGTACCTGCTTTCTCTGTGGGTAGAGCCCAGGAAATTTTATGTGTCCTTACTGCTTACTCGTTCAACCACACTATCTACCTTGACGGTATGGCTAGGGCTATAAGCCAAGTTTTCTTAGATCATCCTCGCTTCTTCAGGGACTATGGCTTGCTTAAGAAGGCTTTAGAAAAAGCCATATGGATTAATGGGAAGGGGGATAGAAAGCGAGCTTGCCGCAAACCGGGAGTTATCATAGCACCTGCTGGCATGTTGAAAGGTGGCCCTGCGGTACAGTATCTTAAGAGGATGGCGGAAGATGAGCGCAATGCCGTCTTCTTGGTAAGCTACCAAATACCTGGAACTCCGGGACACATCTTGCTAAATACAGGTAAGTTTCCGTTCAACAATGAACTTAAGCCTATCAAGGCTTCGATTAAGTGGTTCGACTTCTCTTCTCATGTAGGAGATAGGCAGCTTTGGGAAGTTTTGAAAGCAGTTAAAGGAAATCCAAGGGTATTTGTTATTCACGGCGAGGATCAAGCCTGTACAATGTTGGCTGAGAGAGTTTCCTTAGAGCTTGGATTAGAAGCTATGGCACCTAGGAATGGGGAGGTATTCAAGGTTTAATGGAGAAGGTTAATCCCTCAGCACTCATTGTTCCTCTACTTTTCCTCTTTCCTCTTTCAACACTTTTTTTATGGCTACTTCAGCCGCTTGGAGATCTATTCATCGTGGACGAGGCTCCTACAACCCTCACAAGTACATCTCTACTGATCGGGATCTCTGTGGGCTTAGCCTTGGCTGTATGCTTCCTCAAAGCTGCTCCGCGTAAAATGTTCTTTCTTAAGGTTCTTCTCTGTGTCAGCTGGTCTCTTCTCTACATGGGACTTTTCACTCTTTACTTTACAGCTCTGTTCTTGAAACTCTGGCCTCTTGACTTAGCCTTGCTCTATGCTATGCCTTTGGCCTTGGCTTCTTTCATAGTCCTATTTCTCTTAAACCGTAGGCTTGGCGGCTTTTTCTCCCGTTTTTCGGTTGTTCTGATGGCTTCCTTGACTGGTCCCTTTTTAGCCATCGTGCTCCCTATACTTTGGTTTATGTTATTGGCATCGATAGCCGTTATTTACGATGTCTTAGCTGCTAAGAGAGGCTTCTTAGGTACTTTAGCTGAAGGTGTTGTCAAGGAGGGTGTTGTAGGCTTGACTTACCCTACAGGGAAGGTCCATATAGGTTTAGGAGACCTTATACTAGCTTCAGCTATTTTCTCTGCTAGTTTATGTTTAAATTGGCTCTTAGCCTCTACGGTCGCGTTTATGCTCCTCCTTGGCATGTACCTTAACGCGCTTCTCTTAAGATACTGGAAGGTTCTGCCGGGGACGCCGCTAACGATAGGTTTAGCTCTGGTGGTTATGGCTATCTTCTTTATGTTGGCTTAAAGCTCCACAACGGGACATTTCAACCTGGCAGTCAACTCTTTAGCTTCTTCCTCCTTTACCTTAATAACGAAAAGCTTTTTGGCTCTAAGTTTAAGCTTAACCATCCCTGCCCTCTTGACTACTCTACATTCCTTTGCTTTTGCTGAGAGAGTTATGAATTGATCCTTATCGAATACTTCAACTGGCATATACTCGGCCTCCATACTTGGCTTAGTGGGCCGGCCCGGATTCGAACCGGGGACCAACCGCGTGTGAGGCGGTTATCCTAGCCAACTAGACCACCGGCCCGTCAAGGTGGAGGTAGTGGGGCTTTAATAAAACCTACCTCTTTAAGGCTCTATGCTTCCACCTTAAATTATGGCTTTTACATCTCCTACACTTCTCGGCTGAGGGAGGGTTGCGGGCGCCACACTCCCTACATATCTTAACGAATAGAAGTTTCTGTTGCGCGATTTGTAGTTTTTCAGGATCGGTGATGGGCATCCTTTCTCACCATGGTCTCCTCTACTCGAGGAGTAGTTCGATTTAAGCTTACTCCTTTATGGTCTCGATAACTATATGGGACGAAGTATGTATAACACCTTCCATTTTTGAGAGCTCCCTTAACACGCTCGCCAGTAGGTTTTGCTCTAGAACTAGGACAAGGTCCACTTCACCTGTCACTCTGTACACCTGCTCTATCGGCATCTTCAGTATTTTCTCGTATACTTGTTCTCTTAGTCGAGGCTCGATCTTGACGAAGATGAAGGAGTTTGCCCTCTCTACACCTAGAAATTCCAGCGCCTTAGTGGTTAGCTCAATGAAACCTCGACCTGTCCTCACAAGCTCTTCCTCTCTTAAACGATGTAGATGCATGTTCAAGGCTTGACGAGTGATACCAAGTTCCTTTGCAAGCTCGCTTTGAGGCTTGTCCACGGTATATACCTTAATTCCACGGCTCATTAAGTATAGCTTGTACAGGATCTCTCGTTGTCGTTGGGTTATTGCCTCCTCCAAGCCTCTCCTCCGTCCTCAGCCTTGACTTATGGTTTTCCGTCAATTAAAACCTTGTCCTACCTCCAAGCCTCTAAGCCTTAAAGGCTAAGCTTTTTTAACCTAGTGGGCGGCCTGCTACACTCCGTAGAAGAGAGGTGGTAGTCATGCCGACTTCAAGTAGGGGAAGTGTACTGGTTGGGGCAAAGCCTGTGATGAATTATGTATTGGCTTGCTTAACGCTCTTTCATCAAGGTTTTAACGAGGTGGAGATAAAAGCGAGGGGCAGGTCGATAAGCAAGGCTGTCGATGTAGCACAGTTGGTGTTAAACCGCTTCATGAGCGGAGCTAAGGTGAAAAAGGTGGAAATAGGGATGGAGCGTTTAACAACGAGTGACGGTAGAGCTGTAAACAAGAGTACCATAACCATAATCCTTTCAAAGGCTTAATGACTTGGCTAAGGCTTGAAGCCTAGGCCGTTTTCCTCTCTATGGAGTGTTACAAACTTTTTAAGGAACCTGCTTATAAGGGAAAGGAAGGTGTGTTGGGTAGGGAGGGAGCCCTTGGATATACCAGTGTGCTACTTTTGCCTCAAAAGCGGATTCCTTTGTCAAAGCTGCAGTGACAAGTTGAAAAGAGGGGAAATTACTCAGCTTGACTTAGAGGTAGCTAGGAGCCTATTAGACCTAGAAGTTCGTTTCCCTCAATTAAAGGACTGTACTTTCTATAAAGCTGTGGAGGTTCCTGGACTAATTTTCATCATGGTTGGCTGTCGAAGAAGAATCCCTCGCGTCATATGGCGAAAGATCAGTAAGGCGCTAAGTGATGAGAAGAAAATGGCGGTTAGGATCATAGAAAAGACGCCCAGCTTAAAGGCTTTTCTTACTCAGATATTATCTCCTGCCCGTATTTCTAGCATCAATACGATATGGCTCCCTGACGGTACCTGGGAGAGTAACGTTAAGATCTCGCCGGGAGATTTGAGAAAACTTCCTGCCGAGCCCAAGATACTAGAAGCGTTAATTAAGGACCTTATTAACGAGAAAGTTACCATAACTCAGGCGGGCTGACTTGTTTGTCGTCGCTTGAAAATGTTAAAGCGGTCATGATGGTAGATAAGGTGGAGCCTAGCGAGGTTGCAGGAGTATTTGTTGTATACTTTAAGGGACTTGAAGGCTCCCCGTTGGTAGAAATGAAGTTGGAATTACCTAGACAACTACTCATGTTTAAGAAAGGAGACAAAGTAACGTTGGAATTAGCTGAATCTCCTATTTCTTGGGGAGAAAAGTCTGATTTGCATTTAAGAGCTAGGATCTTCGGGTTAAAACCTATAGAGGGTGTTAGTATTCTCTATGCATCAGCTGGCGGCCTTCAGCTTAGGCTGTCGTTCAAAGAAAGTTCTCAGCGTTTCCAATCTTTAAGTAAGGTATATATTGCTTTCAAGATAATGAAGGAAACAGGGTAACTCACTTTCGCTCTACTCTCTCACTTTCGCAAACACGTCCACTTTATTGACCCTCACCGGCGCCTATCAAGTATCTTCTTACCTTCCCAGAGGAAGCTACCTTACCATAAAGGTTAATTAAAACCCCTCTTCAGCGCCACCGAGGTTGAAGAAGCTATGGACACTTGCAATGAATGTGGAGGTCTCTTGATATGTAACGACCGGAAGGAATGGGTTTGTAGTAGTTGCGGCCTCGTTTACACCTATGAAGACTACACGCCACCCATATTTGTTCTTCAAAATGAGGATAGGGGAGGGGTTGAATCAAGGCAGTACGTCTCACCTCTACGCCGTTTAGGGCTTCAAGCACTTGGAAGCTATGTAGGATATGAAAACTCCTTAGGCTTACTGGATCCTTTAGGTCATCCTTTAAATCCAAGGCTGAGAGAGGCTTTCATTAAACTTAAAAGGCTCCATGATTTTCAGCCAAGATCCGGTAGGAGCGGATCCATCGTTCAGGGCGAGAGGGCTCTCTTAAGGGCCTGTTCTCAGCTCAACGTTACAAACGCTGTAGTAAGAAGAGCCCTTCTCCTTTATAGGAAAGCCGTTAAAACTCAGGCTTGTTCTGGGCTCAGCCGCCCTTCACTGGCCGCTGCTTGTCTTTTCTTAGCCACGGGTACGTGGAAAGATAGTCGACCAGCTGGCGCTAAAAAGCTCCTTACCACCTTTAATGCTTTAAGGTATAGAGTGACCTTCAACAGTTTGTCAAAGGCTATAGTGGCTGTGAGGAAAGCTTTAGGCATAAAAGTAGCTCCTCGAAGGCACCTAGACTATGTACCGTACATAGTAGAAGAATTACTATCTCGTGAAGAGATCCTAGGGAGGTTCGAAGAGGAGCGCGTTAAGCTCGGGGAATACAAGGTCAAGTTGATCCACTTATCACAACGGCTACTTCAGAAGCTTGATAGAAAACTTCTTGGAGGTAGAGCTCCACATATACTTGCAGCAGCTGCAATATATGCGGCTTCTAGGCTGCTATCTCGTCAACTTAACTTAAAGAACTTCATTACTCAACGTGTTCTAAGTGAAGTGATAGGGGTTGCGGAGTTTTCCATTAGGGACCATTACTCTAAACTCTTCAAACAGCTTTCCGGAAGGGGGTATGGTTGAAGTATTCTGCGAAGGAAGTAGCTGAAGCTATGGCCTCTGAAGGCCTTGAACCCGCCCTCATAAAAAGGGTCTTAATTAACTTAGGTTTCTCTAATGACGAAGCTGTCAGGGCGGTGGCTAGAGCATGCATAATTATGGGTAGAAAAATTGAACAAGACCGTTCGCAGGATTTTCCTCAATTAGCTGAACTGGTCAAGAAATATGATACTACGTTGTCCTCTTTAACTAGGGACGTAGAGGAGATTAAGGCGTCATTGACCCTACCGACGGTAAAAGACGTTGAAACTATTGAGCGTAGAGTATCGGTGCTCGAGAGTAAGGTCAACGCTTTGATCGATTTGCTCTCTGATTACGCCCCTATGATCATCGAAAAAGTCAGGGCTCGGGGGCAGTATGATACGTGAAGTGTAACGGGAGATGTACCGCGTTATTCAAGAGACATGGACATAAACTGGTCATTAAGTGTCCATTAAACTGCTTAGGCGCTGATCTAGCTGATAATCCACTTTGTCGAGCCAAGACCATTTATTGGCTCAGTAGGGCGAAGGTAAATGAACTTGTAATTAAGACGTCTTTCCTCACTAAGCTCTATGAGGGAAGAACTGTTAAGCTCCTATCTGACTATGCTCGACGGCTCGTTAAGGCAAGAGCTGAAGTATTAGATACGAAGCTCTTAACAAGTTGTCAAGGCGCTCTCGCCTGTTTTGAAGCTAAGAAAGGTTTTCTCGTGGATCTGTTCTCTCTCCATCCATCTCCAGGCCTTCTCTATACTGATCCCTTAACCGCCTTGCTAAGGGTTGATGAAGAGCTCAAAAAATTATCGATGTCTCCAGCTCAAGGAAAAGGATGTAAGGAATGTGTCGATGAATATACTGCAGCTCTCAAAAAATTAAGAGGTAGACTTAGATCCTCGGACTTGATCAAGGAAGGACTTAAGTTAGTTCCCCGTTCTCCTTCCACTACTTTGGTTTATACCGCTTTATTGAAGCCTTCTAGGACTTTAATTTCTCCCTACTCTCGAGAGAAGGCCCCTTCTTCTATGGCTGTGCGTGGAATTCTCCTTGATGAATACTTGGTACCGCCCTTTAAAATAAAGATCTTTCACCTGAATACACTTGAATCTCTTTATGTGGTTTCATTAGCTCTTAATCCTTGGGAACGCTTAGTGGTCAACGAAGTAGTTAAGAGACTTAACATGTCTTCTACCTATATTCACGGCCTTGGAAAAAATAGGCTCTCTTTTTTAATTGATGTTAGGAGGCGCGATGTGGAGAACGTGCTAGAGGCACTTTGGTTTGAAGGTTTCGAGCAGACCAAGAATTCCAGAGCCGTGACTGAAGCTTCGGTGTTTAAGTCTCTTGGTCTTCTCAAACTCGCTCCCTTTCTTCTCGATGAAATGGTTGAAGAGTTCTTCTTGGACAAGCCTTCCTCCCATATTTACCTGATACATTCGAAGTGGGGCAGGTGTAGGTCCAACGTAATACTTAACGAACGTGATGTAAACAGGATAATTACGCACCTCAAGATCGATAGTGGCCTTCCACTAGATTATGAGAATCCTTCATTAAAATGCGAACTCATAACTGAGGCTTTCCATGTGAGAGCTTCAGTTGACATTCCTCCCCTCGCTGTTGATGGGCCTACGCTGGACTTTAGGAAATTGAGAAAGAAGGTTTGGACCTTACCTGACCTCGTAAATAATGGAACTTTAACTCCTGAAGCTGCTGCTTACCTACTTTTCTGTCTTTTTAGGCGTAGAAACATCACGGTTGTCGGGGAACCAAATACTGGTAAGACGACTCTCATTAACGCCCTAGACCTCTGTTCCCCTCCTCACTGGAGGAAGATCTACGTCGAAGACGTAACTGAAAGTATTCCGCAGTTAAAATTAGGTAAGCACCAGGTAAGGCTTAAGGTATCTCCTTTCGAAAGTCGGAGGCAGACTTTCCTTAAGAGCCTTGAAGTACTACGTCTTCTCCACAGATCGCCTGACTTCGTGATACTCTCTGAAATCCAAACTCCTGAGCACTCTAAAGCCCTATTCCAAGCTTTGACTTCTGGCTTACGTGGTCTTCAGACGTGTCACGCCTCAACGCTTGAAGGGCTTTTAAGAAGATGGATTCTCCACCATGGTATTTCCCCCATCAACCTCTTGGACCTTGACCTCCTCGTTCAGATGAAAACTGTCCTCATCGATGGGAGAGAGGTTAGAAGGATGGTGAGGCTTAGTGAAGTAAAGGTTTCTGAAGAAGTTTCAGAGGTTTCTGAGGCACTGGCCCCAGTTAAACTGGTAGATGTGTTTACCTGGATCCCTAACTTAGGTTTAGTCAGGCAGGTTGATCTGTATGAAACACCCACTTTATCCAAGATAAAGGAGCTAGAGTTTCTTTCGAGGAAAAGGTTCGAGGAGGAAATAAGAGCCTATCAAGAACTTCTACTGAGACTTTCTTCTAGCTCGATTGACCCAGCAGCTTGTTCAACCAAGCTTAGCCAACTGTACTTCAGGTATGTAGCCGGACTCGAGGAGGCTTCAACCATTGTTGAAGACATTTAGTAGTAAAGTTTATGCAAAGTTCACAAGCTCGTGGCTCCACTTATTGAAAAGTACGGTTCCAGCCCTAAGTGAATGGGGGATTAGGGAAGAAGAGGTGTATAGAGCTTTAAGCCCACTTATCAAGTTCTCGCTTTTATTCACCCTTTTACCTTTAATGGTACTTTGGCCTTTTGACGCTATCCTGGGGCTAACGTTATCGCTTGCTCTATTCTACCCCTCCATCAAGCTTCCTTCCCTATACGTGGTCAATAAGATTTTAAGGCCTATGCTCATTGCTGAGAGGTATTCTCCCTTCATAATTAATGAACTCATAATAGCTTTCACGGCTTCAGGATCCCTTCATAGGGCAGTGGCCTTTGTAGCTGAGGGAGATTATCCTCATATATCTCAATGTTTCAAGGAAATACTAAGGAGAACCGAGGAAGGAATAGACCTAGAACGTTTGCTTCTCCAGTACGCTAAGAACGCTCCACCTACCATAGGAGAGTTTCTATTACACTTTATTAAGGCTCCTGTGGAACATAGGTTTTCTGCCTCGGAACTTCAACATAAAGTATGGGAGGTGTACCTCGAAGATATCAAGAGGCTTAGGCTGAACATTCTTGTTCTCTTTTCTATGGGCTTCCTGTTGCCTGTCCCTATCATTGCAGCTTTGTTAATAAGAGGAACAAGCTACCTAGTACCTCTGATAGTACCTCTGCATACATTACTGCTTTCTCTCACCGTGAAAACCTCACTTAGAGGGAGGGTCATTCCATTAGGATGAGACCTGTCGATAAAGTAGCCCTTTTCTTTTCTTTTTTAGCGTCTGTATGCGTCTTCATGGCGATATATGGATATGTTCATGGTGCAGCTGTAGCCATCGTCGTGGCTACCACTCTCCAACCCTTCCTCTATCTTTTCCTCTGTCTTCTACACCGTACGGAGAGGATTATGTCAAGGGCCGAAGACCTATCTGAGTTAGAGTTTTTCATGTCAATGGTTGCTGCGAAGCTTCGATTAGGCTTATCGATTGAGGCTGCTTTCCACGAAGCATGCCTTGAATATCGAGGTAGACTCAAAGAACTATTGGAAAATGTGGACAGAAAGTTAATGGAGGGCTTGCCATTAAGCCTCGCTCTTTCAGGTTTATCAAGGTCTCTTAGGTCTCGTGAGGCCCGAAGGTTGTTGATGTTAGCACCTAGGCTTACGGAGTACAGCTCGAAGAAGGCTGGGGTTAACCTCTATCGTTTAGTAACTATGTTAAGGAGAAACAGGAAACTAAAGGATAGACTATGGAAGGCTTTAAGAGCTGAAGACCTTAAGGTAAAGCTGCTTTCAATAATCTACGCTGCCGTGCTTGCTTCACTTGCCCATTTAGCTAGGTTACTAGGAGAACTGGTAGGTTTTTCTCGACCACTAGATATGCTTTTTACTTTTCTACCGCTTGCCTTTATGTCCATTGTAACCCCCTTCTACGCTACCTTAATAGTTCAAGGCGAAAAGCCTCTCCTTAGGTCCATTACGTCTCTCTCGGTTTTTCTCGCTTTCTACGTTCTGCTATATGCGATTGTGTAGGCGCAGGGGTTATATATTCTTCATAGTGAAGGAGGGCGGTGTGCGAGGATGGTATTTAGATTAGTTAAGAGGATTCTGAAGAATCGTACTGCTTCTCCTCTCGTCGAAGAAGGCATATTGCTGAGCTTAACCGTGGTATCGCTGGCTGTGGTCTTGTCCTTGATAGTAAGTCTTTTTGGAGGTATTGATAATGTCATGGGAGGGGCTAATGAAGCCATGAACAGTTTCTTCTCATCTGCTCTAAGAAGCCTTGACGACCTAGTTCGACAACTTAACAGTCTCTTTACTGGCTAGTTTCACATAAAAATCGATAGACGGTCAGAGGTCTTCATGTTCAACCTAAACGAACTCATATTAATGAACGTCTTACCTCCTGTCCTGTTAAGACTGAGAGATCCTAATACTAAATCTCCCTATCATATCTTTGTTTTCGGAATGACGGGAAGCGGTAAGACCAATAGCGTGAAACACATAATATCATCCAAGAGAATCAAGCGCTCCCTATTGATTTTAGATTGGGCCGGTGAATATGGTGACATCAACCTACTATCTCTAACTCCTAGCGATCTATCTATGGAGAGCTTAGAGCCTACTCAGATCGTTGATGCGTTTAGTGCAGCTTACCAGTTAACTAGACCTCAAGAAGCATTTATGCTTAGATGCCTTGGCAGTTCATGTAGAATAAGCGAGTTAATAGATCGTATTAGCCATGCTCCGTTAAGGAGCGCTAGCGAAGCTGAACTGAGGGAAGCGTTACTTCGGAGACTTGAACCTCTTCAAAGCTTAATGTTATTTGAAGGGGGTCAAGATCTTGCTGCTCTACTTGAAGGAAAGGTAAGATTAGACCTAAGCTCTCTTCCTTTTGAGGCTAGGAGGCTAGCGGTAAATATCATACTTAGGTTGATCTACAACCGAGTGACGTCTTGTGGTAGTCATGGACTTATATTGGTACTTGAAGAGGCGGAAAACGTAATTCCCCCAAGAAGGTTCGAAGACCCTCCTCAAGGAGGAGAAGTAATAATAAACGAGTTGAGGAAGTGGGGTGTTTCGGTAATAGCTATTGCTCAGTTACCAAGTCAAGTAAGCATGTTTTCTTTTAGAAACTGCGAATACATAATATTGCATCGAGTGCAGTTAACTGCGTTGGAGGCAGACTGGCTTGGCTTAACTCCTAACGATGTTATCAAGCTAGCCAAGCTACCCACTGGGCAAGCTCTCCTAATTCATAGGGGGTTAAAGAGGTGGATCAAGATTGCGCCTTTTAAGGCTTCATCTAGCCGAATTGAGGGGAACCGCCTGCTTACCTATCATAAATTTTCTTCTTCTAAAACTGATGAAGTAGGTCAGGTTTCTGTCAGAGCGCCTAAGTCTGACGATGACAGGTTATCAATCATTGAGGGGAAACTTGAGCTCTTACACGAGAAACTAGACGAGGTAACAGGCCACTTCAAGCTCTTTGGCGAGCTTATTCACCTCCTCCCATACCTCGAAGCTTCAAAGAAGGGCGACTACATAGTTATTGGCTCTAAAAGATACCTCAGCCCTGAGGAAGAACAGGTAGTAATTCGCCTCTTAAGTACTGCTGGAATCGTAGATAGCGCCTTGATTAATGGGAGGAGGTACTGGGTGGTCAAGCCTAAGCATAGCGGGGCTTGTTAAATGTGTACTCGGAGTTCTTCCCCTATGATAACTTGCGTCCTGGCCAGAAAGAGCTTATTGATGCTGTACGGATGGCTATCATTAAGGGAGAGAACTTAGCGATCAATGCTCCTAGTGGTTTTGGTAAAACCATATCAACATTAGCCGCCGCCCTATCAGTGAGGTCTAGGATTTTATGGTTTACACGTACTCATAGGGAGGCCGAGAGGGTAGTTGAAGAAGCTCGCCTCTTAGCCTCTAAAAAAGGGGTTTCTCTAACTGCATTAGCACTTCAGTCAAGGGCTAGCTTATGCCCTATGAGTCAAGGTTTAACCCCTGAGGAAGCTTCAGTACTTTGTAAAGAACGCAGAAGCAGCTGTTTGTTTTACCGTAATTTCCTATCTTTCTTTGAGCCTCCGCCCTCCTTACTTTTAACTGCTAGCGAACTGTTCTCTTACTATATTCGTTCCTCCATTTGCCCTTACTATGCTCAATTAAGCCTATGTGATGCGGTCGACATAGTGGCAGCGAGCTTCCCCTTCCTAGTCAATCCTTTTGCTAGAAGAATGTTAAGTTTCAGTCCTGTGGTCGTCGTGGTGATAGATGAGGTTCACGGCATGCCCGATGCTATAGCAGTACATCAGAGCTCTGAGGTAACTGCTAGGTCTCTTCGCCAGTCATTAGAAGAAGCCAGGCAATTAAATATAGGTAAGGCTTTAACCTCCTTCATAGAGTCTACCATCTCGCTCCTAGAGGACATAAAGGTTGAGGAACTACGTAAACCATTAGAAGTGATTGAGCAACTTCAAGAAATTACAAACTATTCCCTCCACGTCATTACTGAATCCCTCTTATATTGGGGCGATGAATATAGAAGGGCTTTAGCAAGGAAAGGTGAAAGGCCTAGAAGTTCTCTCTATAATTTAGGCTATTTTCTCTCTAGGCTTTTATCTCACAGTGAAGGACAGGTCGTATCTTTGGGGCAGGGACAAGCTAAGCTTCTCTGCCTAGACACTAAGCTATCTATGCCTACTGTCAGGTCAACTATCCTTATGAGCGGTACCATGGACCCCATCCTCCTAGAGGAACTTGGGGTAAAAGCGTCCTTCATCGATCTTTCAAAGTACGCTTCCTATCGATGCAAAGTCTTCTTACTGGAAGATGTAACAAGCAGATTCAAGGAAAGGATGAAGAAGATGTATGAGGCTTATGCCAAGTACATAGAGCTTTTAGCATCCCTCCCCGTCAATATGGCCGTCTTTTTTCCAAGTTATGAAGTACTAGCAAGAATACGTGAGGAGTTGAAGAGGATCAAGAAACCTATCTTCTCCGAGGAGGAGAAAATGCAAAGCTTGGAGCATGAAGCTATGTTGAAGGAGTTTAAATCACATGGAGGTAAAGGAGGAGCCATATACTTAGGGGTCTGTGGTGGTAGGGCTAGTGAAGGAGTAGATTTTCCAGGAAAGGAGCTTGACGTAGTTTTCATAGCTGGTATACCCTTTGAGGAGCCCTCTCAGTTAATTGAAGCCAAGCTGAGTTATTATGCTGAAAAACATGGAGAGAAAGGTTATGTGCTTGCGTATATTGTACCTGCTACGCGTAAGGTTGCCCAAGCGGTTGGAAGAGCTTTTAGAGGGCCTGGAGATACAGGGATCGTTGTCCTAGGAGATAAGCGTTTCAAGAATTTAATGAAATTTCTACCTCAATGGTTGGGAAGGTTTGAGACCATTAAATGGAGTACAAGATCCTCCATGCTTATAAAGGCGGCTTCTATGTTAGGTATAGAGGTATCAGGGAGGGAGACTAACGGAGTGGAAGGAGGATAAGCCTCGAGCTATTGTTATTACCGGAACACCTGG
>QMSI01000023.1 GCA_003649615.1 Thermoprotei archaeon | reverse complement strand
GGCTTAACCATGACATACCAGGCCTCTTCTTCTAGCTTCTTCCACGTCTATCAATCCGGTATGTAGCGCTGTGGCTATGAGCACTCCGGTTATACCTAGATCTCTAAGCCTCTGTAAATCCTCCAAGCTACGTACTCCTCCTCCTACCAGTAGACTGAGCTTCGACCTCTCCTTGATTCTTTTTATTAACTCCAAATCGACTCCCTTAAGCGTACCTACATTATCTAAGCTAAGCAGGATAGCCTCGCGTACCCCAGCCTTCTCAGCTTCAAGGGCAGCTTCAAGAGGATCGCTTACTTCCTCAATTTTAGAGAGTAGCTTACCTCCATAAAGGTCCAAGCTTAAGACCACATTGCTAGCTCCTACCTCCCTAACTATATCACGGAGGGCTTTGAAGCTGGTTAAGGTCTCTGCTCCAACAACCACTACTACCCCTGTCTCCATAAGCCTCCTCGCCGTCGCAGCGTTATTGACCCCGGCATCTATCATCGCCCTCAGCCCAAGCTCGCTAAGCTCGGTGTAAAGCTTCAGGTTGAGTCTTGTTCCAGCGATGGCATCGAGGTCAGCTACGTAGAGCTCCTTCACCTTCAGGGCTTCTTTATACGCTTTAGCTACCTCTAAAGGGTTAGTGGATGAACATATGAGGCTTTTCAGAGGTTTGTAAAGTTCACGTTTACCTTGGACTGCATGTACAGCTATACCTCCCTTGATATCCAATACAGGTATGAGCCTCAAACTTCACTCATCCCCTCCAGCAGTTTTCTTCCTTTTTCCGTAAGGTCGTAGAGCCTCCTCCACCTTCCCTTAACCACCTCTACCCCAGCCTCTCTAATGAATCCCAACTCTTTTAACTCCTCAAGGTGTTGATAGAGGCTAGGCAACTTCAGGGATATACCACGCTCCTTTTCAAGCAGCGCTCTAAGTCCATAGCCATGCAGCGTACCATTCGAGAGTATCTTCAATATCTCTAGCTTAGCTTTCCCGAGCTTTGAATGAGGTTTAATGCTTACTATGAAGCTTCCTACCTTAAGTTTGTCTTCAGCTAAGCTAAGGACAGCTTTAGGATCCTTCAATCCTTCCCCAGTAATTATACATACTATTTTCTCCCCACGATCTATCTCTCCTTCACTGAGGAGTTTCAGAAGCCCTGCCACTGTAGAGCTAGCGGCAGGCTCCGAAAAGACCCCTTCAAGCCTAGCTAAGAGTTTCATGGCTTCCAAGGCTTCCTGATCTGATACAGCTATAGCGGCTCCACGGCTTTCTTTCATGGCTTTTAAGGCTTCATTCCCGTAGGGAGGCTCCTTCATACCTATGTCAAGGATACCTGTTTCAGCCTTATCGATAGGCTCCACTTCGCTCTTTCCTTCCTTGAACGATTTAACTATCGGGGCACATCCTTCAGGTTGAACCCCTATTATTCTCGTCTTAGCTCTGTCTATGATCCCTAAGACCTCCATCTCTTTCAAGGCTTTCCAAGCCATAGATAAGTGCCCTCCACTTCCCATTGGGATGACTAGAACGTCGGGGGCTTCCCAGTTAAGCTGGTCACATATCTCCCAGGCCGTGATCTTCACGCCTTCAAGAAAGAAGGGGTCTATGGAGGAGGCTAAATACCCTGTATTCTCCATCCTAGCCTTCATGTCAGCCTCCTCTAAGTCTTTCGTTAACCTTAAGTCCGCACCGTAAGCCGTCATCTGGTAGAGTTTACCTAGATCAAGTTTCGAAGGAGCGTAGACTATGCATTTAATCCCGGCCTTAGCGGCGTAGGCAGCTAGAGAGGCTCCTAAGTTACCGGCGGAAGCACATGTTAAGGTTTCAGCTTTAAGCCAAAGCGCTCTTGTAACAAGCACTGAAGCGCCGCGGTCTAGGAAGGAACCTGTGGGATTAGTGGTTTCATCCTTCACGTAAAGCTCCTTAACCCTTAGTCTTTCAGCTAGTTTGAAGCTTCTATGTAGATATGTCCCCCCTTCACCTAGCGACACTATCCTCCAACTTGGAAGTACAGGTAATACTTCATAGTACCTCCATAAGTTGAACCCTCTCGAACGTAATGTGTCGCGACTTACTTTACCCCTAACCTCTTCATAGTCATAAACTACGTTTAACTTTCCCCTACATATAGGGCACGTAATGAATGGCTGCTCTAGAGCATAGTTCTTTAGGCATGTGGGACACTTAAGGCTAGGCACAAGCCTATATATAGGCTAAAACTTAAATATGTTTCTCGGGCCTACATCGCAATATGTCTAAGGCCGAGCAGATCAGCTTAACAGGGCTTTTTACCGCTCTCGTATGTGCCTTCACCATCTCCTTTCAGCTCTACATTCCGGCTACTCGAGGCTACTTCAACATAGGTGAGGTCATGGTCTATACCGCCGCTCTCATAGGAGGGCCGTTGATAGGCGGCTTTGCTGGTGGAGTAGGTTCAATGTTAGCTGACGTGTTAACAGGCTATGCCCACTATGCTCCAGCTACCTTAGTAATCAAAGGAGTGGAAGGTTGCCTTGTAGGCTGGCTATGTAGGGTCAAGCTTTTTAAGGATCCTAAAGCTTGGAGGGCGCTTTCATTAAGCTCAGCCTTTTTCGTAGGTTTCTTGTTGTTAGCCATAGCTCCTTATTATGTTGGTGAAGCTGAGGCTACACTAGGTCCTTCTGCAATAACCTTGGCTGGCTATGAGCTAACTCTACCATCATTAACCTTGAGCTTTGCACTTCCGAGTTTTATATGGCCTATCTTGGCTGTTGCAGCTTTCACCGGTATAGCTTACGTAGGGCTTAAGGCTTCTCCTGAGCTTGGATGGACGGTGCTCTCTGTGGCGGCAGGGGGGATATTGATGGTAATAGGCTATTACCTATATGAGCAGCTCTTTATGGGTGTAGCTGCGCTGGCTGAGGTACCCTTTAACACAGCTCAGTTCCTCATAGGCCTTCTAGTTTCAGTTCCCCTATACAAGAGTCTTAAGAGAGCCTTACCAGGTTTGTTTTAAGGAAAATCCTTAAATAAACCTTCATATCCTGCCCAGATAGCGGCCGGTTTTGGGATAAGCGCAGCCATCGTTCTGCGCCTCCTTTTAACTGGCCAGCTACGTAAAGGAGGTAAAGGAAGAATGTATGGTAGAAGGGAACCCCGCTACGCGCGCAAGCCCGTTAGCTTAGGCGGCGAGTACGACGTGGAGATAACAGAGGTTAGCAGAAGAGGCGACGGTTTAGCTAGAGTGCAAGGCTTTGTGGTCTTCGTGCCTGGAGCTAGACCTGGACAGCGAATAAAGGTTAGGGTTACTAAGATGGGCAACCGGTACGCGGTAGCGGAGATGGTTCGGTGAAGTGGGGTTAAGGCATAAGCTTTCCATGTAACCTTAAAAGCCTAGTCTTGTTTTTTATGCATGACCTCCTTAAGCCCTAGGGCCTAGGAGGTTTCAGCTATTGAAGCTCCTCATCAGCGTAGTGGATGCCCAGGAGGCTAAGGAAGCCTTCCTAGGGGGTGCTGACATCGTAGATGTTAAAAGGCCTTCTGAAGGCTCCTTGGGGGCTTGCCCCCCAAACATCATAAGGAGTGTTAGGGAGGCTCTTCCTCAAAAGGTTGAAGTTAGCGCAGCAGTAGGTGATGTACCAGACCTACCTGGCACGGTTTCGTTGGCAGCATTAGGTGCCGCGGTAAGTGGTGTAGATTACGTCAAGGTTGGTGTTTATGGACCTAAATCTCTTGAGAGAGCCGTGGTATTGCTTAAGGAGGTTAAGGAGGCTGTTAAGTCTTACGATAGCTCGATCAAAGTGGTGGCAGCGAGCTATGCTGACTACGGGAGGGCAGGGTGCCTTGAACCAAACATGGTGTTGGAGGCAGCCCGTAAAGCGGAGGTGGATGTATGGATGATCGACACTAAGGTGAAGGATGGTTCCCCTCTTCTAAGCTTCTTATCACCTAGCAGCTTAATATCGCTGATCGAAAGGGCTCACGGCTACGGTATGATAGCTGCAGTGGCTGGGTCCTTGAAGCTTGACGATCTTGAAGCTATTGGTTCATTGGGAGCTGATGTAGTTGGTTTTCGAGGGGCAGCGTGTGGAGGAGATAGAGTAAAGGGTAGGGTTAGGAGAGAGTTTGTGGAGGAGTTAAAGAGGAGGCTTAGCTTAGTAAGGTAGGTGACTTTGGAGTTTTCGAGTAAGGCCAAGAAGCCCAAGAGTTTTAAGGACCATGAACTCTTTTCCCAACTAAAGATACCTCCAGGGGTTTTCTTCGTAATTAGGTGTGATGGTAGATCGTTCAAGGAGGTCTGCAGTAAGGTGGGGTTTAAGAAGCCTTTCGATAAAGCCTTTGCCGAACTGATGGTTTCCTCGAGCAAAGCGGTGTTTGAGGGAGGTCTCAACCCTCTTTTCACCTTCATTCATTCCGATGAAGCTAGCTTCCTCTTTAACGGCGAATCTACCTTTAAGCGTAGAGTAGAGAAGCTGCTATCCATCGTCCCTAGCCTTATGAGCAGTAAGGCTTCCCTAGGCCTTCACTCAATTTTCAACTATAATGGCCCTGTTTCCTTCGACGCTAGAGTGGTTCTGCTCGATAAAGCTGAGATAGCCGATTACTTTGCTTGGAGGCAGATGGAGGCTTGGAGAAACCACATCAATTCCTATGCTTACTACACTCTACTCTCTAAGGGTTTAACTCCACGTGAAGCTTCACTTAAGCTAAAGGGGTTGAAGGCTCCTCAACTACATGAGCTGGTATTTAAAGAAGCTGGCGTAAACCTGGCTACCACCCCGCCTTGGCAGAGGAGAGGAATAGCCCTCATATGGGAGGAAGAAGTTAAGGAGGGCTTCGACCCAGTTAAAGGGGCTAAGGTAAAGGCTTTAAGACTACAGTTGAAGGAGGACTGGAGCCCTCCTATCTTTGCCAGTTCTGAGGGAAGGGGCTACATCGAGAGGTCTATGGAAGCTAGGCTTAGGGGAGTTACTCGGCCGTAATGGGTCACCGAGGATCAATCCTTGTACAAGGTACTTTCTCGCCTCGAAGCAGCTTAGTTAGATAGTTTTCTGTAAGCCCATTAACTAGGTAGCAGGTTATACCAGCTCTCAATATTATCTTAGGCGCTACGCTATCTATGCATGTAGGCTTTGAAGACTGAAGCAATCTTGAAGCCTCGATGCTCTCGATGAGGCGCCCCTCATCATTCAATAAACCATCCACGTCCTTGACCAACACGAGTAAGCCTACACCCAGCCTTTCAGCTAACCTCGCGGCTACGGCATCTCCCGTGGTTTCCCATGAAGCCGGTAGGGCATCATCGTCCTTCACCTCCCTGAACGGGAGGAGGATGCATGATTCTTCTTTCACTTCGCCGAGTTTCTCCTTCACCTTCATGTTCGGCATCAAGTCTGCCAGCAACATGCCGTACTGGTCCATGGACATTAAGGCCATGATGTGAGAGGCTTTAGATGATAGCTTTAGTTCCTCATCTACCTTCCTCACCACGTCAGCGAAAACCCCTCCACCAGGTACTATTACGAGCTTTAACCTACGTGAGGCCTCTTCAAGTTCGCGACAAAATCTCTTGAGGCCTCGAAGGTCTCTTAATAGGCTTCCTCCCACTTTCACTACGGCGTCTAAACCCATCCTTCCACTACCTCTAGGTGCTTAATATCCACCTCAATGCCGGTTGCCATGAGTCCGGCTCCCAGCGCGGGAACCATTCTAGAGGCAGCCCCTATTACTTCGCTTAAACTAAACACTCTCTCCACACCTATCTTCCTTAGAGCTGGCTCAGCAAGGAACTTTGCCCCTATGCCGGCGGTGTAAGCTGGTGGAGTGATGTTTTTCTCAGTTCTGAGCCTGCTGTATACTTGGAGTAAGCCTTCAGCAACTGCTTCAAGCTGTCTATGGTAAATGAAGCTAGCCATACTTATGACTTCTTCCTCGCTGATGAGCTCAAGGTCGGCGCAGACCACCCTAGCCAGCCTAGCGAGAGCTTCCCTCCTCGTAGCTTCTCTCCCGTCAGCAGTGTCCACCGTATATTCATGTTCTCTTATGTGACCTAAAATAAGATGTACATCACCTGAAGTAGCAAAGAGCTCAGAAGACACTCGAATTAATCCCCCTCTCAAGGGGACTTTGTCTACTATGGCCGCTACGTTAGTTCTTAAGGCACCTGTATACACCAGCTCTCCGCACATAAGCTTCTCAAGATCGTTAAGCCCTTTGACTGCCAGCTCACCTTCGATGACGGGGACGATGCTCGTGGTCGTGCTACCTACGTCTACTACTACGCAGGTTTTTTCAAGCTTAGAAGCCACCCAACCAGTCGCCGCCCAGTTAGCGGCAGCTACCTCTAAAGGATGTTTCTTGGCATCTTCAACGCTTACAAGTTTCCCTTTAACGCTTACAACCTTCACCTCGGTGTCCTTAAAACATCTTTCCACAGTGTTGAGTACGTGATGTACTCCTTCACGCTTACACCAATACACGTCTGAGAGCTCAGCAGTCATCGTAAGCCCTACAGCTTTAAGCTCACCAGCTTTAGAGGCGAGCTCATTTAAGGCCTCCATAAGCTTCTCTTTCCCCACTTTCCATAGGGGGAGGTACAGGCTCCGCGTATATGCCTTCGCTATTCCTTTACTTAGCTCTATGAGCACTGCTTTGAGATTAGCTCCTCCCACGTCTAGGCCTAGGTAGTTCACGTTCACTCCCGCTTCTAAGCGGAGGCGTAGGAAGTTTTTAGCCTCTCAATCCTCTCCTTCAACATTTCATATACCATTTTAGGGTCAGTCCTCATTTTTGTTAGCTTCAATACGTGGCCTACAAGATGATGTATCACTTTCTCGTCTTTCATAGCGGCCTCTACATCCTCTTTTTCCTCCTCTAGTACGCGTTCCACGGCTTCCTCCAATACCGCGCTATCGGCTATCTTCTGTAAGCCTTCTTCATCAACCATCCTTCGAGGACTTCTACCGCTTACCACTATGTCTCTTAACATGTACTTAGCGGTCTTCTCGGTGACCACCCCTTCCTCGACCATGTTCACCAGCTCAGCCAAGTGGCTGGGAGTTATCTTAGATTCTGGAAGGTCGAGACCATAGTAATTCAACACACCCAATAAGGTGTGTACCACGAACTTAGCTGCTTTAACTGGGTCTTTACACATGGAGGCTGCTTCCTCGAAGAAATCAGCGAGCGGCTTACTACTTACGAGAACCGCTGCTTCTGCCTCAGCTATGCCGTACTGCCTAGTAAGCCTATCTTTCCTAGCGTCTGGCAGCTCAGGTAAAGTACGCTTGACAGCATCGATGAACTCTGGGGTCAGCTCTATCGGCACTAAGTCAGGCTCAGGGAAGTATCTATAGTCCATCTCCTCCTCCTTAACCCTAAGCGTTACCGTAACTCCTCTAACCTCATCCCAGTGCCTCGTTTCGCGCTCAATTTTACGCCCCATTTTCATCAAGTTGCGCTGTCTAAGTAATTCAAAAGTTAAGGCGCGCTCCACTTCCTTAAAAGAAGAAATGTTCTTAACCTCTATCCTAGCACCTCCAGCCACGGAGATGTTACTATCGCACCTCATGGCTCCTTCTAGGCTGCCGTCAAATACACCTAGGTGCTCGAGTATAGAGCGGAGTCTTTGGAGGAATAGCCTAGCTTCTTTTGGTGAGCTTAAGTCAGGCTCCGTCACTATCTCTATTAAAGCTACACCAGCTCGGTTGTAGTCTACGAGAGTGTAGGGAGATTCCGTGATACTCCCCTTATAGACAAGTTTGCCTGGATCTTCCTCTAAGTGCACTCTTCTAATTCTGATCTCCTTTTTTCTTCCGCCAACATCTAAGTATACCTTTCCGTTAACCCCCACGGGGTAGTCGTACTGAGAGATCTGAAAGTTCTTAGGCAGGTCAGGGTAAAAGTAGTTTTTACGGTAAAACACGATGCGATTCGCTACTTGACAGTTTAGGGCAAGCGCTACCTTAACAGCCTCCTCCACCGCCTTCTTGTTCACTACGGGTAGAGATCCTGGTAAGCCGAGACACGTGGGACAGACATGAGTGTTGGGCTGCTTACCTCTATAGTCAGCCGGGCATGAGCAGAACAGCTTGGTCTTGAGGCTAGTGACTTGGCAGTGGACCTCTAAGCCTATCTTCACCTCTGGCTCTTCCATGCTACGCCACCTCTGGCTCTTTACTGTACAGTTTAAGCTCCGTCTCGATAGCTAAGGCTACGTTAAGGATGGCTGCTTCCTCAAAAAATCTTCCCGCCACTTGCAGCCCTACGGGGAGGCCGTCTATGAAGCCGCAAGGCACCGATACAGCTGGTACCCCAGCTAGGTTTACAGGTACTGTGTCGACGTCCATCATATACATGGATAATGGATCCTCCACCTTTTCCCCTATCTCGAAGGGGGGCGTGGGCATGGTAGGGGAAATAATCACGTCAAACTTCTTGAGCATCGATAAGTATTCATTCCTGATGAGAGACCTGACCTTTAAGGCTTTAAGGTAGTATCGTCCATAGTAGCCAGCCGACAACGCGAAGGTACCGAGTATTATCCTCCTTTTCACTTCCGGCCCGAAGCCCTCCTCTCTGGTCTTGGAATACACCTTTGACCAGTCGCCCTCCGCGTTAGCCCTAAAACCATACCTTACGCCGTCGTACCTAGCTAGGTTAGAGCTAGCCTCCGACATGGCTATTACGTAGTAGGCCGCCAGTGCGTACTTTAAGCTAGGCATGGAGACTTCTTCGTATTTTGCTCCTAGTTCCTCTAGGAGGTGGATGGCCTTCCAAACCTCCTCAGCTACTCTAGGCTCTGTGCCTTCACCGAAAAGCTCCTTAGGGACCGCTATTCTGACCCCCTTGACCTCTCCTTTGACCTCGCTCAGGTTAAAGGGCCTTGGAGGGTTTGCGGTGGTAGAGTCTTTGGGGTCTCTCCCAGCTATTATGCTTAGTAATAATGCACAGTCTTCGACGGTCCTAGCCATGGGGCCTATCTGTTCAAGGCTACATGCATAGGCTATGAGCCCGTACCTGCTTACATGTCCATAGGTGGGCTTTAAGCCGACAATGGAGCAGAATGCAGCTGGACACCTGATAGATCCTCCAGTATCGGAACCTAGAGCTAGGGGGGCCATCCTAGCTGCTACAGCTGCTGCGGATCCACCAGAAGATCCTCCAGGTACGCGGTCTAAGCTCCAAGGATTCCTCGTAGGACCGTAAGCACTATTCTCCGTGGAGCTACCCATAGCGAACTCGTCCATGTTGGTCAGCCCCATGATTATCCCGTCTTCAGCTTTTATCCTAGCCACTACGGTCGCGTCGTAAGGTGGTCTATAACCGGCGAGGATCTTTGAGGCACAAGTAACCTCTACGCCTTTGATGCAAATGTTGTCTTTAATCGCTATGGGTACACCTGCTAGCTTTCCAAGCCTACCCCTCTTAGCTACGGTTTGATCTATCCTTCTTGCCTCTTCTAAGGCTCTCTCTTTGATTAGTCTTACAAAGGCTCTGACCTTACCGTCCACCTTAGCAACTCTCTCATAGAAAGCCTCAATCACCTCCTCTGCTTTAACCTCTCCTTCCCTAACCATCCTTGCCAGCTCAACTGCTCTAAGCCTTAACATCTTAGTTGACGTGACTCACACCATCCGTGGAGCCTCTATATATTCTCCTTCCTTCAAGGGGGCGTTGGCTAAGGCCTCCTCAGGACTTAATGTTGGTCCAGGCTCGTCTTCCCGCATGACGTTGCTTAGCTCCAAGACATTGAAGGCTGGCTCTATGCCCTCGGTCTCGGCCTCGTCCAAGATCTTAAAGTAATCAAGCACCTTTGAAAGCTGCTCAGTGAAGGACTTAACCTCAGCCTCGTCTAGCTCTAATCTTGCAAGCCATGCTAGATGTTTTACAAGTTCCTCGGTAAGCTTCTCTTCCATAATTTTCCCACACCGCTGAATAGTTAGGCTGGTTTTAAACCGTTATGGTTAGCTTGTAAGGTTATTAGGAGCTTGATTGATCTTTAAGCTAGGATGGGTGTTAAGTTAGCCTCTTTAGTCGTCAAAAAAGTTGTAGAGCTGGAGAAGCTAAGGGGTAGAAGCCTTGCCGTTGACGCTAACAACGTCTTACACCAGTTCTTAGCTCTAGTTAGGAAACCTGATGGTACTCCCTTAACCGATCCTTCCGGTAAAGTTACTTCACACTTAGTAGGCTTAGCTTTTAGGTCCACGAGACTGCTCTACGACTACGATATTGGTTTAGTTTTCGTTTTCGACGGTGAACCTCCAAGGCTTAAAATGGACGAGGTAGCTAAGCGTAGAGAAGCTAAAGAGAAAGCTGAGAAGGAGTGGCTTGAAGCATTAAGGAGGGGGGACTACGCTGCAGCTTTCTCTAAAGCTGTAGTTACGGGTAGATTAACGAGAGAGATGTTAGAGGACGCTAAAAAGCTCCTTAAACTTCTAGGTATTCCTTACGTGGAAGCGCCCAGCGAAGCAGAGGCACAGGCAGCTTTCATGGCGGCTAGAGGGGATGTGTGGGCTAGCAATAGTAGAGACTACGATTCGCTTCTTTTTGGGAGTCCTAGGCTAGTGCGGTACGTAACCATTTCCGGCACCGATTTCTTACCTAGTAAAGGGGTGGTTAAGCCTCTTAAGCCTGAGATCATCGAGCTTAAGGCTACCTTAGATCATCTAGGGCTTTCCAGGGAGCAGCTCATCGACCTAGCTATTCTACTCGGAACCGACTTTAATGAAGGAGTTAAAGGGATAGGTCCAGTGAAGGCTTTAAGGCTCATTAAGGCCTACGGTAAACTTGAAGCTTTACCGCCTACCGTCAAATCTAAGTTACCTAGCAACTATGAGGAGATCAGGGATTTTTTCCTCAACCCTCCGGTGCTGGACCGTTACACCTTAAACTATGGGGTGCTGGATGAGGAGGGGTTGAAGAGGTTTCTATGCGATGATAAAGGTTTTTCAGAGGAAAGGGTTGAAAAGTTGGTGGAAAGAATAAAGGCCTTCTATTCACGGCGCTTACAAACAAGGCTTGAAGAATGGGCTTGAAGCAAAAACCTAAACCTACCCTTCTCTTCTATAGGTTTGACCGATCTTGGTGACCATTCGTCTTGGAACTTCAGGATGGTCCTACACCGACTGGGTTGGCCCTTTCTATACTGAAGATAAGAGAATGCTTTTCCAGTACTCTCAGGTCTTCAATACTGCAGAAATAGACTCCACTTTCTACAGCTATCCCTCACCAGGTGCGGTTAAGGCTTGGGTTAAGCTAACCCCTCGTAACTTCGTCTTCTCCGCTAAGATACCTAGAGTCGTGACCCATGAAAAGGAGCTAGACGTCAATTTAGGCGTGGAGGATGATCTTAAACGATTCTTAGGTTTAATGGAACCTCTACGTGAAGCTGGTAAGCTAGGTCCTCTCCTTTTCCAGCTTCCTCCTTCTCTTAGGCTTAACCTAGAGAGGCTTGAGGATTTGTTGGATGTGCTGCCTGATGGTTACATGTTCGCTATTGAGTTTAGGGACTTTTCATGGCTCACGGAGGACGTATACAAATTACTGGAGAGCAGGGAGGTAGCCTTCGTCGTTGTGGATGAACCTTTACTGCCACCTATATGTCTGGCTACCGCTAGGTTTGCGTATGTGAGGTGGCATGGTAGAGGCTCAAGACCATGGTATAACTACCACTACAGGCCTGAGGAACTTGAGCCTTGGGTCGACAGGATCAATGAGCTTTCCTCCAAGGTGGATGAGCTTTACGGGTACTTTAACAACCACTTCCACGGATATGCTGTCAGCAACTGCTTATCGATGTTAAGGATGCTTAACCTTTTAACTCCGAAGCAGGCTGAGGCTCTGAGGAGAGTGGAGGAGTACTTCACTAGCCGCAAAGCCGCAGTACCACCTCCAGCAGCTCTAGCTAAACGGGGAGGCATGGAGCTTTACGCGATATTGGCTAGTAATGATCCCTCACGCTTACTGGAGCTGTTCATGGATAACCGTAGGTTAAGAAGGATAACTGAAATACCAGACCATGAGGTGTCGGTGGAGGAACTTTCCGAGAGCTTAGTTAAGGCTAAGGTTAAGGAGTATACTGTAGTGATAGACACTGAAGCCAAGCTGGTCTTGCACGACTGCGCCGATTGGAGTAGGGTGTCGCCTTTGAGGCAGTTCTGTAAACATTTGGGCAAGCTCTTCTTGGCATTACCTAGACAAAAAGCTGTAGACTTACTTAAACGGATTTACGAGGAAAAGGAAGAGTGGATGTTTAGGCCTCTTGTGGAGGAGGTTAGCTAGCCAAAAGTTCCTTTGACCTTGAGGTAGCCTTCATCACAGCGTTGATGATGGTGGTCCTTATCTTACCCTCTTCGAGCTCGATAATGCCTTCTATGGTAACCCCTGCAGGCGTTGTGACCATTTCCCTCAGCCTAGCGGGATGTTCCCCTGTCTCCAGAAGCATCTTGGCAGCCCCTAACGTTGTCTGGGAAGATAGGTAACTGGCCACGTCTCTAGGTAAGCCAACTTTGACCCCCGCATCGGTCATGGCCTCTATGATGAGAAACACGTACGCAGGACCGCTACCGCTTAGAGCTGTAACTGCGTCGAAATACTCCTCGTTTAGCCTTAGAGTCTTACCTACTGCTTGAAAGAGCTTTTCTGCCACTTCAAGATGTTTTTCGTTAGCGTTAGGCCCAGCAGTCACCACAGTCATTCCTTCCCTCGCAAGTACTGCTACATTAGGCATGGCTCTAACTATGGGCACCGGTTTCGTTAAGTGTCTGGCTATATAGCTTGTGGCTACACCAGCGGCTACAGAAATGAGTAGGTGGCTAGGGGTTAGATGGTTGTTTATTTCCTCGAGTACTTTCTTGATGTCCTTAGGCTTAACTGAGAGGATCACCACCTCGCTCTTCTCGACCACCTCTACGTTGCTTCTATGACAATTTATGCCGTAGGTGGAGGATAGGTGCTTTAGCCTCTGATGGTTAATGTCGCTTGCGTAGATCTCCTCAGGCTTAGCGAACCCTCCTTTAATCAGACCAGAAATTAATGCTTCTCCTATGCGTCCGGCCCCTATGATGCCTACTTTCATGTTTAGCCGCCTCCATGAAGCTTATCAGAGACATCTTTTAACTCGAGAGCTTCAAGTTTCTGGCGTGATGGAAGTCCACTTTTAGGATCCCAGCCGCGAGCTTCATAGTACATGGATAACATTTCCTCAAACAACTCCCTATTTAGCACAGCTCCCTTCAATGGCCCTTCAGGCAAGGGATCGCTGAAGAACCTTTCAGGTAAACGGTCTTTTTCTTTGGTCAATCCTCTGACAGCACCTATTGCTCTAGTCAAGTTATAGATCCTCTCCGATCTTTTGAGTAGATCATCGAGCGTTGCATGGACCCCAGTCGCAGCTTGGTAAAGCTTAGCATACAGCTTTAGGTCTAGTCCGAGCTCAACCCAAGGCAACCTACATACTCCTAGACAGTCGAAGAGAGGTCTTACGTGTTGCAAGTAAATAACCCACTCAACTTTATCCTTGGTATACTTCTCTCTCCCGACCTTTAAATCGTAGGTTATGGCCCAGGCCCTATTATGATGAGCCCCTATATCGGCCGTGGCGTAGGCTAAGGCCATGGCTGGAGCCGCCCTTACATCGTATCCTGAAACCTCAAGGCCCTTTACATGTATTGCAAGCTTCTCGGAACCTCTACCTAGTTTCTCGGCTGCTTTTTCCACTCCTTCAGCCAAGATAGCTCCTAACCCTCTCCTCCAGGCTATCATGTTAAGCAGCTCGAAGACCGCCTTGCTGCTACCGAAGCTTAAGTCTAGCCCGTCGACTTCGTTACTCGATAAGAGGTTTTTCTCGAAGCATTCCATGGCGAAGGCTATCACTGCTCCTGCCGAGATGGTGTCTAGGCCTAGCTCATCGCATAGCCAGTTGGCGTAGGCTACATCCTCTAGTGAAGAGACTCCTACGTTAGAGCCTAAGAAGACCGCTGTTTCATACTCAGGGCCTATGACAAGCTTCCCTCTAGCCTCTAGCAGCTTCTTACACGCCATGGGGCATAGGTAGCAAGCAACGCTTCTTTTCTTCATCTTAGCTATGGCTTTACCTCCTATTAGATCAGCGTGCTCAAAAACTCCTGACTGGAAGTTACGTGTAGGTAGACAGGAGGCTTCTTGAGCCCACTCTATGACCTGCATTAACCCTTGTTCCCACCAAACCTTAAGGTCCTCCTTGCTAACCATATAACTTATGGCTTCTTTGTAAAGTTTCTTCATGGTATCTAGGTCAGCTACAGGTATGCTTCGTCCTCCTTTAGCTACGATGGCCTTAAGCTTCTTAAACCCCATTACGGCTCCCATACCGGTCCTGCCGGCTTGGTTGCCGTAGTCGCAGGTTACGCAGGCAAAGCTAACGAGGTTCTCTCCACCTGGTCCTATGGACATGATGCTTACATCGTTTCCTAGCTCCTTCTTTAACTCCGCCTCCGTGGTTAAGGAACCTAGCCCCCAAAGATGATCGGCGCTGCGCAGCTCTGCGCCTTTATCACTTACCCATAGATAAACCGGCTTCTCGGCAGCCCCTTCTATGATGATGCCGTCGAACCCTGCTTGCTTAAGCTCTATCCCTAGCATTCCTCCTACGTTGCTATCACCGTAGAGGTTTGTGGCTGGACTGATGGAAGCCAGCGTGACCTTACAGGAACCTGGTGTAAGCGTGCCTGTGAGAGGTCCGGTCATGACCACTAGTTTATTGTTAGGGTCGAAGGCTCCTGGGACCTCTAGAGCTTCATCCCAGATGATTCGAGCTGTCCATCCGCGTCCTCCCACATATCTGACCATAAACTCCTCGTCTACTTCTTGAACCCGTACCTCCTTCTTTGAGAGATCAACTCTAAGTATCCTTCCCAGGTATCCTCCCTTCACCATTCCTCTTCAACCTCCAAGGCGTGGGTGGGACAGACCTCCACGCAGCGAGGGTTTCCGTTGCATAGGTTACATTTAATGGGCAGGTTCTTCTCCTCGTGCCAAAACATGGCGTCGTATGGACAGGCCTTGACACATACTTTGCATCCTGCACAGCTATCGTAGTCTATCATCACTACCCCTCCACTCAGGTAGATCGCGTTTAGGTCGCAGTGGTCCATACAGGCAGGCTCTCGGCACTGTTTACAGAAACTGGCGTTAGAGTTAAAGGGTAAGCCATTTACTCTAATGCCGCTTTCTCGCAAGTTTAGTGAGGAGAAGAGCTGGGTTGCACAGGCGATTTGGCAGGCTCTACAGCCTAAACACTTAGAGGCATCGAATGTTAGCTTCAAGTGCTTCCCTGACTGGAACGTAACCACCCATATTTCCACCCTGCCTCTAATGGCTGAGCTAGCAGCCTCAGCTCAAATATAACTTTTTTCCTCACCCATCGTGCTTAGCCCAGAAGGCACTATAACACAGCGCTTCTTTCAAGGGGCGACATTTTTCCGGTCGTGATGGCAGGTACGTGAAACGCTCCATGTATTGAAGAGATAGAATCGGCATTAGTTATCGAGTTGAATTTATGGGAGAAGCTAAAGCATATTTGTTCCTTTATCCTAGTCCCAGTCAATGAGGACTACTAAAGATAATGAGGCTCAACCTCGAAGGAACTTATCTGTTCGTTTAACGAGGAATGACTTCAATGCAATAGATCTGCTGATCAAGGAGGGTCGCTATAAGAATAGGAGCGAGGTGGTCGAGAAAGCTCTCGAAGCCTTATTAAGAACGTATTTCATTGGGCTTGACTAGACTCTGAGCCTAGCTCCCTCAAGAAGGCAGCTTGACTGCTAGCCAGCTCCTTCATCTAGGAAGGCAAGAGACATATTTATCTTAGTGCGTTTTAGTTAGCATGTGACCTGACTTGGCTGGTAAGTTAACGCTTAGGGTGGCTGAAGCCAAGCCTCGTGACGTTGGTAGGGGGATAGCCAGGCTTGATCATAAAGCTATGGAGGCTCTTGGCTTAACCCCGGGGGACTTCATAGAAATCACAGGTGGTAGAAGTACTGTTGCTATAGCTTGGCCAGCTTACCCCGAGGATGAAGGTTTAGGCATCATAAGGATGGACGGCGTTTTAAGACAGAACGCTAGAGCTTCGCTAGGCGACGAGGTTTCTGTTAGAAAGATTGAGGTGCCTCTAGCCTCCAAGGTGGTATTAGCTCCCACCGAGCCTCTCAGGTTCGGCCCGGACTTCAACGTCTATGTTAAGCACCAACTCCTAGGCAAGGCTTTAACTAGAGGAGATGCAGTGGACGTACCTGTCCTAGGCATGGCTCTTAGACTTATGGTTTTCTCCACGCAGCC
>QMSI01000022.1 GCA_003649615.1 Thermoprotei archaeon | reverse complement strand
GGAGAGCCCCGGTAGCTCAGCTAGGCAGAGCACCCGGCTGTTAACCGGGACCTCGAGGTCAACTAACCTCGAGGCGGGAATGGTCCCAGGTTCGAGGCCTGGCCGGGGCGCTTCGTACTTATTTTATACCGTACTTTCATATGCCGAGGCGTGGGGGGCTTTCGGCGAGTTGTGTTAGCGTTCTGAAGCGGTGCCATGAAGTGTCTAACACATAGACGTAGTAGATTAGTTTCTCTCCTAGTCCACGGTTTGGGTATGGTCCTTGCCTCGTAAACTCTACGTGATGCTTTCTTAGTAGTTCCTCGACTACTTCGATTAGTCGAAGGTTTGTGTTGGCAAACTTATGGCTTCGTAGGCTTCCATCTCCTAGCCATAGTCCTCTTAGAAGGCTAGTTGTACTTGGCTGGGTGCTTTTACTATGAATTCATCGTATCGCTTTAGTAGTAGGTATGCGAGGGTGGATTTTATTTCGAGCTCGGTGTATGGTACTTGGAGTTGTGAGAGACGTTGTCTTCTCCATGCCTTGTGGCCTAGGTTTTTGGCTGCTTGGCTGAACTCTATTAGTAGTGTTGGATCTGTGTTGTAGAAGTTTTCTCTGTATCCGCCGTGGCATGGGTGTTCGTCTCCGTCGCTTAGGATGAGGCCTAGTATGAGTCCTACTTCGGGTTGGCGTACGTCGAACACTGTGATTTTTCCGAGTGGTGTGTATTTTTCTGAGCCATTCTGATAGCTCGCTTTTAGAGGGTGACCATTGGAGCTCGGCTTTAAGTATCTTTTTGATGTCGCTGTAGCTTGGGCCTTGTCTACGTAGGTCTAAGGCTTTCATGTAGGAGTATAGGCTTTTGTAGATGCTGGTCTCTACGCGGTCTTCGCCTTATCTTGCCTCCTTGAACTCTGGGTAGCTCCAGTTCCTGAGCATTATTTGTAGCTTTAACTCTAATGGTGCGTTTTTCCGGGGCTGAAACGCTAGTACCTATGTAGTATCCTTCCACCCTTTATGGTCATGCCTAGGCTGAAGTAATGGCCAGCTAGTATTTCAATTGGTTTTAGCTTGTCCACCTCTTCGAAGAACGAGGGGTAGAAGTATAGTTCAGCTTCGCCCTTCCATACGTCGCTTACCCTGACGTTCTCCACAACGCTCTGAGCCAGCTCCATAACAGCTGGCCTCGAAGGATCCTCCACGCTCGGGTAGTGTCTTAGGAGGAAGAACCTAAACTTAGGTAATTCCTCAACGCTTGCCTTACCCGTTATCCTTAGAGAAGCCTCTGCTATCCTCTCTCCGTGTCCTTCACAAATCCCCTTTAGTTTTGTTCCCGGACCTATAGGACCCATTTTTGGGTTGAGAGGATGAGGCCTAGTCATATAGATACGGGCGAGCTTCTTGGGAAAGCCTTGGAACCATCCTCGAAGCAGAGTGAAGTCGTTATCTACCCAGATGTAGGGTACGGTGAAGCCTTCCTCACCATGGTAACGGCAGCTAACCGCCAATAAACATTCCTTATACTGGGAGCGCTCGGGGTTCAAGTAAGCCAAGTCTGGGTTGACGTCGCTAACTGAGGTCCACTCCACGAACCATATGAAAGCCAAGCCTGGGTTTGAGCCCAGCTCTAAAGGTTCAGGTAAGACCTGCTTCACTTCCTTTGGATCAGCCTTAAACACGACCTGTATGATGTCGCCGCCGTAATGCCATGGAGGAGGGTCTACCACCTGAGCTTTGCCTTCAGGGCTTAGAGGCAGGCAATAACCCTTCAAAGGCATAACTTAACTTATTGCTAAGTATATGGATAAAAAGTTATCCGATGAACAACTTTTTTCTCGCCACTTTTTATTGGCTTCAAGAGGAAACTTTGATGTGGATGGCTCAACATCAATCAGGTCCTTCAACAGAAACCTTTTAACGCTCAGTTTGCGTAGCTATTCATGCCGGGGTAGCTCAGCCTGGGAGAGCGTCCGGCTGAAGACCGGATTGTCGAGGGTTCAAGTCCCTCCCCCGGCATTAAACTGAAGTTAAGATAGGAAAACTCGTTGCAGCTAAGTGAAGTGTTTAATGAGTAAAATAGAGATTGATGCTAGGAAACTAGTGCACATCCATCCAGCCCCAGAATTCTCCATATATAGATGTGATGCAAAATCCTCAATGAGAGGCTAGTAAGGATGATTCCATTATTCGAACATTACCCTCGGTTGAGGGATAAGCTCCCCTACGTCTCGTTAGGTGAGTTCCCAACCCCTGTCGAGAAACTTGATCGATTAGGTAAGGATATAGGTGTAGACAATCTTTACATTAAGAGGGATGACTTAAGTGGTAGGGTCTACGGAGGAAACAAGGTAAGGAAGTTAGAGTTCCTATTGGGTTATGCCCTACGCTTAAAGGTAAAGGAGGTTTTGACTTTTGGCTGTGCGGGGTCTAACCATGCTTTAGCCACAGCCATCTATGCGCGACAGCTAGGATTAAGAAGCATCTCCATGTTAATGCCTCAGCCTAACGCACACTATGTCCGCCGTAATCTCCTTATGAGTTATTATTGCGGAGCAGAGCTTCATCAATATCGGAACAAGCTATTCCTTGCCGCGGGAACCATCTACCAACTTCTACGTCATAGGCTGAAACATGGACGTTTTCCACAGGTAATCCCCGCTGGTGGATCTTCGCCTCTCGGAGTGGTCGGTTTTGTCAATGCAGCGTTTGAGCTCAGAGAGCAGATAGCTAAGGGTGAAGTGCCAGAACCTGATCGTATCTATGTTGCCTTAGGGACGATGGGAACCGCGGTTGGACTGATGCTTGGGCTTAAGGCTGCTAACCTCAGAAGCAAGGTAGTACCTGTGCGAGTAGTGGACGAGAAGATTGCTAATGTGAAAAGAATGGTTAAATTGTTCCATAAAACCAGCTCTTACCTCCACTCCCTTGATCCCTCCTTCCCCGAGTTAAAGCTTTACGAAAAGGATGTAAGCATTAGACACGAGTTTTTTGGACAACGATATGCTCTCTTCACCAAGGAAGGGATGGAGGCCGTAGCCCACATGCAGAGAACAGAGAGAATTAAGCTGGATGGAACTTACACAGGGAAGACGCTTGCCGCCCTCATAAAGGACGCGAAAGAACAGATCTTGAGAGGTGAGGTAGTCATGTTCTGGAACACCTACAATTCTAGGGACTTTTCGGATGTTATAGCAACCATCGATTACCACCAATTACCTAGATGCTTCCACCGCTATTTTGAGGAAGAGGTGCAGCCTCTAGATAGATATTAAAGGTAAAAAAGATGAGACACTCGTTAAACATGAAGTTTCCTAGTTGCCACTATTTCGATTTCATAACTTTTAAGGCCACGGTAACCGCTACGGCGACAGCAGCTATGGCTATTCCGGCAGCTAATATCCAAGAGTAACCAAAGAGAGGGCTGAGCACTGTAGGGACTTCGCCTGGAACTCCACTACTAAACTGGAAGTTGGTGTCTATGAGTTCAAAGTTCATCGTTCCATAGACGTTGACCAAGAACACCTTGATGGGCCAACCAGTATCCTTCTCTACGTAGATCTCAGCACTTGCTCCCTGCTCTGTTTTGGATGCTTTGTAGCAGTTGAAGGTACCCGCCTCCGTCGTTAAGGAAACCTCGCTAATGGCGAAGCCTCCTTGTTCTAAGCTTTGTAAAAGCTGCTCCACACCACCTACACCCATAAACGGTCCTGCCTCCTCGCTGCCGTAATTAATGGTCTGGGTACCGCCCATCTCTAAAATGAAGTCTTCCATTTCCTCAGGCGTGTAGGACTCCACCACTGTCTCTACGGTGAAAGAGGTGTCGTTGACATTTACCACCTCAATCCTTATTACTGCCTCTCCGTTTATGGACGATGTCTGGACGGCTAAAAGGTATTTAGCGTACTTTCCCGGTGTGAGCCAGCTAGGCGCGCCTGCATAGGCTAAAGTAGGTGTTAATGAAAGGAGCAGTACTAGAAGTAAGGGGCATGCCGCTTTTTTAACTAAGTACAACAATTATTTGTCCTCCACGTTGGTGGCGTAGTAAATAGTATATAAAGGTTATGAGGGAGGGAGCTTCAGAGGGATGCAGCTAAAAGCACGCCAGTAATAATCAAGCAGGCTCCCGCAGCTTGTCTCCAAGATACCTCTTCTTTGAGAAAAAGAAAGGCTAGGAGGATCGATATTAACGGAGAAGATGTGGTCAACGTAGCTGCCCTAGCTGCTCCTATTGCTGCTAAACTGACATATAAGAGCCAATCACCTATTCCAAGCCCAAAGAGGCCTCCCAGTAAGGCATAGGCCAAATATTCCTTGATGAGCTTAACCTTTAAACGTACGATGAAAGGCGACATGATGAGTAATAGGTAGATGAGCTTGATAACGTTGACGATCAGTGGATCAACATTAATGACAGCTACCTTAAACACTACGGACCCTAAACCCCAAGACAAACCAGCTAGTACTGCCGCCATCACACCTATGAACACTCTTCGCCTATCACCCAGTCGACTCGGAGGTTTAAATGAAGATAACCATATACCTGTAAGGGAGAGAGCTAAACCAGCTACTAGACCAACAGTTAAGGTCTCGCCTAACAACAATACAGCGAAGAGAGTAGCATAGACAGGATACACGTAACCCACAGGGTATCCTATGGAGACCCCTGCATTCCGTAGCGCTACCATGTACAGCGTGTCTCCTATGATTATAGCTATGGTGGTGGCTAGAAGCACCCAGAATAAGGCTTCCCAGCTGACCAAGAGAGATGCGAGGCTACCTCCTTTCTCTAGGAAAAGGGATAGGGTGGCCATGAAAGCCAGCGCTAATGGAACCCTCAACCCACTCGTAGCTAAAGGGTCGTTTAACCCAGATACAGCCCTCCTATAGAGCACGGCTGCTATGGACCAGCAGAAGGAAGCCAGTACAGCTGCTATCGCTCCAGCTACATACTGTTCCATTAACACTAACGAGAAGGTGAAATGCATTTAAGCGTTCGGTTTAAGCTTAGACAATTACCATTCAAGTTAAGTGAAGATTTAGGCTCGACCCTAATGCCTTTTAATCATCGCGTATACTCATCTTAACTCTGAGAGTCTCATCGCCTAGGTAGAGGTTTACTTCGCCTTCTTAAAAACTTTATAGGTCCTAGCCACCTGCTCCTAGAACGGTGCTGAGTTATGCGACTAATAATCTTCGGCCCACCAGGAGCAGGCAAAGGTACACAGGCTCAGCTCCTCGCAAATAAGTTCGGGATACCTCAGATAGCCACTGGAGATATCTTGAGGGAAGCAGTTAAGGAAGGGACGGATTTAGGAAAGATGGCTAAGACCTACATGGATCGAGGACAGCTCGTACCCGACGAAGTAGTTATAGGTATCGTGGAGGAGCGGCTACGACGGCCTGACTGTGCTAAAGGCTTCATACTTGATGGTTTTCCACGAACCGTCAAACAGGCCGAAGCCTTAGAAAACATGCTTAAGAAACTTGGGGTCAAGCTAGATGCCGTAGTTAACCTAGAGGTTGATGAAGAGGAGGTTGTTAAACGTATCACGCTTAGAAGAACTTGTCGAAACTGCGGTGCCGTGTATCATTTAGTCTTCAACCCCCCAAAGAAGGAAGACGTATGCGACCGCTGTGGAGGACCGTTATACCAGAGAGAGGACGACCGCGAGGAGACCGTGAGAAACAGGTTAAAAGTCTACAGAGAACAGACAGAGCCTGTCTTAAAGTTCTATGAGGCACGTGGGCTTCTACGCAACATTAACGGGAACCTATCCATAGACCAAGTATTCCAAGAGGTGCTTAAGGCGTTAGGTGTACAGTGAAAGAGGTTGACGGTGCTTTCTGACGTTGAAATCAAGAGGAGGGTTGAGGAGCGTAGCTTAGTTATAGAACCCTTTGAACCCTGGTGTCTTAACCCAGCGGGCTATGATGCCCGGTCTATCATCGATTTAGAGGTCAAGCCCCTAAGCTATGAGCTGATAGCAACCTTAGAACGATTCGAGCTGCCCTTGGATATAGTAGGTTTTATTTACTTGAGGTCTTCGCTAGCTCGTGAGGGACTTATAGGTAGCTTCGCAGTCATTGACCCTGGGTTCAAGGGAAACCTCACATTAGCTGTCTTTAACGCAAGCAAATCCACCATACAGGTGAAGCAGGGGGAAAGGATAGTGCAGGTGGTGTTTCATGAACTTACGGGGAGAGCAAGCAAGGGGTATGCAGGTAAATACCAAGACAGCGTAGGAATAGTGCCTAGTAAGAGAGTAAAAAGCGAGGGAGCTTAACGCTTCACACCTATAACTGCTTGAGTACGGTCTACATACCACCGAGTAATATCTCTAAATGCTTCCCAGAACTCCTGGAAAGCGTCCATTGAACGAGCCTCCACGAGTAGGAAACCATTCCAGTCGGTGCCATGAGCGTGATCATACTCAGCTATGATCTTTACTCCTTTAGGTAGCCCCTTCTTGAAATCCTCCCACTCATTCTTTGCTTTATTTACCTCAGCATCAGTCATTGTCCTGTACTTGAAGAAAATCACAGCCCCCCAAACCATGTACTTCACCTTCAATAACTTATCGACAAATTAAGTATATATATTTTACGTATCTTACGAAGCTTACCTTAAACTAGTGTTGACAGCGTTCACATACAAAGGTCTTCCTCTTAATAGGTTCCTGGAGATAGAACTTAACCGGGCCGCCGCAATTAATACATGCTTGGCGGAAACGGTTATAGATCATTAGTATGGGGCCTATACGCTCCCCTTTAATCTTACGTTTTAAGAACATATCAGTGAGCCGTTTAGCTTCCTCAACTATACGGTTAACCTCCTCCATGTTTAAGTCGTCCACGTGCCTTTCAGGATGAATGCCCGCTCTGAACAATATCTCGTTTCGCAGGATGTTTCCTATACCAGCTATAACTCGCTGGTCAAGTAAAGCAATACCTACCTTAGTCCCTGACGCTTTAAGCCTCCTAGCAGCCTCCTCTGGATTCCATTCAGACCTCAAAGGGTCTGGACCAAGCTCTACTCTAAGCCTCGACATCAGCCTTTCATAGCTATCTAGCTCCACTATAGGAGCATTGTAGGCCACCAGCCTAAGCCTATCTCCTTCAAGCCATAACCTAACCATCCTTTCAGGCTTTAAGAGAGGCTCATCAAGGCGATATAGGTGGATGGTGCCATACATCATCAGGTGAAGCCTAATCGCTAACTCCTCCAACTTTAAGATAATGTTTTTACCGAAAGATTCGGCGCGGTCAACACGTTTACCTACAACCACTTTAGGTGAAACAAACAGCCTCCTTGATCTAGCCCAGAAAAGCCTAACCACCTCACCTTTAAGCTTAGCATCTATCCTCATAGCATATGCTCTAGCGCTAGGTCCCTCAACCACGATACCCTGATAAGGAGACCTTCTTTTAATACGTAATCCTCAACCAGGTTTTTGCTCCTAAGCCACTTAACAAAACCCTCCTTCAACTCCTCGTAGCTAACCCTGTTTGTACAAACCATCACTTGATTACAAAACGCCTCGTTAAATTCACATGCGGGGGGTGGGATTTGAACCCACGAACCCCTACGGGACAAGGTCCTAAGCCTTGCGCCTTTGACCTGGCTTGGCTACCCCCGCACGTGATGATGGCTTACCACTAGCTCTTATAGTAGAAGGGCTTAAACCTTACTTTTCAAGCGAACGTAAATAGTAAGTTCGTTTCGTAAAGAAACAACTCAACGCCTTGCTGTCTTGTTAAGAGAAAAGGTTAGTATTGATTAAAGGGGCGGTGGTGCCCCAGGAAGGTGGGTCGCCTCCCGCTAAGCTGTTTTAGTCAAGCGTTCTCAGCTCCGTAAACCCGTGAACGCTGACACCCAGCCTTAAGGCCGCTCCTTCGAGGACGCTGTTCAGCGCCTCTCCCGGGCCTAACCTGGTTCGACTGGTTCGGAGGCTTGGACCCCTCCTTCGAGGGGCTTGGCCTCCTATGCCAGCCCCACGGGGCGAAGCTTCATAGACGCTTCGACCGCACAGCTTAGCGTTCAGCTGACCGCCCTTCCCGGTTACTGGCCCCGCCATGACGACCGTTTGCGGCTCAAGGAGGCTTAAGCCTTCCTTGAGAGGGCAGGCCGAACTCCCCAGCCCTTACCACCACCGCCCCCGTTATTAAGGAGGTTGAGGGAAAGAAAAGCTTTTCTATGATGGAGCGCTGAGGGTTCAAGGCGAGCCACTCTTCCTACTTCTATGAAAGCCTCCTGATCTTAAGGGAGAGTTGCCGTTTTATGGTTAATGAAGTTTTCGTTGAGGTTTAAGATCCCCGAAAAGGGGGCGTGGAAGCCTATAAAGCTGTGAGGAAAAACTCTCCTTCTAGGTTGCGTTGAGTTTAGAGGAGGTCCTGCTCGCTTTAATGGTGTTCTGGCTGGCATTATCCTTAGCGTTTAGTGTGGTTAAGGTTAGAGGGGTTGATCTTAAGCCGTTCCTGCTGGTGGTTAAGGTCAAGCCTAGGAAGCTGTCAAGGCTATTGACTTGGCTCTCGTCTAAGTGGGCTAAGGTTTGGATTGCGCTGTTTGACGTAGGTGTGGCGATGGGGTTCGGTATGATGGGGTTTGCACTCTACTTCTTGGCTTCTAATCTCGTGAAACATTTCTTAGCCCCTCGCCAATTCGTGGCGGTGATGCCTCCTATACCAGGCGTGCTCTTCCCTCTTGAAGTACTCCCTCACTTTGTGGTGGCGTTGTCGCTAGCAGTACTTATCCATGAAGCAGCGCACGCAATTGCTTCGAAGGTGCTTGGAGTCAGGGTTAGGAGCGTGGGGGCAGCGCTTTTTGTGGTGTTGGTGGCGGCCTTCGTGGAGCTGGAGGAGGATGACGTTAAGAAAGCTGGGGTGAGAGATAAGCTTAGGATCTTTGCAGCGGGCTCTTTCTTTAACATGCTTTTCTTCTTGGCGCTAGTTTTGGCCCTCATAGGGCTCTTTCAGCCCGGAGGGGTAGTTATTCAAAGAGTAGAGCCAGGTACGCCAGCGGATGAAGCTGGCTTAATGAAGTATGGAGTCATAAAAACGTTGAACGATACTACGGTGCTCAGTGTAGGCGACCTCCATGACTTCATGGGGAGGACAAGGCCTAGTCAAACCATAATAGTGGGCTTAATCACCCCGAGCGGAGAGCAGGTGGAAATGGTTGTTAGGGCAACCAGCCATCCTTTCAATGCTAGTAAAGGGTTTATGGGAATTTTACCAGCGGACTACTACGAGCTTAGGCTTGGAGAGTTACCTCCGTGCGTTCTCATCCATGTCCACGTCTTACTGTTCTGGTCTCAGGTAATCCTGTTTAGCTTAGCGGTGTTTAACATGTTGCCGATAGCCATAGCTGATGGCAGCCGCATGTTTAACACCTTAGCAGAAAAGCTGCTCAAGGGAGATACGGTTAAGGTAAGGAAGCTGTCCTTAGTTCTCAACGCGATCTCCATAACCCTCATAGCTGCTAATGTGGTGGTCACACTAGCCATGTAGCTCTACGCTTAAAACCAGGCAGAAAAAATGATTGCAGGGCTCTGAAAAGGTGTGAAAAGTGCTGTGTTCCTTCTGTTCTAATCAGGCAGTGTACAGATCTCCTTATTCAGGCCAAGCCTTCTGTGCTAGGTGTTTTAAGAGGAACCTTGAGGAGAGAGTTAGAACCGTCATAAATAGACATAAGCTCTTTGAGCCCCATGACCATATCTTAGTAGCGGTGTCGGGAGGCAAAGATAGCCTCGTACTGTTAAACGTGCTACATAAGATAGAGTCTAGGTATACAGGGGTTAAGTTGACGGCGCTCACCGTAGATGAAGGGGTAAAAGGGTATAGAGTCAGCGGAGTGGAGATAGCTAAGGAAGCCTCTGAGAAGCTTGGAGTAGAACACCACATAGTTTCCTTCAAGGAAATATATGGCTACACCCTCGACGAGATATACGCTAAGGCTCTAGAGAAAGGGTCTCAGCTCCACGCTTGTACTTTCTGTGGAGTGCTTAGGAGGAAAGCCCTTAACCTTAAAGCAAAGGAGCTAGGAGCTACGAAGCTTGCGACGGGTCATAACCTTGACGATGAAGCCCAAACCGTGCTCATCAATCTGCTCAGGGGAAGCGTCGTTAGGCTAGCTAGGCTTGGAGTAAAACCGCCAAGGCTCTGGGAAGGCTTCGTGCCAAGAGTGAAACCTTTACGCTACATCCCTGAAAGGGAGGTAGCGTTATATGCTTACCTAAGCGGCTTCAAGCTATACGAGGAAGAATGCCGCTACGTGAGGTTGTCAATGAGAGACGAGGTTAGATGGATGTTAAATAGGCTAGAGGCTAAGCATCCCGGAATGAAGTACGCTGTGGTTGGAGCCATAGACAGGTTAGCTCCTTTAATCGATAAGGAGGTTAAAGTAGAGGTTAAGCCTTGCCGCCACTGCGGTGAACCCACTGCCAGAGATATCTGTAGGCCTTGTGAAGTTTTAGAAGAGGTCGGCGTGTTATCTTAAAACAAGGTGGAGAGCTACGCCAGCCGTCAAGCCGATTCTACGAGGAGATGCTGTGGAGGTTACCTATAGCGAGCAGCGCTGGTCACTGTTGAAGGAAAAGAGGAATAGGGCCTTAGAGGTAATGGAAGCTTTAAGGAGGGGAGGAATGGAGGCCATAGTACATGGAAGCTTAGCTAGAGGAGATGTGACTTCTAAAAGCGATATTGATGTAGTGATCCCGCTACCTATACCTTCCTTTAAGGTGGAGATGGCCTTAGAGGTGGCAGGCTTCCAAGCGATGTATAGGGAGATGGTTATGGCTACACCCTCCCACGTAGTGAAAGCTCACCTTCACCTTGACGAGGAAACTACCGTGACCTTCCCCCTCGTTGAGATGACGAAGCTAGAAAGAGAATTCTATAAGTTTGGTGGAGAGCTTGGCCTAGATGACATCAAGAAAGGTGTCAGGGTAGCTGGCGTAGATAAGAGGCTCATGTTCATCCAACCTACACCTAAAGGACACATAGAGGAGCCTGTGAAGGGTAGAGAGGTAGAGGTGGCTGAGAGGTTAGGGGTAAGCGTTGACATAGTTTTAGAGCGTGTTTACGTGTTGACGAGGAGAGATGAAATAGGAAGGACCGGTGTGTACTTGAAAAGAGCATTAGCTCCAGGAGAGAGCTTCGAGGAAGTCTTAAGGAAACTCAAGGATGAGGACCCAGCCACAAGGAGACTGCTTTCAACTAGGAAAAGCCTCATTTAGATGGGCAGGTAGGAAGAAAGCCTCCTATCGTAAGTGGGATACTCTTCAACTATGAAAGCATCCACCCCTTTAAGTCGACCCAGCTTCTTAGCTATCTTTAATACCTCTACGGGAAGTTCAAGGACGCCTCTTGAGGGGTCGAGGGATACCATGTCCGTAGCTAAGCCTAGACTTTCCGTTAAGCTATGCTTTAGACCTTGAAGAAACTTGAAGTCTCCCACCACCACTCCTTTCCTCAACAATCCATCATCGGTAACCTCTTCGTAAGGCTTAGCGACCCGTATGGCTTTACGTTTAAGCCTATTTCGATACTGGTAAGCATCCTTTATGAAAGCTGGACAGTAGTGAGCACTTAGTGAAAGCTCCTCCTCTATCCATTCCATCAACCTTAAAGCTAAGTCCTCACTCCCCTCAACGCCAGACATGGAGCTTGGCTTTATCTTAAAGCCTCTAGCTCTGAGCTGGAAAGCATTTTCCTCGTTCATCTCAAGCTCGTTTATGTTTATGAAGGTAGCCCCAAGCTCCTCAGCAACCATTGCGAGCTCCCTTAACCTCTCTTCCATCCCAGGCACAGCTGGCACTTCTAGGCCCACGGTTAAGCCTTCATCGCTAGCTACCCTAATGCAGCTCAGCCAAGGATCCTCGGCGTCGAGAAGTGGATGAAACCTCATCTCATCCAGCCCTAGTTTAACGAGCTCCTTTATCACTTTCCTATCCACGTGAGGGCCAGTGGTCGTGTAAAGATGTATATGGAAGGCTTCTCCAAATTTTTCTTTCAGCATCTTCACATAGTGGAGGGTGCGTTGAGGTTTAAGGAGAGGGTCTCCACCGGTCAGACCTGCCCCTTTAGCGTCCATGAGCTCAGCCTCCTCCAATAAGTCATCGTCCCTCTCGACAGGCCTCTCATTGGCATAAACCACATCCCTCCCCCTCCTCTGCCTCGAAAGCGGACAGTAGAAGCAGCCTCTCCTACATAGCCCAGTGACGAAGAGGACGAGCTTCTCCCCCTTCATACACATAGAGCAGCCTTCAGGAAGAGAGTTTACCACCAGCGACCCTGCCCACGTCTTCTTCATTAAACCTCATCCTTCAAGGCTGAGAGCAGCTTAAAAACTAGGCGCTCAATCCTCGGTCAGAATGCCACCTATCTTAAAGGTGCCTGACGACGTTGAAACGCCTCTATTAGGATGCATCGCCTTCGGAGTGATAGATAGAGGTACAAATCTGCTTCAAGTAAGGCCTACCACACTCTGTCCTCTGTCCTGCATCTTCTGTTCAGTAGATTCTGGCCCCAAGACGAGTAGACGTCAAGCTGAGTTCTTGGTAGACTTGAACTACCTGCTGGAGACCTTCAAAGAAGTGGTTAAGGTGAAAGGCGCTCATAACATAGAGGCTCATATCGATACCGTAGGAGACCCTCTCACCTACCCTCACATAGTCGATTTAGTTCAAGGCTTAGCTGACACCCAGGGAGTAGAAGTGGTTTCCATGCAGACCCACGGTGCTCTCTTAACCGAGAGGACCGTAGAGGAGCTTGAAGAAGCTGGTTTATCTAGAGTAAACCTATCCATCGATGCACTCGATGAGGAATTAGCTAGAAAGTTGTCCGATACGCCTAGCTACGATATAGAGAGGATTACATGGATAGCGGAGTACATAGCTAAATCCACCAACATAGACCTTTTGATCTCCCCTGTATGGGTGCCTAGTTTAAACGATGGAGAGATACCCAAGATCATCGAGTTTGCCTTGAAGATAGGAGCAGGTAAGCGTTGGCCTCCCCTAGGGATCCAGAAGATGGAGGTGCATAAGTATGGTAGGAAGCCTAAAGGGGTCAAAGCTATGACTTGGTATAGGTTCTATAGGTCCCTGAAGGAGCTTGAAGCCAGGTTCAAAGTTAAGCTCATACTCTCCCCTCGGGACTTCGGTATCCATAAGAGGGTTAAGGTGCCCTCGCCCTTCCGCAGGTTTGAGAAGGTAAGGGTTAGGGTGGTTGGGCCAGGTTGGCTCAAAGGAGAAAAGCTAGGCGTCGCTAAGGGTAGGACCTTGACGCTAGTAGATGCCGATCAAGTTAAGATCGGCAGTACAGTCAGCGTTACAGTAATAGGAGTTAAAGACGGACTTTACATAGCTAGGCCTGTGTAGACCGTGAAGCTAACTATGTTGCAGATTCGAGTCATTAGGGAAGAAGACCTTAAACACATATACTTGATCGAGGAGAGGTGTTTCGGGAAAGAAGCCTACCCTAGACCGTTACTTTTCTGGTTATATCACCTTCACCGTGACGAGTTCTTCGTAGCCGAGGTGAAGGGGAAGGTCGTGGGTTATGCTGTAGGAGCTGTGATGAAGGGGAGGGGGCATATCATATCCATAGCTGTAGACCCTGAACATCAACGTAAAGGGATCGGAACGAGGCTCTTGACTGCCCTCATGGAGCAGCTTGAAAAGAGAAAAGTGAAAGGCTTTAGGCTCGAAGTTAAAGTAGATAATGAAGCTGCCAGGAGGTTCTATGAGAAGCATGGGTTTAAGCAGGTAGGCTTTGTAGAGGGCTACTACCGTGATGGGACGGGCGCAGTGATCTATGAGAAGAGCAGTAAACCCAAATCCAGCCCCGCCTAGTTAGGTTAGGGGGAGGTTTTTGGAGCTTACCTTTTGGCTCCTTGATCCCTCCTATACCGTGGTGGAGGGGGTCCCTGAGGTTAGGTTATGGGGTATCACAGACGATGGGAGAAGGGTGTTAGTTAAGGATCGAGGGTTTAGACCCTACTTCTATGTTCTGCCCAAAAGAGAGGCTGACTTAAGCAAGCTTAAGGAAAACATCTTAGCTTTATCCCTACCTGACCATCCTATTCTAAGCGTTGAAGAAGTGGAGAAAAAGTATCTAGGAAAACCGGTGAAAGTACTTAAAGTAACTTGTCAGCAGCCACCATCCATCCCTACCTATAGGGAAAAAGTCAAGAGGCTTAGCTCCGTTGAAGAGGTATTAGAAGCTGATATAAGGTTTTACATAAGGTACATGATAGATAACCAAGTAGAGCCGTGTGGTTGGCATCAAGTAAAGGTTAGGGAGGTGCCTCCTTCAGAAGCTAAGGGGTTTAAGGTAGACGCGGTGTACGAGGCTTTAGAGCCACCTAAACCTCTACCTCCAGCTCCTCCACCTAAGCTTAAGGTTTTAGCTTTCGACATAGAATGCTACAGCGAGACTGGGACACCTAAGCCCCATAAAGACCCTGTCATAATCATCTCCGTGGTCACGAACAGCGGAGATAAAAGACATTTTTTAGCGGACGGCAAAGATGATAGGAAAGTTCTCGAGGGTTTCGTCTCCTTTGTCAAGGAATTTGACCCCGACGTCATAGTGGGATACAACAGCAACTTCTTTGACTGGCCGTACCTTGTTGATAGAGCTAAAAAGGTAGGTATTAAGCTCGACGTAAGCCGAGAAGGCACAGAGCCTCAACCGAGCGTTTATGGACATTATTCCATAGTTGGGAGAGGGGCCGTAGACCTGTATAATTATGCTGAGGGGTTAACCGAGGTAAAGGTGAAGACCCTTGAAAACGTAGCTGACTACTTAAAGGTCATGTCCAAGGATCGCAGGACCATGATAGAGTACACAGAGCTATACAGGTACTGGGATGATCCTTCTAAGCGCGACTTACTGCTTAAATACGCCATGGAGGATGCAGAGTCAACCTTTGGTATAGCAGAGAAAACCTTACCCTTCCTCATACAACTCTCCAATCTAACAGGCTTACCGTTAGACCAGGTAGTAGCCGCCTCGGTGGGTTTCAGGGTTGAGTTCCACCTGTTACGTCACGCTTATCTCGAAGGCGAGCTAGCCCCAAATAGAGTGGAGAGGCCTTATTCTCCGTATAGAGGCGCGATAGTTCTTAAACCTAGGCCAGGGATACATGAAAACATAGCTGTCATAGACTTCTCCTCCATGTATCCTCACCTCATGATAAAGTATAACATAGGCTTCGATTCCTACTTACCGCCAGGTGAACCACCACCAGATGAAGGCTTCTATGAAGCACCCGAAGTCAAACATAGATTTAAGAAAACGCCCCCAAGCCTATATCGAAGAATGCTTGAAAAACTTCTCGAAGCTCGAGCAAAGATAAGGGAACAGATGAAGGGTCTCGACCCACATAGCCCCGAGTACACTATCCTCGATAATAGGCAGCAGGCGGTTAAGGTACTTGCCAACGCCTCTTACGGCTATCTAGGCTGGGTGGGGGCTAGGTTCTACATGAAGCCTTGCGCTGAAGCGACGGCAGCTTACGGCAGGCAGACCATAATGAAAGCCAACCAGCTAGCTAAGGAGTATGGCCTCGACGTTATATACTCCGACACCGACAGCCTCTTCGTTAAGTACGAGGAGGGTAAGGTGGAGGAGTTCATCAATAGAGTGGAGAAGGAGGTAGAAATAGAGCTCAAGGTAGACAAGATCTACTCGGTGCTTTTCTTCACTGAAGCCGCCAAGAAGTACGCAGGTCTACTAAGCGACGGCACCATAGACGTAGTAGGATTCGAAGCCGTCCGAGGCGATTGGTGCAGTCTAGCCCAAGAAGTTCAAACGAGAGTACTCGAGCTGGTATTAAAGGAAAAATCGGTGCAGGCAGCCGTCAGGTATGTACAAGACGTAGTGACAAAGCTTAGGAAGGGAGAGGTGCCTTTAAAGGAGCTCGTTATATGGAAGACCTTAACAAAGAGTTTTGAAGAGTATGAAGTAGAAGCTGCCCATGTAACCGCTGCTAAGAAGCTCCTTGAAGCTGGTTATGGGCTTGAGGTGGGAGATAAGGTAGGTTACGTCATAGTTAAAGGACCATCCGATAAGCTAGCCGATAAAGCGATGCCCTACATCATGGTTAAGCCTGAGGACGTAGACTATGAATACTACGCTACTAGACAAGTAGTGCCGTCAGCCCTCAGAGTATTGAGGTACTTTAACGTGAAGGAAGATGAGCTATTAGCCGGCAGGAAGCAGACATCGCTCTTCGACTTTACTTAGACATGAAATCAAATAAGGATAGGGAGCGGGCAGGTTTTCCTCCACCCACTAATAGGTTCATTTTTTCAATGAAAACAAACTCCATCCCCTTAGGTATTATACCACTAGCTGCAACACTATGTCCATCCCCAAAACCACCAACCGCTTTGGCTGCCTCTGGAAGGAGTGTAGAAAGCGGAGGTCGTGAACCGTCGTTAATGAGGCTTGCTAACACGTCTGGAGCCCTTGCTGAAACTTTAACGTAACTTCTCTTCAACTGGCCTAAACCTGGAATTTCAGGGCTCATGTTCATGAAGCCGACAAGGTACATTCCCCTATCAATAAGGCGCCTTTGGAATGAGAGGTAGGAAAGAAAGGTGCCTATCACCTTGGTACCCATGCCTTTGAAGGCGTCACCCACATGAAGCCACTGTATTGAACCATCCTTCTTAAGCCCTTCACTCCGCACCCTAGATAGTAGCTGTTGATTAACGTTCTTACGGTCCCCCTCAAGCTTAGCTATAAACTCCTCCACACCACTT
>QMSI01000021.1 GCA_003649615.1 Thermoprotei archaeon | reverse complement strand
TAGCAAAGCCGTTAAGCGGCGGGATTCCTGCCAAGGCTAGGCCGCCGATGATCATGCAGGCAGCGGTCACAGGCATGTTACGTGCTAAGCCACCCATCTCGCTCAGCTTCTTGGTGCCAGTTACGTAGATTAGGCAGCCAGCACCGAGGAAGAGGAGGCCTTTGAAGATGGCGTGGTTAAAGAAGTGGAAGAGGCCTCCAGCTATGCCCACTGCGGTACCTATTCCTAAGCCGAGGAACATGTAGCCTATCTGAGCGGCGGTGTGGTAGGCTAGGAGCCTCTTGACGTCGTCTTGTAGCCAAGCCCCTGCAGAACATATGATTAAGGTGAAGGCCCCCACCGTGGCCATGGCAATATCCATGGGAGTCTTAAGCGGTGTTAAAGCAGCTAGCTGAGCAGATCTAGCCATTAGGTAAACCCCGGCCTTAACCATGGCTGCTGCGTGGAGGAAGGCGGTCACGGCGGAGGGAGCTACCGTAGCGTCTGGGAGCCAGTTATGGACAGGGAATTGCACCGACTTAGCCATGGAGGCGATGAGGAAGAGAGGCATCGCTGCGGCTAAAGCCAGTAGGGGGGCAGCTCCGGTTAAGCTGGGTAGGTCTAGGCTAGTCTTCCCCTGCGCCAGTAGGACTAAGATGCCCAAGATGATGCCTGCGCCGCAAGCATGCGTCATTATCAAGGCCTTCATGGAAGCCCTGGAACTCTCAACCTTACGTATGTAGAACCCTATGAGGCCATAGGAACATAGCCCCACAAGCTCCCAGAATACGAAGAGTAATAACAGGTTCCCCGCTGAGAAGAGACCTATCATGGATCCTTGAAAGAGTAGCATCAGTGCAAAGTACCTGGTGTGCCCCTCAGCTTCATGAGCCATGTCGGCTACCGAGTATAGGATCGCCATGAAGCCGAAGAAGCCGGACATCACTACAAACAACATCGATAAGGCGTCGCCGTAGAGCAGAAGGCCTATGTTTATTCCCTGAGCTCTAAGAAAACCAGCTTCTATGGCTATTGGTCCTAGCTGTAAGACTGAGGCTGTGGCCCATAGCGAGGCTAGGAAGGTTAGAAGCGTGAAGAGGGTTGCAAGGTAGGCCTTAACTTTATAGGAAGCTTTATGGAGTATCGAAACTACGAAGCTTCCCGCTAAAGGTAGGGTGACCGAGAGTATGAATGCCAGCTGAGCGTTCATGGTCTTACCCCACTAATCTTAGATCTTAACTCTAAGGCTATCTCTCTTGGGTAAGCCCTTAAGGCTCCCGAGGAGCAGAACTTTACGCATTCAGGGTCACCATCACATAGATCACACTTAACCGATACTCTAAGCTCTTCATTGAAAGCGGGGACTGATAGTGGGCATGCATAGTTGCAGGTTTTACACCCTATACATTTCACTTGATTTATCCTAACTATGCCTGCCTCATCCTTCCAAATAGCTTCACTTAGACAGGCAGCCATGCAGAGAGGTTCTTCGCAGTGTAGGCAGTAAATAGCTTGGAACGTGCCTGTAGCTGGGTCGAAGACGTGTTTTATATATGACTTAGCATACCCTGCTTCCCCATAGTGCTTATAGCTACAGGCAACCTCGCAAGCCCTACATCCAGTGCATTTGGATGGGTCAAACACCAGCTTGAGTTCCACCACCTTCCTCATCCTCCCCGGGAGCTGCCTTATCGTTCGAAATTCGCTTTAAAGCAGTTTCGCTCCTGTCCACATCGATTTTATCTAGAGCAATAGCTCTCAGGGTTACAGTTCTCATTAAACTTGAGAATAAAAAAGTGGAGCAAAAAAGCGGAGTGGCTTAAGCTTTCTTTAAGGCAGCCTCCGCTGCTAGCGTTATGGCGCTCCAAGTATCAGCTAAAGGAGGCGTATAGCAGGTATCAGCTTTAGCTAGCTCATAAGCAGTCATACCCTTCTGGATAGCTAACGACAGTGCGTCTACGCGAGGCGCTACACCTTCACCGCCTAGGATTTGGGCACCGATGAGCTTCATGGAAGCCTTCTCGAAGATCAGCTTCACCCTTATGTCCTTAGCTCCAGGATAGTACTCCGCCCTTGTCTTCCAAGGTATAGAGCCGACCACAACCTCCATGCCTGCTTGCCTGGCTTGCCACTCAGTCAGGCCTGTGAAGCCCACTTCAACGTCGAATAGCTTTGAAACCGCTGAACCTAATACCCCTGGGAAGGTAGCATAGCCGCCTGCAGCGTTTATGCCTGCCACCTTACCCTGCTTCACTGCCGTGGTTCCTAGCTGACAAAGTACGGGCTGCATGGTGACTAAGTGTACGCTCTCCACGCAGTCACCTGCTGCATAGATGTCTTCTACCGTAGTCTTCATCCTGGCGTCTACCTTAATCCCTCCAGTTACACCTAGCTTACATCCAGCCTTGACCGCTAGGTCGGTGTTGGCTCTGACGCCTATCGCCATGACTACAAGGTCTGCGTCAACCTGTTCGCCTCCAGCAGCTACTGCCTTAACGTGGTCATCGCCGAGTATCTCATCTGCCTTCGTGTTTAACATCAACTTGACGCCGTGAGCGGATATCTTGGTTTGAAGCAGCTTAGCCATGTCCTCATCTAGGATAGGTCTAAGTACTTGGTGTAGAGCTTCAATGACAGTTACCTTTACTCCTCTCTTCACCAACCCTTCAGCGGCTTCCAGCCCTACTAAGCCGGCGCCTATGACCACGGCGCTTTTAGCCTTCAAGGCTTCTTCAAGAATAGCTGAGGCATCAGATATGGTTCTAAGCGGGTATACACCTTTCTTATCGTAGCCCTTGATAGGGGGGACCACCGCTCTGGCTCCTGTGGTTAAGATTAAGGAGTCGTACTCGAAGGTTTCCTCCTTTCCATCAGGCCCTAGTGCTTTAACTACCTTAGCGCTAGGGTCTATCTCTGTGACGGTGGTCTTGAGGTGTAAGTCTATCTTCATCATTTTGTAGAACTCTGACTTATAGATGATGATATGGTCAAACCCTTCGATGTCGCCGCCTATCACGAAAGGTAGGGCACAGCGTGAGTAGGCTGGTTTATCCTCAGCATTGAGAACTTTTACCTCAACTTCTCTGCTGGTCCGTCTAGCATTGAGCGCAGCATCTAGTCCTGCAGCTCCACCTCCGATCACAACTACTCGTTTAGCCATCTTCCTCAGCCTTTCTTAGAGAAACTACATAATGGTCTTAAGCCACTCAGCCGCCTTATCGGCGGTCATTAAATTCTTTAGCTCTTCATCGAGGTTGCTAGCCTCGATTACCACCAGCCAGCCCTTACCGTAGGGGTCCTCGTTAAGTACTGAAGGGTTGCTTTGAACCTCAGCGTTAACCTCCTTAATGGTTCCGGATATCGGTGATATTAGGTCTACGGCTGCTTTTAACGACTCGGCGCTGCCGAAGGCGTCGCCGACGTTCACGGTAGAGCCGGGATCTAGCAGGCTTATGTTTATGACCTGTTTCAGGTTCTTCTGTGCATAGTCTGTTATGCCAACTCTAGCCTTGCCGTCCTCCACCTTAACCCACACGTGGTTCTCTGAGTAGTACAGTCCTTCGGGAACCTCGTATTCTCCCACCGTAACCAAACCTTACGCACCCCTTTGAGCTTCGGTTGTGAGGTGTATTTAGAGTTTCCGTGCTGATTCCATGCCTTAATGTAAACGTGAAGTCTTTTCGGGAAGAATTGGTAGGGCTGAGGCCTTAATCCCGCTAGGAGACATGATAGACCAGAGATAAGGGTTAAGAGGGAGATCGCTGAGTCGCTTCAAGTGGGTTGCCTAAAAATACAAAGCCTGGGAGGATCTAAAGCTCTCAGGCTTCTGGATAGGCTTGCTATGAGGCGTCATCGATGTCGGAGGAGCTAAAAAGAGAGCTATCCTCCTGTACAGATTGTAGAATGTGTGACAATGTCTGTCCCTTCTACCTCGCTACGGGAGACGAGTCCATAGGTGCCTGGAACAGGGTTAAAGTTGCTCAAGCTGTGCTGGGGGGCGATAGGCGGGTCAGTGATGTATTGAGAGAACTGTACCTATGTACCTGCTGCGGAACCTGTGAGCTTGCCTGCCCCGTTAATGTCCCGATATCTGAGGCAGTTAGAGCTTTGAGGAGCTTGGCTGTCAAGGAGCGTTGCGCTCCAGAACCTATCGTTAAGCTGTGTGAAGGGATAATTAATCAGGGATCGATGACTGGTGAGGGGAAGGAGTTCTGGAGGAGCTGGATCCCCACTGAGGTGAATTTCCCTAGTGAAGCTGAGTACCTCTACCTTGTCGGTTGCATGATCCCCTTTAGGCTCCGTGATATAGGCAGGGCTACGGTGGATATCTTGAAGACAGCTGGCGTGGACTTCACAATCTTAGGTGAGGATGAGAGATGTTGCGGCCTCCTCCTCGTGGATCACGGCCTCCTAGAAGAAGCTAAGACGGTCGCGGAGAGAAACCTATCGAGAATAGAAGGGAGGAAGCCTAGCGTCGTTCTGATGGCGTGCGCCGCCTGCTACTATACGTACAAGCATGTTTACCAGAGGATCTATAGGAAACCTGAGTTTGAGGTGATGCACGTAGCGGAGGCCTTAGCCGACCTCATCGATCATGGGAGGATAAGCTTCAAGAAGCGGATTGATGAGAAGGTGGCCTTCCTTGACCCCTGCCACTTCGTGAAGGTCTCTGGTAAATACGAGATTCCCAGGAAGGTGATCGAGAACATTCCCGGGCTGAAGTTAATTGAGTTCCCGAGAAGCAGGGCTGAAGCGCTTTGTTGTGGTGCACCGGGCGGTGTTAGGCTGGTGTCTAGGGATGTAGCGTTCTCCGCGGCTGGAATGATAGTTAAGGAGGCCCTCAAGCTGGAGGTTTCAAGGATTGTAACCTCCTGTCCGCTCTGCATGTATCAGCTTTCATGGGCTGCTGAAAAGCTGGGGACGGGGAGGTTAAAGGTATCTGACCTTCCCTTGTTAGTGAAGGAAGCTCTCTGAACTTTGATCTCCACGCCCCGTTCTCATGGTTTATTACGCATGTAAAGCTTTAATGAAGAATTAATTAGGATGGTAGACGTGAGACTGGTCGACAAGATGAGGCACTTGAAGCCTAGGTTAGTCAGGGTTTCCTACGGCTCAGCGGTAGTCTTAGGCTTAGCTAGGGGATGGCTTAAGACTAAACCGACCACCAGCTATCTCTTAACTTACTTAGAAGAACGCTGCCTAGCTAACTGCGGTTTCTGTCCTCAAGCTAAAGATAGTAATGCTAGCCTAAACCTCCTATCCAGGGTGGAGTGGCCTCCTTACCCTGCTCAAGAAGTAGTGGAAAGGGCCGTGAACGCTTTAAGACGAGGCTTATTGAAGAGAGCCTGCGTCCAAGTTGTTAACAGGCCTGAGGGCTTAAATCAGGCTTTATGGCTCGTGGAACATATAAGCTTAGGAGGAGAATTACCTGTATCAGTTTCTATACCTCCGTTAGGGCGTAGGGGGCTTGAAGCCTTTAAACGGACAGGAGCAGGCAGAGTCTCCATAGCGTTAGATGCTGCTAATCGCAGGGTCTTCGACGAGGTTAAAGGACTTAATGCTGGTGGGCCCTACACTTGGGATGGACACTGGAAGGCGCTTAGAAAAGCCCTCGAGGTTTTTGGCCCTGGAAACGTGACGACCCACCTTATTGTGGGTCTTGGGGAAACTGAGAGAGACCTAGCACGCGTCATCGATAAGCTATTATCGATAAAGGTACTCCCAGCCCTCTTCGCCTTCACTCCTATACCTGGTACTAGGCTTGAAGCGTTACCTCAACCTGAAGTAGCAAGCTATCGCCGCATTCAGCTTGTGAGACACTTACTGGTAAAGGGTATAGTTTCTCTTAAGGACCTAGAGTTTAACCATGTAGGGAGGCTTGTTCGCATAAAAGCTTCCAGCGAGGAGGTAATGAGAGAGATCGAGAGCGGTGAACCTTTCGAGACTTCAGGGTGTCCTGGATGTAATAGACCTTTTTACAACGAGAAACCTGGAGGGCCTCTCTATAATTACCCAAGACCTTTAAGCAGACAAGAGGTGGAGGAGGCCTTAAGCCTGCTGAGAGACGTGGTAGCCTGAGAAGGAAATATTAAGGAAGTTGAAGGCTTATCAGCGACCTATATTGGGCGCTAAGGTCATAGAGGAGTAAAAGATTATCTAATAGAGCTCTTTCTTTTGGGGGGCTGAAATGAGGGTAGACAAGATGCAACCTGAATTAACTTTCCATGTACAGGTAGAGTGGGATGGCTCTACTGGAGGTGAGGCTAAACTCTCAGTACAGCCTCCCTTAAGGTTTGATACCCCAAGGGACTTCGGAGGCTCTGAAGCTGGCTATTGCCCAGAAGAGCTTTTCTTAGCGTCGTTGGCTGCTTGCTTAACCACAACCTTTGCTTATCTAAGGCCTAAGCTAGGCTTAGAGGCTTCCTCGCTGAGGATAAATGCCACTGACCGCGTCGAGTTTAGAGACGGAGGCTACATGGTGACCGAGGCCTGGATGAAGGTGAAGCTGGAAGTTAAGAAAGGTCAGGCTGAGTTAGCGAGACAATGCGTGGAACTTGCTGCTGAGTACTGCCATGTAACTAGGTCAATAAGGAGATGTATACCTGTTCACTTAGAAGTAGAGGTGGTAGAGGTTTAATGAATAGGTCCATTCCCAACATTTACGAATTTTCTTTCAAGTCCTCTGCGGCGCATTGATTAATCTAAAAGGCTTAATTAGATCTATGAGAGGATGAAATAATCCACCTAAGAGGTGGTGAAGGCTGACTGAGGAGTGGAGGCTTCTGAAGACAGGTAGTGGTGATGCCTACTGGAACATGGCTGTAGACGAAGCTATCTTAACAGCGAGAACTGAAGGCAAAGTGCCGAATACCTTGCGCCTATACACTTGGAAGCCCTCTGCAGTATCAATAGGCTTTTTCCAGAGCTTACACCACGAAGTGGACTTAGAGGAATGTCGTAATCGAGGAGTAGACGTAGTTAGACGCATAACTGGTGGAGGGGCGGTGTTTCATGACAGTGACGGTGAAGTGACCTATAGCGTAGTGGTGGCGGAGGCTGACTTGAAACGTATAACTCCTCACTCCACTATACAGGAATCCTATGAAGCTTTATGTAAAGGTTTGCTGGAAGGGTTGAAAGAGCTAGCTATAGCAGCTGAGTTTAAACCAATAAACGATATACTCGTTGCTGGACGTAAGATCTCAGGCAGTGCTCAGACTAGGCGTAGGGGCATTATTCTTCAGCATGGCACTTTACTGCTTAAAAGCGATATAAGAACCATGTTCAGGGTGTTGAAGGTCTCCAAGGAAAAAATAAGCGACAAGCTGATCAAGGAGGTGGAGGAGAGAGTTACCAATATATATCGTGAAACTGGCCGTGAACTAGCTGTCGAGGAGGTTATAGGTGCTCTCGTCAAAGGTTTTCAACGCGCATTAGGGGTCAAATTAAAGGAGGGCGAGCTGTCCCCATATGAGCTTAGCTTAGCTGAAGAGTTTAAGCATAGATATGCCTCAAAGGAGTGGCTTGAGCTTAGGTGAACGAGTTGAGGGTCGAGGCTGAACATAAGGTAGCTGGGGGTAAACTGGTTCGAGTAGAGCTTGAAGTAGAGGAAGGAGTGATTAAGAGGATCAAGATAACCGGTGACTTCTTTCTTTACCCAGAGGAAGCCGTTTTTAAGCTCGAGGAGGCTCTAAAAGGAGTTCGTGCTAGCAGTGAACTTGAAAAGCTCATAGAGCATGAACTATCTAAGCAGGGAGCTGAGCTCTTAGGGGCGTCTCCGGCAGACATAGCTACGGCTATTAATAAGGCTTTAACCTCCATTAAACCTTGACAATGACAGGCCGTCTGCTAGTTGTAGAGAGCGAGGATGCAGTAGAAGGTCTTAAATAATTTTTTAAGCAAATCAGGATTAGTGGACTAAGCTTTATGATGCTTAAGGTGCTCTACAGTGAGGAGAGACCTCCTAGCTCTTATCGGTAACAGTATCTGTGTATGGTTTCCAGGAGCCGTAACCTTCGGCCTCATAGGTCTCCTCACCCCTACTTGGGCAGAGATGTTTGGTGTAGGTCGTGGCCCTCTAGGTTTAGTCATGACGTTTCTTCTAGCATCGCTAGGGTTGTTCATGTTTCTTGGAGGAAGATGGTCCGATAGATATGGAGCCAGACTGATAGCTACTATAGGTTCAATAATCGCAGCGGTATCCTTGGCACTCTTCACTTTCTCTGAAAGCTTAGACATGTTATACCTACTAGCCTTTAGCTGGGGGGCTGGGATATGCCTAGTATACGTACCTACGGTCAGTAGCGCGCAGCGATGGTTTCCTCAAAGGAGGGGGATGGCGTCAGGAATAGTTAGCATGCTTTTCGGTATATCAGCGGCCTTCATGATCCCCGTCTTTCGTTACTGGATGGATAACCTAGGCTACTCTGCGACGCTTCTCATTACAGCTATACTTACTGCGGTGGTTGGAGTGCTTTCAGCCCAACTCATAGAGTTCCCGGAGAGATTAAGCCCTGTTTTGTTAGTTATATCTAAAAGGCTTGAAGAAAGTAAGGCTGAGAGAAAACAAGAGATTCTCTATACTTTGCGTGAAGCGCTGAAGACTAAGGCCTTTTGGCTTACATGGCTTACATGGGCTCTATGTGGAGGGGCAGGTATAGGCATGGTTGTATTTTCCACGTCGATCAGCTTAGAACTGGGGCTCACCACTGCGATGGCGGCTACTGCCTTGGCTGCCTTTAACCTAACCAATGGGCTTGGGAGGATGATGAGCGGAATACTTTCTGACAAGATTGGGAGGGTCACGGTTATGTCTTCGCTTTACATAGCGGGTGCAGGAGGCTTCTTCCTTTTACTGGCTGGTAAAGGTCTTCCACACATTGTATTGCTATCCAACCTCCTTGCTGGACTAGCTTTCGGGACGTTGTTCGCGGTGTCAGCCCCCTTCATCATGGATTGCTTCGGCACTAAACACTATGGTGCCATCTTTGGCTTCACCTTCACTGCCTATGGTTTTGTTGGAAGCTGGATAGGACCCTTCATAGGAGGCCTTCTAAGAGATCTGACAGGTAGTTACCAAGTAACTTGCTTAGTGTTTGGCTTATACTGTGTAGCCTCAGCAGCCTCGATTTTTCTAGCTAAGCCCCCTCACTCCAAACCCTAGAATCGAGTACGCTTCAGTTAATCTTAGATTTGTTTCTACTCAACATACTCTAGGTATCGGTTCCCCTATAGGAGTCTCCACGATCCTTTTACCGCCTACTTCAGTCTCTAGGATAACGAAGCCAGGCCTCTCAGCTGTAGCCTCACCGATAATGGCTGCCCCTCTACCATGCTTAGTAGTCTTAATGGCGCTGAGGACTTCCTCGGCCTTATCACGCTTAACCCCTAGCACTGCTCTACCTTCACAGGTAACCTCTAAAGGATCTAGGCCAAGCATCTCAGAGGCGGCCCTAACCTCAGGCTTAACGGGTATAGAGGCCTCCCAAAGACTTATGCCCACTCCTGACTTGCTAGCCATTTCATTTAACGCAGCTGCTAGTCCTCCGCGCGTTGGGTCTTTAGCAGCTGTCACTCCCCCTACTTTGAGAGCAGCCTCTATCACGTCCCATATCGGCGCTACGTCAGATACGAGCTCTGTTTCAAAGCTTAAACCTTCCCTGACGGAGGCTAAGGCTATTCCATGGTCGCCAACCGTACCCGTCACTATTATTAAGTCTCCTGGCTTAAGCCCTGAATCTCTAAGCGCATTTCCCTGCTTTATGAACCCTACACCGCATGTAGTGATCACCATATTGTCTAGGCGGCCTTTAGGCATCACCTTGAAGTCCCCGCTTATAATGGCGACCCCTGCTTCCTTGGCTGCCTCGTCCATTGACTTAGCTATACGTCGAAGGTCCTCCACGGGGAGGCCTTCCTCCACCACTATGGCGTCGACTATAGCTACTGGCTTAGCACCCATAACAGCTAAGTCGTTGACTGTTCCTGCCACGGCAAGCCTACCTATATCACCTCCCGGGAAGAAGATAGGATCCACGGTGTGGGAGTCTATTGTGACCACCACCTCTATGTCTCCTACAGGTATGGTAGCTCCATCGTCCAGCTCGTCGAGACCTATCCCCTCACCAACCTTCCTTAACGTAAAGTTAGGCATTAACACCTTAGCTAGCAGCTCTGACATCGCTGCGCCTCCACCGCCATGTATTAGTTGGATGACATCCTTTGACAACTTCAACGCCTCACCTCGACTACTCTCAACCCTCTTAAAAGTGCATTTATCTAGCTAGCAAGCCTTGCTGCTGCTATTGCTACTTGGCCTAAGGATATCCCTCCGTCGCCGCTTGGAGCTTTAATATGTCTATAGAACCTTAACCCTCTAGCTTCAACCATCTCCCTTATCTTCCTAGTTATGCGGTCGTTGTAGGCGACGCCGCCGCTGAAACCGATAGCCTTAATCCCTTCTTTTTCAGCAGCCTCAATGGCCATTAGCGCCAATCCTTTAGCTAATGCTTCCTGTACCGCAGCCGCTACATCAGCTCTTCTAGCCCCCCTCCTATAAGCATCTAGAGCCTCGACCAGGATAAGCGGGGTGTCTAACCACATGCAGTTATCTTCACCACTTTTAACCCTCACCGGCAGGTCAAGGTAGCTTGGATCACCGCTGGAGGCTAGTGCTTCAAGCTTTATGGCAGGCTCACCTTCATAAGTCCTCTCCAGACAGGCCTTAAGCATAACCGAGGCTGCATCCAAAACCCTACCGGTGCTAGTCGTGTAGGGGTGGCTTTGCTTCTCGAGCTGTTTAGCTACGACCTCGACTTCAGCCTCACCGTGTCTAAAGCCTTCCAGGTACTCTGACATGACCACTTGGATGGCTTCGCCAATACCGAGTACCTGGCTCAACGCCGACATGAGCATCCTGGCCGGGTAACGAGCGCAAAGATCTCCTCCAGGCATTGGCAGCCTAGCTAGCCTTCCAACCCTCTTGAAGCCAAGGTAGCTGGCGACGAGTACTTCTCCTCCCCAAGCCTCTCCGTCAAGGCCATAGCCTATCCCGTCAGCCGCTATACATATGAAGGTTTCATCCAGCCCTAGGCCGTGTTCAGCCATGAGGCTGGCGGCGTGAGCATGGTGGTGCTGCACTTCCAACAGCTCGGCATCAAAGCGCTCTGCCAGCTCCTTAGCTAATCTCCTCGTCAAGAAGCGTGGGTGAAGGTCGCAGGCTACCACTTCGACCTTATCGATGCTCAGCAGCCTCTTTAAGGACTCTAGGCTTGAAGCTAGGTAATCGTAGGTTTCAAGCCTATCTACATCGCCTATATACTGAGTTGGATAGCAGTGGTCTCTCTTTAGTATCGCTCCGGTGACGTTTTCTTCAGCTCCTACAGCTATTGCTGAGCCTTTAGACGTAAAGCTTAGCTTAAAGGGCTCCATTACGTAGCCCCTGGACCTCCTAATGGGGTTAGGTTTACCGTCGACCAGCTTTACCACGGAGTCGTCGCAGCGGTTTACGATGCGGCGGTTATGTAGTAAGAGGTAGTCAACTATGCCTTGTAGCTGTTTAAAGGCAGCCTCGTTATCTATGGCCATGGGCTCCCCAGGCTCGTTGCCGCTCGTCATGATGACTGCAGGCTCGTTGAGGTGGCTTAGTAAGACATGATGTATGCCTGAGTAAGCTAACATCGCACCTACGCTATCAAGCCCTGGAGCTATCAGCTCAGAAAGCCTAAATGGCTCAAGCTTCTTCAATAGTAGGATAGGCCTCCTAAATGAGGTTAGGAGTTCCTCCTCAAGCTTCGATACGTTAGCATACGTCTTGACCTGCTCCAGCGTCCTAGACATGACAGCTAAGGGTCGCTGAGGTCTACGTTTACGTCTACGCAACTTAGCTACTACCTCATCGTCCGTAGCTAGAGCAGCGACATGTACTCCACCTATTCCTTTAACGCCTACCACGTAGCCTTCCTTTATGAGGCGCGCAGCTTCCCTTAATGGATCGTCGACCGCAATTTCCTCCTTGTCAATGGAGTAGAGCTTCATCTGTGGGCCGCAGCGCCAGCAACATACAGGCTCAGCGTGATGTCTCCTATCTAGAGGATCATGGTACTCTCGAGCGCAGTCTTCACACATAGGAAAATCTACCATGGAGGTCCTGACGCGGTCGTATGGCAGGTCTAGTATAATGGTGAACCTTGGCCCGCAGTAACTGCAAACTATGAAGGGGTAGAGGTATCTTCTACCTCCAGGCGTGAAAAGTTCTTTCAAACATTCTTCACAAGTAGCTATGTCAGGCGGAGGGTTAGAGAAGCCTCCTGCAGCGGCTTCCTTATCGCTCTCCTCTATTTTAAACTCGGTTAGGCCTTTAGTTTCTTCCCACTTTACGTCTAGTCTCTCATATAGGGCTAAAGGAGGCTTCTCTTCCACGAGCTTCTTCAAGAAGTTCTCCAGCCTTCCCTCCTCGCCTTCTACTACTATCTCTACGCCTGCATCGCCAAGGTTCTTAACATAGCCTTTTAACCCATTTCTAACAGCTATGCGGTAGACGAATGGCCTAAATCCTACCCCCTGTACTACACCGCTGCAACGTATCACCGCTCTCCTCAACAAGTTTTACCATGCTCCTAATGTTTTAAGCCGGTTTAACATCAATCCTCCTGCATTATAGCTTTGCGTTGCTTTTCAAGGATCTTTACCGTTGAAGCCTTTATTAAGCAGTAATCGTGCTTGCACCTAAAAACCTGGCGGATGAAAAAATGAGCCTAGGGTTTCTCTTAAAGATCTCATTGATCAGTTGCTCGGGAGCTTTAGCTCCAGGACCCTTGACAGCAGCGACGGCGGCGCTAGGCGTTAAGAGAGGCTGGAGAGGTGGTTTTTGGGTTGGCATGGGTCACATGTTAGTGGAAGCTCCACTGGTATTGTTGGTTGGGCTAGGTTTAGTAGTAGCTCTTACATCAAGGATGGCAGTGGTTGGGCTTAGTCTAGCTGGCGGGTTTTTCATGTTGGGATTTGCGGCTTTAACCTTTAGGGATGCCTTCAAGTTCAAGGGGCTGGAGGGTGGAGGTGAAGGTGGACGGTTTTCCTCGCCTATACTGGTGGGAGTAGGCTTGACAGCTTTGAACCCCTTCTTCATTATCTGGTGGGGCACCGTGGGGGCGCCCTTAATCCTCGAAGGACTTGGTTATTGGGGTCTGCCTGGTTTAATACCGCTTTACGCGGCTCACGTATGGTTGGACTATGCTTGGCTTAGCTTAGTGGCCCACTTAACCTCGCTGGGTGGCAGTAGGGCTAAGATATATAGGGCTATGCTGATTGGCTTCTCCATCTTCTTGGTAGTATTCGGCGTCGACTTCGTATACTACGCTTTGACGGAGACCCACCTTCTTCCGCTTTAAAGCACGGTTGCAACGTTGTAGAGAATAAGTTTAAGGCAAGCGTCCAAGTCGAGGTTATTGAAGGAAACGGTGTTTGATGTGAAGTTCAGTAAAGCCATCGAGATTGGAGAGATCAAGGTCCGGCTGGTCTGGTTTGATAGCTTAGGTGCGAAGTCAAGCTGTATTTTAGTTGAGACTCCTGACGTGAAAGTTCTCGTGGACCCTGGCGTAGCTGAGATGCAGCCTAGTTACCCATTAAGCTGGGACGAGAAGCTACGTCTACGCGACGAAGCGTTCAACGCTATCTTAGAGGTTTCAAAGCAGGCAGACGTGATTACAGTGAGCCACTACCACTACGATCACCATACGTTGCCGTCGGAGGCGCCTGCGCTTTATGCTGGCAAGAAACTATTAATCAAGGACCCTAACACCTGGATTAACGGGTCACAGTGGGATAGAGCCAGGCTTTTCCTAGATGAACTACACCGCGTACTGGGTGGAGGAGGACTTGAGGAACTGCTCATAGAGCCCAGCAGCTTAGAAGTAAAGGATCCACTCAGCGAGCTACCGTTGGCTTCATCCAAGGATTATGGAGATTATGGTACTAGGAAACGGGAGCTTCTGCTGAAGGGTAAGAAGTGGTTTGAAGGTTTAGTGGAGGATTGGCGTAGTAAACCTTGGGTCAGGGAGTTTAAGCTGAGCGGTGTGGAGGTTTACTTCGCTGATGGTAAAAGCTTTCATTACGGCTCTACAGAGCTTAAGTTCTCAAAACCGTTGTTCCACGGATTGGAGTATGATAAGCTTGGCTGGGTGCTTATGTTAACTGTGAAGCACCAAGGCGTTAAAGTGGTGCATTCTTCTGATCTTCAAGGCCCAGTAATAGAGGACTACGCCGAGATGATCATAGCTGAACGCCCGGACCTCGTGGTGCTTGATGGTCCACCTACCTACCTCTTTGGTTACACTTTAAACCGCATTAATCTGAAGAGGGCGGAGGAAAACGCTAAACGTATAGCTGAGGAGTCGGGGGCCAAGCTGATAATTTATGATCACCACCTCCTCCGGGACCGCCTGTATAAGCATAGGCTTGAAGGTCTTTACAGCTCGGTTTCGAGCAGTAAATTAATGACCGCAGCTGAGTGGCTAGGGGAGCAGCCTTTAATATTGAAGGTGGCAGGCGAAGTCTAAAACCTAATCTCTCTACACCAAGTTTTATTTAAGAGCGTGGAGCGTTAGGCTTGGTGGGACGATACCTGTCGTAGAAAAGGTCAGGAAAAGAGATGGTAGATTAGAGGGCTTTAATATAGATAAGATAGCCTCTGCCATAGCTAAGGCGTTCGCAGCTGTAGGTGAACCCGATGGAGAACGTGCGCGTCAATTAGCGCTGAAAGTAGTGAGCGTGGTAGAGGAGAGGTTTAAGGAGGCGGTGCCTAGCGTCGAGGACATCCAGGACATAGTTGAGGAGGAGCTAATTAAGGCTGGTTACGCGAAGGTGGCAAAGGCCTACATCCTTTATAGGCAGAAAAGAGCTGAGGTAAGAGGACTTAAGAGCATCTACGGCGTCAAGGATGACCTTAAGCTCTCCGTAAACGCGATAAGGGTGTTAGAACGCCGCTACCTCCTTAAGGACCGTGAAGGCAGAGTGATAGAGACCACGAGCCAGCTATTTTGGAGGGTGGCTAGAGCAATAGCAGCGGTCGATGAGCTTTACGGGGCTTCACGAGACGAAGCGGCTAGGTCGGAGGTAGAGTTTTATCGAATGATGGCTGGACTAGAGTTTCTACCTAACTCTCCCACCTTAATGAACGCAGGGACAGATATAGGTCAACTCTCAGCTTGTTTTGTATTGCCTGTAGATGACTCGATTGAAGGTATCTTCGACGCCTTAAAGCTCATGGCTATAATCCATAAAAGTGGTGGTGGAACTGGCTTCAGTTTCTCTAGGCTTAGGCCTAGGGGCGACGCAGTAGCCTCCACTATGGGTGTAGCCTCCGGCCCACTCTCTTTCATGAAGATTTTCGATGTAGCTACAGAAGTAATCAAGCAGGGAGGTAAACGTAGAGGAGCCAATATGGGTGTGCTCCGCGTAGACCACCCTGACATACTTGAGTTCGTAGATGCAAAATCTACGCCGGAAGCCTTCAGCAACTTCAACCTCTCCGTGGCGGTTACCGACGAGTTTATGGAGGCAGTTAAGGAGAACAGGGACTATGCACTCGTCAACCCTAGGACGAGGGAGACCGTTAAGAGGCTTCCTGCTCGCGATGTCTTCGACTTAATCGTAGCTAATGCTTGGCGGACAGGCGACCCAGGCCTACTTTTCATAGATGAGATCAATAGGCATAATCCTACCCCTAAACTAGGCACGATCGAGGCCACTAATCCCTGTGGAGAGGTACCTTTGCTGCCTTATGAATCCTGTAATTTAGGGTCTATCAACCTCTCCAAGATGGTTAAGAGAGGCGAGGTAGATTGGGAAAAGCTTGAAAGGACCGTGGAGAAGGCGGTCCACTTCCTGGATAACGTAATAGACGCTAATCGTTACCCTGTCCCTGAGATCGAGCATATGACAAAGCTGAACCGTAAGATAGGCTTGGGTATAATGGGCTTCGCAGAGATGTTAATCCAGATGGAGATACCTTATGACTCCGAGGAGGCTTTGAAGATAGCAGAGAAGGTGATGAGTTTTATCTCGGAAAGAGCAAGGGAAGAATCAGTGGAATTAGGGAGGCTTAGAGGCTCTTTCCCTAGCTTTGAAGAAAGTATCTGGTCTTCTAAATTTGATGCGCTGCGCAACGCCACAGTAACCTCCATAGCTCCAACCGGCACGATAAGCATCATCGCGAATACCACGAGCAGCATCGAGCCCATCTTCGCTCTAGCTTACGTTAGACAGGTTCTAGAGGGGGTTAGGCTCCTTGAAGTAAACCCGCTATTTGAAAAAGTGGCTAAAGAGAGGGGTTTCTATAGCCAAGAATTAATGTTGAAGGTGGCGAAGGCCGGGTCTGTCAGGGAGCTTTCCGAAGTACCCAGTGACGTTAGGGAGCTCTTCGTGACGGCTTTAGAGGTAGAACCGGAGTGGCACGTCAAGGTACAAGCAACTTTTCAAAGGTACGTGGATAACGCGGTGGCTAAGACCATAAACCTTCGGCCTGAAGCCTCCATGGAGGAGGTTAGGAAAGCCTTCATGTTAGCTTATGAGCTCAAGTGTAAGGGTATAACCATATATAGATATGGTAGTAAACCCACTCAGGTCCTATACATCGGGCTAGGCCTAGAAGCTGAGGCGGAACCAACTTCAGGTTGTCCTTCCAGTGTATGTGCGCCGTGAATCGCCTTTAAACCATGTTCATGTATATTTGCCCTATATGGGTGGTCGTTGGCTGGTGCCTATCTTAGCTCGAGAAGGTGATGTGGAGTGGAAAATATAAATAACACATTTCTAAAAAAACTCACACTGAGGTGCCTGTGGATGCAGACCGCTAACCCCCTCCTTTCACCTCCTTTTCTGGGTTAAGTTTCGTTATGGAGGAATGGAGCTTGAGACGTTTGTCGTTGGATG
>QMSI01000020.1 GCA_003649615.1 Thermoprotei archaeon | reverse complement strand
TTACTTGCTCGTCTCCTTGATCATCTTCGCCTCCTCAGCGCTGCTTGGATGTTACGTCGGCTTGGCCTATCCCGGTTTGACGGAGAACTTCGTGGAGAAACTCAGAGAAAGCTTCGCCCCCCTCTCTGATCAGGATCCTCTTCAGCTAGCTTTAATTATTCTTCTAAACAATGCTGTCAAGTGTTTAGGAGCCGTTTTACTAGGCCCTCTATTTGGGCTTGCCCCTATAGCTTTGGGAACTATAAACGGTTTTGTGCTCGGCCTTGTCTCCATAGCCGTGTCAGAAGCAAGAGGGTCGTTTTACATAGTGGTTGCCATAGCTCCTCACGGCGTCCTTGAAGTGCCAGCTATGCTGCTTAGCATAGCTATAGGGTTGAGGGAAGGCTGGTTATTGGTTAGGAAACTTAACGGAGAGAAAGTAGAGCTAAAAAGGGAGGTTAAGGCCGGGCTTAGTCTTTACGTTAAGCTGGTGTTGCCATTACTGATAGCTGCAGCCTTCACCGAGTCCTTCATAACTCCTTTACTGATGGAAATAATATTTTAAAAATTTAAGGGGTAGGTTTGAGGAGCTCGTCGAACTGCTCCTCCATCTTACGCTCTATCTCGCCATAGACCTCGTTTATCTTATCGTACGGCACGATCTTCATCCTAGCGATGTCTTCCTTGATAGGTAGCCTTAACACCTTGGCTAGAGGCACCCCTTTGTCTATGGCTTCCTTCATCCTAGCATTGAATCTCAAGATGATCTTTAACATCCTGTACATCTTTTCAGGCGAGCAGTATGAGTCAACAGGATGGTAGGCATGCTGCATTAAGTAGTCCTCCCTTATCATCCTGGCGGCTTCCAGTGTAGCTCTATCAGCTTCTGGTAGAGCGTCTGGGCCTACTAGCCTGACGATCTCTAGGAGCTCAGCTTCCTTCTGAAGAATAGCCATGGCCTCCTTTCTAACCTCAGGCCAGTCCTCAGCCGCGTTCTTCTTGAACCAGTCCTCCAACGTGTCTAAGTACAGCGAATAGCTAGTCAACCAGTTGATGGCTGGGAAGTGGCGCCTAAAGGCTAGGGCCGTGTCGAGAGCCCAGAACACCTTCACTACGCGCAGCGTATTTTGGACTACAGGCTCTGAGAAGTCTCCGCCAGGCGGTGATACAGCACCTATCACTGAAACTGAGCCTATACGTTCACCTTTACCCAGCGTTATTACCCTGCCAGCCCTCTCATAGAACTCAGCTAGCCTAGCTCCAAGGTATGGCGGGAAGCCCTCCTCACCTGGCATCTCCTCTAAGCGGCCCGAAATCTCCCTTAAGGCTTCAGCCCAACGACTTGTGGAATCAGCCATTAAAGCTACGTCGTAGCCCTGGTCCCTGAAGTACTCGGCTATCGTTATACCTGTGTAGACGCTAGCTTCCCTGGCAGCTACAGGCATGTTGCTGGTGTTGGCTATCATCACCGTCCTCTCCATCAAGGGCCTCCCTGTCCTAGGATCGTTGAGCTTGGGGAAGCGCTCCAACATCTCAGTCATCTCGTTGCCTCGTTCACCACAACCTATGTAAACGATCACGTTGGCGTCGGCCCACTGGGCAAGTTGATGTTGGGTCACAGTCTTACCTGTCCCGAAACCACCAGGGATAGCAGCGGTCCCACCCTTAGCAAGAGGGAAGAAAGTGTCTATGATGCGTTGCCCGGTAAGCAGAGGTGTCACTGGGTCGAGTCTGACCTTATATGGCCTAGGCTCCCTTACAGGCCAGCGATGAGCCATTTTAAGCTCTACTTCTTCACCTGCATCCGTCCTAACCAGAGCGACGGTTTCATCAACCGTGAACTTTCCTTCATAGATCTCTGCTACCTCTCCCTTAACCCATGAAGGCACCAACACGCGGTGAACAATAAGCTCAGTTTCAGGTACCGTGCCTAGGATATCGCCTGGCTCCACCTTTTCTCCACGCTTAACTGTAGGAGTGAACTCCCACTTAACGTCCCTGGGTAAAGCTGGAGCTGCTGCCCCCCTCTTAACGAAGTCACCTGTCTGCTCCTTTAAGGCGGGGAGCGGTCTCTGTACACCGTCGTAAATCTGCTTTAAAATACCTGGACCAAGCTCAACTGCAAGTAGTTCTCCAGTGGCCACTACTTTGTCGCCGGGGCCTATACCTGAAGTCTCTTCGTAGACCTGGATGTATGCCTTATCACCCTCAAGCCTAATAATCTCGCCTACGAGGTTGAGTTCACCTACCTTAACTACCTCATACATCTTAGAGCCTCTAAGGCCAGAAGCCACTACGAGTGGGCCAGCTATCCTAACTATCTTACCCACACGCTGCAAGCGCGCTCACCCCACGCTAACTTCCACTCCAATCGCCCTTCTCAAGAGCTCCCTTATAGGGTCTTCCCTCTCCTCTACAGCCCCTGACTTGCTGGGAACCTCAACGATAGCAGGGCGAGGCCTAAGGTAGAGTTCTTGGAGAAGACTCGGAGCCTTAGAGGCTACGTCCTCAGTGATTATGACAACCGCAACCTCCTCATCCCTCGCCGCCTCCTTAAGAGCAGCTTCGACCTCTTCAGGCGTCTTAGCTACTTTACCTTCTGAGACCCCGGCTAGCTTAAAGCCAGCTACTGCGTCTTCATCTCCTATCGCAACTATCTTCAACTCCTCCACCTCAAGCAAAGAGTATTTTAGCCGCTGTTAGCCGTAGAGCGCTCTCCTGTCTCCTCACTCTAGACTCCAAGGTATTATCGTAAATGAAGCTTCCATCCCTCGTAGATACTACAGCCCCTCCCATGCACTGCACTTTAACTTCTGATAGCTGGATCTTAGTATCCACGCCCGTCTTCTCCTTGACCCTCTTAGCAATGCCTTCAAGGTCTAAGCTTAACTTAGCGTCCCTTTCATTAAGTTGTACAAGGAGGTCGCCTCCACCTATAGCTACGGCAGCCTCCTCTATGAGAGCCTCCAAGGACTTAGCGTAGTCAGGGGACCCGACTAGGCGAGCTAGCCTTTCCTTAACTTTATCTATTGCTTGGTTTATCAAAGCCTCTCTTTCCTTAAGCCAACGCTCCTTAGCTTTTATCCTAGCTTCCATCACAGCCCTCTTTACCTCCTCCTCCTTCGCCTGCCTAAACTTAGATACCTCAGCCTGCACAACCTCGTCCGCTTTCTTCTTGGCCTCCTCCTCCATGGAGGCCGCTATAGACTTAGCCTCATTTAAGATACGAGCAGCCTCTTCCTTGGCATCCCCTATGATCTTACCCACTATTTTATCTAGCGAAGACAAGAACTACGCACCTCCTGGGAGGACGAGTTTCAAGAGTTCCTCCACGGCTTTATCCATGTTCCTCGAAGCAGCTTCCTTAAATTTAGAAACCTTAGCCTCGAGCTCCTCCTCGACCGCTTTAACCTCCTCCTTCATCTTAGCTTCAAGCTCACTGGCTACCCTCTTCTTAGCCTCCTCAACTTCCTTAGCTACATCCACCTTCAAGCCTTCAGCTTTACGTTTAATCTCTTCAGCTTCTTTCTTAGCTGATTCTATGATTTTTTTAGCTTCCTCTTCAGCCTCCAAGACTTTACGTATCTCTTCAACCAAGCCTACCAAGGTAAAGAGACCTCCGCTAAACTGTTTCTACTCTTTGGAGCGTTTAAAGCTAGGAGAATTAGGATTTAAAGCTTCTTGCAAGTTAAAGCTCGTACCTATAAGCCCTTGTAATGGAGTCCCTCTCCTCAGGGGACCATAGCACTGAGGGCTTGTAGAGGGGGCTGGACCTTCCATAGTATGTTATAGTTCTACCTGACGCCCCACACGAAGGACACCTAGTCTTAAGGCCATTGAAGATACGTTGACACGAAGAGCAGGAGGTTAAGGCCTTATCGTATGCTAAGGCGCCAACGCCATACTCCTCGAAAAGCCTACGCGTAAGGATGGTCAAGTCCTCCAGAGCGACATCGCCAATACCTAGCAGCATTACATGCCCTCCAAGCGTCAAGGAGTGGAAGACACCTTCAAGTTTCGCTCTCCTCTTCAAGGGCATGTACGTCGACCTTACGCTAGGCTGGTTCACCGTATAGTAAGGCTTCTCCCTAGAGCCCTGGAACACAAGCTTAAACTTATCAAACCTCTTCGTATCAGCAAGTGCAAACCTAGCTGAAGGATCTTCACAGGGGGCTACGGAAGCTAACAGTCTTAGCCCAGTTTCTCCGGAGAGCTTATTCAGGTAGGTTTCAAGAGACCTTAGAACCTTCACGGCGAAAGAAGAGGCTAGCCGGCTTTCATGGGGGTACTCTCCTGTATGAGCCTTCACGGCTTCAGGTAGACCTACCATAGAAACGTTGAAGGAACATGCATCCAACCTTAAGTAGTAGCCGTCTTCAAAGGGAGAGGATAACATGGGTAGTAGCCCTTCAGATAAGCCCTCGGCAATGGAGTCGCGCTTAACAAGGAAGGCGTTGACAGCGGTTTCTACGCGATCCCAGAGCCCTTCCATGAAAAGCTCGTCGCTACCTCCAGCCTCATAAGCTAGCCTAGGCACGTTTACAGCCACCTCACCCATACATCCAGCCCTAAGAGTATCAAGCTCCCAGTCCCCCCTCCACTCTGAGCCTAACCTAGAGAATAACGCGGAGTAGCTTGCTCCTTCACCCTGCCACCCTACAGTTAAGTTGACGAAACAGGGAATACCCCATCTGGAACAGGCTTCATGAGCTTTACGGAAAAGCTCCTCAGCCCTAGAACTCAGGTGAAGAGATCTAAGAGCTACTATTACCTGAGGGGTTACGTAAACTCCGCCTTCAGGAGACCCCTCCATCAATAAGTTCAGTAAAGCCTCAACTATTAGCTGAGCTTCCTCTTCATACTCTCCATACAGATCTCCCTGAGGAGACTCTAAAGCTGAAAGGCCTCTAGGTATGGTGAACTCAATGCCTAAGGAGGCCGCTGGTCCTAGATGTCGTCTATAGCCATAGGCCCAGTTAAGCTCATTGATGAAGTAGGAGAGCTCTTCCTTCACTTCCTCTAGGCTTAATCCCCTAACAAAGGGGGCTAAGATCACATTGAAAAACTCCACTCCCTGACCAACGCCTATATGGCTTTCAAAGGCTCTAAGAAGCTTTACAAGAGCTCTAAGCACCCTTCCCAATCTTACCTCCTTGGTGAAGGATAGTCTGCTTAAGCGTAAAAGGGCTCTAAGGTCATGATGTAGGCTACCGACCCTAAGTGCCCAGCCTGGGAGATCACAGACATGGATGGAGCCTGATAAATGGGCGTCAGCTACATGTCTAGGCAACACCTTAAGTAAGGTGTATTCCGCTAAGATAGCCTCGCCAGCCCTTCTATACAGGTATTCAGGGCAGGAAAGACGGGAGGAAAACTTAACCAGGTTGGCGACGTCATGTACTGGAAGCCCAAGCCTAGTCAAGCTATGCCTATAGTCTTCAAAGCCTCTCTCTATCAAGATGGTGTTTACAAGCTCACGGATTAAAGGAGCGGTGAGGTACTTCACGTTTAACCTTAGAATCCTCTCCTCAGCTTCCCTTGCTATGTCAGCTGCTAATCTCCTAGGGACATTCGCTTCCCTTTCGAGAGCTTCAGCTATCTTGTTCCTATTGAAAGGCTCCATCTGAAGCCTAGAAGTCCTAACTACCAGCGATCTCGCTCCGCCAGCGGTATCCTCTAACGTCGAGATGAGGTCAGCTATATGTCGACCTAGCTCCGTCAGTTCATATTTCTTCGCTGAAGGATTGAGCCTGACCACCCCTTCATCTATGAGCCTTCTAAGATGATAACCGAAGCGTCCCGTGTCAACTTTAACGTCTAGCCCTAGCCTCCTCATAAGGTCAGTGAAGGAGAGGAGGGATTCCTTAGTCAAGGATCTAACGATATCGAGCCTGACAGGGTTGGAGAGACATGATAGTAATCTGTCTGCAGCCCTCTCTTGCTTCATCGCGATCCGCCGCTGTCTATTAGTTGTCGACGTAGGTAGATTTAGGGGTTATGACTGGCTCCGTCAAGCTAGTTAACGCTTCGCCATTCCTCTATAAGCCTCTCCCCTTCACTATCCTCTACCTTAAACTCCTCGTACTTACCTTCACGCTCCGCGATCTCTTGAGCTTTCAAGTGGTAGCATTCCTTTACCTTAGACCTAGCAACCACGTTGATAAAAAAGTCGTCACATGAACAATACCTGCCTGGGATCACCCAATAGTCACGCCCCCTACCTACAACCACCCAATACACTCTCCCGCTGGGGATAAAGACGTATTTTTTAACCCTGCCTTGGTTAACGGCCTCTATAGCTTTCCTCAACCTCTCCTCCTTGACTTCGTGGGGGATTGAGGGCACCAACAAACAGATAACCTCCAGTTCTAGGTTAGTAGTGTAGAACTATGCTTAAAATCGTTCCCGGAGAGCCTGCAGCGCTAATTAAGGGTAAGGAAAAGGTCTTGGTAGCGGCAGACCTACATATAGGTTTTGAGAAGGAGCTCTCTAGGATAGGCGTCAATATACCGTCACAGACCGAGAAGCTCTTCCTAAAGCTTAAGTCCCTCATCAATCGTCTAAAGCCAGATAGGGTAATATTGCTAGGCGACGTGAAACACGGGGTACCAGCAATATCAGACCAAGAATGGGCTGACCTGCCTTTATTCTTCGAGAAACTTTTAGAGTCCGGGGTATCCGTGGAGGTGGTCCCTGGAAACCACGACGGCAACCTTGAACCATTGACGCCTCGTGGCGTAGTTATCCATGACTCCAGGGGGGTTGAGGTAGAGGGTGTAGCTTTATTACATGGACATACGTGGCCTTCCCCTAGGCTCTTAGCGTGTAAAACGATGTTGATGGGGCATAATCACTTAGTAGTTGAATTGAGAGATGGACTAGGTTTTAGGGAGGTTGTGCCTGTTTGGTTAATGGTGGAGGTCCCACCACCCTCAGCCAAGGAGTTATGCATGAAAGTAACGAGGAATAGAGAGGAGTGTAGCAGGTTGAAGATAAGTAGGCTTGTAGTTATGCCAGCCTTTAACACTTTACTTTCAGGTAAGCCCGTTAACTCTGAGGAGCGAAGTTTCCTCGGACCTATATTGGAATCAGGGTTACTGGAGCTTCAAGACTCTGAGGTTTACATGATCGACGGTACCTATATGGGAAGAGTAGGTGAAATACCTAGGCTGCCATATTAGCCTCTAGCAGAGTAGACCCTAAGGTTAAGCGTGAGGAAAACAAGGCGCAAACACACCGGAAGTTACCTTGCCATCCATGTAGGAGTGTAGGCTTAAATCGGTGTAAATAGGATAGACTGCTTATCGCCAACAACTATCATGTTTCGTGACCATTACTAGCAGCTTTTCATTAGCTCGTCGATCATGGGGAACTTCTAATAAAATAGTTATCCTTAAATAACCTCGCTCGCCAGCTACGGTGAAAAACCTAGCAGGACGTAGGGGTGCAGCACGACGGGGAAGTATAAGCCGCCCAAAGAACGAAAGTATGGTAAGGGCTCTAGGACCTGTAGGATCTGTGGTACTCATGAGGCTTTAATCAGGAAGTACGGGTTGCTGATCTGTAGACGATGCTTCAGAGAGGTCGCTGAGAAGTTAGGCTTTAAGAAGTATTGGTAGAGAGGCGGTTAACATGACCATGAACGACGTGCTTTCTAACGCCCTCGCTGTAATTATGAACGGCGAGGAGGGAGGTAAGAACGAGTGCTTAGTCATCCCTGCGTCAAAGCTGGTAGCCAACGTGTTGAGAGTGTTGCTCAAGGCAGGTTACATCGGGAACTTCGAGTACATCGATGACGGGAGACAGGGTAAACTAAAGGTACAGCTTTTAGGTAGGATCAATAAGATAGGTGCCATTAAACCTAGGAGGCCGGTCAAAGTAAAGGATTATGAAGCAGTGGAGAAGGAATACCTACCGTCTTTTAACGTTGGATTGTTGATAGTATCAACGTCCCAAGGAATTATGTCACACGTGGAAGCAAAGCAGCGTGGCCTTGGAGGAATCCTGCTAGCCTACGTTTATTAATGGGAGAGGGGTGAAGTTTTACGGTCAAGCTACTCGTTATTCCTCCTCACCAAGCACAGGTCAGGATAGAGGATGATGTAGAAGTAGAGGTGGAAGGTAACGTAGTTACTGCTAAAGGCCCTCTAGGCAGCTTAACAAAGGATTTCTCTAAACATCATGTAGAGATTGAGAAAAGCGACGGAGTATTAGTGGTTAAGTCAAGAGTGAAGGGGAAGAGGGGGAAGGCACTGGTAGGAACTATCGCTGCCCACCTTGAAAACATGATGAAAGGTGTGAAGAAAGGTTACACCTATAAGTTAAAGATAGTTTATTCACACTTCCCCATCTCCGTGCATGTGGATAAAGATAAAGTAATCGTGGAGAACTTTAGGGGAGAGAAACGGAAACGTATCGCCAAGGTGCTTGAAGGAGTCGAGGTTAAGGTAGAGGGGGACGACATAGTCGTTAAAGGAATAGACATAAACGCTGTAAGCCAGACCGCAGCTAATATAGAGCTGGCTGCCAAATCTAGGGGTTACGATCCAAGGGTCTTCCTGGACGGGATCTACGTTTACAGAAAGGAGGAGGGTATGGCGTGAGGAGGCTGCTTAGGCTTAGAAACCTCATGAATAGAAAGAGGCCCAGATTCATGAGGATGAACGTCCAAGGATTGAAGAGGCTTGAGGACTCATGGAGGAGGCCTAGAGGACTCGACAATAAGATAAGGATTTGTCGAAGAGGTTATCCTGAGATTGTAAGCATAGGTTTTCGAGGACCTAGAGCTGTAAGGGGACTTCACCCTTCAGGGTTGAGAGAGGTGCTTGTATATAACCCAGGTCAGCTCGAAGGCCTAAACCCTAGGAGGCACTGTGTAAGGATAGCTAGCAGCGTGAGTAGACGTAAACGAGCAGAGATCATGGAGAGAGCCTCAAAGATGAAGCTTCGAGTACTAAATCCTTCAATCTAAGGAGGAGATGGAAGGTTGTCGGCTGTAGACAGCGTGAAACGAATGGCTTCTAGCATATTAGGCGTAGGTATAAGCAGAGTCTGGATAGACCCGGAACAGCTCGATAGAGTGTCTACCGCCATAACTAGGGAAGATGTCAGGAAGCTTATTAAGGAAGGAGTGATCAAGGCCAAACCTAAAAGAGAGATTTCAAGAGCCCGGTGGAGGGAGGCTAAAAGTAAGCGTCGTAAAGGGCTTAGGAAAGGACCTGGCAGCCGTAAAGGAAGGATAGTCGACGAAAAAGAGCTTTGGATGGCTAAGGTTAGAGCTTTAAGAAAACTCCTAGCCACGCTTAAGAGGCGTCGCATCATAACCCGCTCGACCTATAGGAAGCTGTACATAATGGTGAAGAGCGGGGCCTTTCAAAATAAAGCTCAGCTAAAAACCTACATCAAAGAGAAGGGGTTAGCTAGGACTCTACCATAGGAGGGTAAGGGTTGGCTAGAGGAGCTCTATATCGTGTACCTTTTAGACGTAGGAGGATGGGGCTAACTAACTATAAGCTTAGGAGAGGCCTACTCCTTTCGAGGAAACCTCTACTTGTTTTACGTAAGACTAACATGCATATCATAGCCCAGCTCGTTAAGCCTAGGCCACAAGGGGACGAAGTACTAGCCTCAGCTACCAGTATGGAACTTAGGAGAGGCTATGGCTGGAAAGCTTCCTGCAAGAACAGTTCAGCTGCATACCTGACAGGCTACCTCTTAGGGGTTAAGGCTTCTAAGCTTGGGATAAAAGAAGCGGTACTTAACCTAGGTCTCCACAGACCCGTTAAGGGATCCACCCTGTTCGCCGCCTTAAAAGGAGCTTTAGACGCAGGTCTAGAAATTCCTCACAGCGAAGAGATCTTGCCAAGCGAGGATAGAATTAGAGGAAAGCATGTAGAGGAGTATGCTACTAGGCTCGCCAGCGAAGACCCTGAACTATACGCTAAGAGGTTTTCGGGGTATTTAGCAAGAGGCCTTAAGCCGGAGGAGCTAACTAAACACTTCGAGAAAGTTTTAGCTAAGATAAAGGAAGCCACTAAAACTTTATAGGCTACCCACGATCTCTAGCCTCAGCTCATCGAGGGAGGTGATGGTAGACGGCGCACAGCATAGAGTACTGGGTGCCTAAGACTGCAATAGGTAGGATGGTTAAGGAAGGCCTAATAACCAGCATAGACCAAGTCTTCGCTATGAATCAAACCATTAAGGAGCCTGAGATAGTTGACATATTGATACCAGGGCTAAGCCACGAGATCATCGACGTCAGCCTCGTCCAGAAACAGACGGATACCGCCTAATCGCCTTAGGCGGCCGTAAGCTGGGGAGCTCTCCAGGTTTAAGGTAGTGGTAGCTATAGGTAACGGAGATGGCTACATAGGTTTAGGCAGCGCTAAGGCCAAGCAGATGCGCAACGCCATCGATAAAGCCATAATTGATGCGAAGCTAAACATAATACCTGTTAGGAGAGCTTGTGGAAGCTGGGAGTGTAGGTGTAATGAACCTCATAGCGTACCATTTAAGGTCACGGGAAAAGCTGGAAGCGTAGAGATAACTCTCATCCCTGCTCCTCGTGGAACAGGACTTGTAGCCGGAGACGTAGGTAAAATAGTGCTACGCTTAGCTGGCATAAAGGATGTATGGACTAAGACCAAGGGAGAGACGAGGACCGCGCCTAACTTTGCTAAAGCCATTTACGAAGCCCTCAAACAAACCTATAAAGTCAAAACAGTCTCTAAGTGGGCTGCATAGCCATGGCTAAGCTCCTAGCAGCCATCAGGCTCAGAGGCATAGTAGGAGTACCAGAAGATATAGAAGTCACTCTAAAGCTCCTAAGGTTAAACAAGAAGAACCATGCTACTATAGTGGAGGATACCCCGACCTATAGAGGGATGCTCCAGAAAGCTTCAGGCTACTTGACGTATGGTGAAATAGACCTAGAAACCTTAGCCATGTTGCTTAGGAGAAGAGGAAGACTAAGAGGAAATAAACCTGTAACCGACGAGTACGCTAAGAAGTTAGGGCTTAACAGTGTGGAGGAGTTAGCCTCAGCCTTGATGGAGGCGAAGCTTAAGCTTAAAGACCTGCCAAACTTTAAACCAGTCTTCAGGCTACACCCTCCAAGCAAAGGCTTCAAGCAAAGCCTCAAAAAACCTTATGGAGCTGGTGGAGAGCTAGGATATAGAGGAGAAACCATAAATGAGTTGCTTAAAAGGATGATGTGACGCTTATTTAGGCATGAAGTCCTCTGGCTTAGGTATCTCCTTGGGAAGACCTTTACGTTCTCTAACCTTCATTATCGTCGGTACGAGCAAGCTCTCAGGTATAGGCTCCCATCCTCTTACTTCTAAAGCCCAGAATGCTCTACCGGCCGTGGCACTCCTTATCTCGTTCGCTAGATCAAAGGTTTCAGCTACGGGTATCTCTCCTTTAACAGACATTAGCATCCCAGCGGACTCCAAGTTCAAGATCTTGCCTCTCCTCGTAACTATTACTCTTGTAAGCCCTGAAATGTAGTCTGGAGGGCATTTGGCCTCTATCTTCATTATGGGCTCAAGTAACGTAGGCTTAGCCGAGAGGAAGCCGCACATGATAGCGTCTTTGAGAGCTGGCATCATCTGGGCTGGACCACGGTGTGCTGGGTCTTCATGGATTTGAGCGTCTACCAGTACTACTTTAACCCCTCTAACCGGCTCGTGACATAATGGCCCCTCAGCCATGGTCCAGTGGAAGCCGGAGATTAGCGTGTCCTTAACTTCTCTCAGGTGCTGTAAGCCCTTCGTTACGTCAACGAAGATGTTGAGGTGTTCATCAATCGACCAGATGTTACGCGCTTCATCGGCATCCCAGCCAGCTTTTTCACGTAGTATCTTAGCTCTAACCCTCCAGTCCTGTCCATCGTAGATCTCGCTGCGCTCGAGCAGTTCCATGGTGGCTGAGTCTAGAGGCTCTACCTTAATGTAGACCCTATTGTGTTTATTAGGGCTCTTACCTTCAAAGGGACCAGCTGACTTCCTGATAGTTTCCCTGTAAACCACTATGGGCGGCGAGGTTACGACCTCTAAGCCACCTGTACGCTGTTGAAGATCCCATAGTGCTATTTCGAGATGTAATTGACCCATGCCAGCGATCAGATACTCCCCGGTCTCCTCGTTAATCTTCACGTAGAGCGTAGGATCCTCTATGGCCATCCTTCTAAGAGCATCCACCAGCTTAGGCAGGTCGCTTGTATGTTTAGGCTCTATGGCCATCGTAACGACAGGCTCGCTTATGTAGCGCAGCCTCTCAAAGGGCACCATAACCCCTTTCAGTACCTTATCAACTATGGTCTCACCTGCCCTCGCCCTATCCAAGCCCAGCATAGCCACTATGTTGCCTGCCACGACAGAGTCGCAGACCTCTCTATAAGGACCCATGTAGAGACCTACCTGCTGTATCTTACCGTCATCACGGGCCATAACCAAGTATACATCCTCACCGGTGTATGCCGTACCGGAAAACACTCTTCCCGTAGCTACGAGACCTGCATGCGGATCAGAGATTACCTTGCTGACACAGATGACCGTTGGGCCTTTGTCGTCGCAGTTTAACATGGCCTTACCTACTTCGCTTTCCAGATCACCCTTCCACAACTTAGGTATACGGTACTTCTGAGCCTCGAGAGGGTTCGGAACATGCTCAACTATCATGTCCAGTATAGCTTCGTAAAGCGGGGCCTCCTTGGCCAGCTCCTCTACGTAGCCTTTTTCATAAGCGTCAACTATATTGGAGAACTTGAACCCTTTCCTCTGCGCTATGGGTACTGTAAGCCCCCATTTATGTAAAGCTGAGCCGAAGGCTACTTGGCCCTTGGCGAAGTCAACCTTCCATACCTTTTTGAACTCAGGCTCAGCGTAAAGTTCTATGAGCGAGTTGAAGTCCTTCACAATCTCTATGAAGCGCTGCTGAATTTCGTTAGGGGATAATTTAAGTTCCTTGATTAGTCTGTCCACCTTATTGATGAATAGAAGGGGCCTGATACGCTCCTCTAAGCCTTGGCGCAGTACGGTCTCGGTCTGGGTCATAACTCCCTCGACTGCATCGCAAACCACGAGCCCACCATCCATTACCCTTAGGGAGCGGGTCACGTGGCCTGTAAAGTCGACGTGGCCAGGCGTATCTACCAGGTTTATCACGTAGGGTTTACCTTGCCACTCGTGGTAGAGAGAGACGTTGGCCGCCTTAACGGTCATCTGTCTTAACTGAGCGCAGGGAGGGAAGAGCCCTCCATGCTCTGCTCTATCTCTACATAATCTAAGGCCAACGCCTTCCCCGCTACCTTAGGCGAAAGCATGCCGGCAGCCATCAACAGGCTGTCGCTGGTAGTGGTCTTACCATGGTCTACGTGAGCTAACGTGCCTATGTTACGTACCTTCTCCCTATCCTTCATCAGCCTTAGTACTTCCTCGGTCTGCTTGAACTTCACCATCCCATCTCACCCTCCTTAACATTGTAGCTAAAGAGCTAGCTTGATGGTCTTATTTAAACCTAGCCCTTGCATCCCCAAGAGAGAGCGATCGAAAGCTTTTCTAGGCCTAACTCTAACTGGTTGGTGGGTAAGCTATGAGCGCTGGCGGACTCGATTTTAAGCCTACCAGAATGGAGCTCATAGCATTGAGGAGGAAACGCAAGTTAGCAGAGAGAGGCCTTTCACTATTAAAGGAGAAGAGAGACGCCCTGGTCATGGAGCTCCTCGAAGTTCTCAGGGAATATAGGACATTAAAAGAGGGTGTTACGAAAATAGTAACTGAGGCCTACAAGAAACTTGCCGAGGCTAAAATGGAGCTTGGCCCTCTCAAAGTAATGGAGATCGCAGCTTCATCACCTACTTCATACGACGTCAAGCTTCGTTTAAGGAGTATAATGGGTGTCAAGGTGCCAACCTTAACCTTAAACGAGATTACAGATACCTCGAAGCCTACCTATAGCTTAGCTGACACTTGCAGTAGCCTCGATGAGGCTGTCAAGGCTTTCAGGGATGCCTTGAACTCCATTGTAAGGCTAGCGGAGATTGAAGCCTCCATCAGAGGTCTCGCAGAGGAAGTCAAAAAAGCTAAGAGGAGAGTTAACGCGCTTGAAACAGTTATAATACCAAGGTTCGATAAAGCCATTAAGTACATAGAGCTCTACCTAGATGAACGCGCAAGAGAAGACGTGTTTAGGATAAGGATCCTTAAGAGTCGTAGAGCTAAGCGTTAACCTTTAGTCTTCAACATGAGGATAGCCCTAGCCAAGTCCCCTCCCGATTCTTCAAGAGCTCTACGCGCTTCCTCTAAGCTAACACCTGCCTGAGCTGCCACTAACTGCACATCTTCTTCAGGTATTTCAGGAGCTTCTTCGAGCTCAACTAGTTCCACTGCTTCCCCTACGACTTGGTATATGGATTGACCAGCCATTTTAATAAGCGATACCTGAGGGTCCTTTATCACGAGCGTCTTGTCCTGAAGCTTGAAGATAACTTCGTTAACTCCCTCCATAGGCTCAACTTCCATGCCCATGCGCTGCATCATCCTCTTAACTTCCCTCGGGCTAAGCCTCCTCAATCCTTAATCCCCCTCCTTACCTTAACTGCAACACCTTCCTTAAAGCTTAACATTTCCAGTCCACTTAGCACAGCCTTGCCTACAGCTAAGAGCTCGCCATGGCTATCTACAACCAAGACCTCCTCGCCAGGCCTTAGCTCAGGGTCGGCATCACTTACATGCTTTGCCAACACGTCTCTACCCTCAGAAACATACTCTTCAACTCCTTCTAACACCTTCACTCTAAGGCGAGGAGGCGTCAAGATAGTTAAGAGGCGTCTACCCCCCTCAACCGTTAAGGCTAGGAGGCCGTCGCTCGGCCTTAAGGTAGCTAGTAGTACGCCATCGAGGTATATGTGGCGTACCCTGCCTGTTTTGGGGGAAAACTTGAGCTCAATACCTTCAGGAAAGAGCCTAAAACCGACTCCTTCACCAAATTGATAGTCAGCTACAGCTCTAACCCTACGAAGACCTAGTAGGAGGCTTAGCTCAGTCACGCTTCCTCCTTCCGCCCCTTATCCTTTATCACCACCACGTCGCCTAAAAGCACCTCGACCTTCCTTTCCTTCACCGATACGCCGACGTCGCTAGCCACATCGCTTAGCAGCGTGACCTTAAGAACCTTCTCGAGCTTCTTAGCTAATTCTATGGTCGGTTTAAGCTTACCCATCTCAATACGCTTTATGACAGACACCTTCTCCCCTACATATTTAGCTAATACCTCTTGTGTTAGACCCATCTCTTCGCGCGCCTTCCTTATCTTCGAGTCGTAATCAGGGACTATTTCAGGCAGTTTATCTCTATCCGCTTTCCTAGGCAAAGGAGCAGTGGGTACTGTTAGCTTAGGTTTAGGCCTCTGAGATACGGGAACCCCGTAACGTGCACACCTACTACAGACAAGGAGGGTAGCGGTGTCTACGAGTATTCGATGAGGAGAGCCTTGTATTGGTCTGCCACAGATTTCACAGCGCACTTGAAACCCCAACCTAACTAAAAAAGCTAGGCGTTATAAAAGCGACCCCACTTCGAAAAACCTTAACTGAGGTTCATTAAGAGCTCCTTAAGCTTAAGCAGAACTTCCTCGACATGGTCTCCTCTACGGGCACTAATAGGTATTATAGGGGTGGAGGGGAAAAGGTCCTCCACCACCCTGCGACCGGCTTCAAGCCCCTCCTCCCCGACAAGATCTATCTTGTTGAGAGCTATTATGAGGGGGAGACCTGGAGCTACGCGGTAAAGCACTTCTTTAGACGAGGAAACCTTCCTCCTTAGTATGTCGGGTGGGTCGCTGGCATCGATAATGAGGAGGATGGCGTCGGACATGCCGATTTCACTCAGCGTGGCGTGGAAAGCATCGAGGATTAATGGGTGGAGGTCTTCGATAAAGCCTATGGAATCGACGATTATGAAATCCATGCCCTCAATGCTAATCCTCCTGGCAAAAGTAGAAAGAGTGGTGAAGAGGCCTAAGCCGACAGGCTTAGACTCCCCAGCCACCAGGTTGAAGAAAGTAGTCTTGCCAGCCTGCGTATAGCCAGTGAGGGAGACAACTGGTAGGCCTGCTTCATGCCTCTTCTTTACCCTCAAGAAAGTCTTGAGCCTTGCTTTACGGAGCTCCTCCTTTAACGCCTTTATCCTCCGCCTAGCGTTAGCTTCGTAGACTTTGTGCAGATACTCACCCATAGCGCTGAAGCCTACCTGTTCGCCGTAGAGGTTACGGTACCTGACAAACTCCCTCGCCCAAGGTAGAGTATAGCGAAGCCTTGCCAGCTCGATCTGAAGCTTTGCCTCCTTCGTCATAGCTCGCTGCTCGAATATTTCTAAGACTAAGAGGTTGCGGTCGATTACGTTTACTCTCCATCCAAGCTCCCTTCTTATCCTAAAAGCTTGGCCAGCTTTGAGCGTGTTGGCGAAGATGACATTATCGGCCCCGGTCTCCATAACTAGCCGTTTAAGCTCAGCAAGCTTCCCCCTACCTATGACGTAGGCCGCATCAGGTTTGCCTCTACGCTGAATAAGCTTCTTGAGGACAAAATAACCCCTACTTCTAGCTAAATCCTCAAGCTCCTCTATCTTTGGAGGGATACCTGGAACTTGACACTCCACTAGTATAGCTGACATCCAAGAAGTCCTACGCGGGAGCTTAATATAAGTCCTGATGACCACGATAGTTGGGTGAACCATACTGGTTCAAGTAGTGGTCCTCAGGATGGGACACCGTATACCTAGAGACCAACGAATAACTACTCATGTCTGTTTAACAGCTAGAGCTTTCGGCGCAGATGGAGTGATAGTCTCCGACGTAGTAGATGGGAAGCTTGAGGAGACCGTAAACAAAGTGGTGGAGACCTGGGGAGGACCCTTCTTCGTTAGAACAGGGCTTCCTTGGAGAAGAATAGTTAAGGAATGGCTTTCTAAAGGAGGAGAGGTCATACATCTAACACAGTACGGTGTACCGCTCCCCCAAGTTATAGATCAAGTTAGAGCAAGTGGACGGGATAAGCTGATAATCGTAGGGGCGAAGAAGCAGCCCAGAGAGGTATACGATTTAGCTACATATAATGTCTCTATCACTACGCAGCCCCATAGCGAAGTAGCCGCCCTATGCCTCTTCCTCCACTATTTATGGG